>CAZVPL010000021.1:0-23988 GCA_964629075.1 uncultured Bifidobacterium sp. | reverse complement strand
ATCGTCTCGATCACCGATCTCGAGGGCAACGTCATCTCGTGGGCGTCGTCCGGTGGGGTCGGCTTCAAGGGTTCGCGCAAGTCGACACCCTTCGCAGCGCAGCTCGCGGCCGAAAAGGCAGCGCGCGCAGCGATGGAACACGGTCTGCGTCGCGCAGAGGTGCACGTGAAAGGCCCGGGCTCGGGTCGCGACACCGCACTGCGTTCCATCCAGAACACCGGCATCGAAGTGTCCGGCATCAAGGACGTCACCCCGGTGCCCCACAACGGCTGCCGTCAACCCAAGCGTCGGAGGGCCTGAGCCATGGCTCGCTACACCGGACCAAAGGTGCGCATCTCGCGTCGCCTCAACGTCAACATCTACGAAAACGAAAAGGGCACGAAGGCACTCGACCGCCGTCCGTTCCCCCCGGGCCATCACGGTCGCACACGTCGCCGCAATGCAGGCAGCGAGTACCTGGCCCAGCTGCAGGAAAAGCAAAAGGCCAAGTACATCTACGGCGTTCTCGAGCGTCAGTTCCGCAAGACCTACGACGAGGCCAACCGTCTCGCAGGTCCGACCGGTGAAAACCTGTTGCGTCTTCTCGAACAGCGCCTCGACAACGTCGTGTATCGCGCCGGATGGGCCAGCACCCGTCCGCAGGCTCGCCAGTTCGTGAGCCACGGTCTCGTTCTCGTCAACGGCAAGCGCGTGAACATCCCGTCGTTCACGGTGAAGAAGGGCATGAAGATCAGCCTCAGCCCGAAGGCCCGCAACATGATCGTTATTCAGCACAACATTGATGTGCTCGACCGCTCCGTCGTGGGCTGGCTCGAGACCGGCGACGGCGGCAAGGAGGTCACCGTGCGTGATCTCCCGCAGCGCGAACACATCGACATCCCCGTCCGCGAACAACTCATCGTCGAGTTGTACTCGAAGTAATCCCCCAGAAAGTCGAAGGAGAGCATCATGCTCGTCATCCAGCGCCCCACGGTCGAAGCCATCGGCGAACCCGAGAACAACCGTCAGCGTTTCGCCGTCGGTCCGCTCGAGCCCGGCTTCGGTCACACGATCGGCAACTCGCTGCGCCGCACGCTCTTGTCGTCGATCCCCGGGTCGGCCATCACGACGGTGCGCTTCGATGCTGCCCTCCACGAGTTCGACACGATCGAGGGAATTGCCGAGGACGTCACCGAGATCATTCTCAACCTGAAGGACATCGTCATCGTGTCCGACAGCGACGAGCCGGTCGTCTTGCGTCTCGACAAGAAGGGACCGGTCGACCTCACTGCCGCCGACATCAGCCTTCCCGCCGGCGTCGAGATCCTGAACCCACAGGTCAAGATCGCATCGTTGAACGCAAAGGGTCATCTCGCGATCGACCTCACCGTCGAGCGCGGGCGTGGCTACGTATCGAGCGACCGTGAATCCGAGAACCGCGTCATCGGCGTCATTCCGATCGATGCCATCTTCTCGCCGGTGCGTCGCGTCATGTTCGACATCGAGCCGACTCGCGTCGAGCAGTCGACCAACTACGAGCGTCTCGTCCTCGACATCGAGACCGACGGCAGCATTGAGCCCCGCGAGGCCCTGTCCTCGGCCGGAGCAACACTGCGCGCGCTGGTCGATCTCGTCGCCAGCCTCTCCGATGAACCGCAGGGTCTTGAACTCGGCGAAGTCATCGGTGCAAACGTTGGCTCGCCCGACCTCGACCTGCCGATCGAAGACCTCGATCTGTCCGAGCGTCCGCGCAACTGCCTCAAGCGTGCGCAGATCAACACCATCGGCGAGCTGCTGATGAAGAGCTATGACGATCTGCTCAACATCACCAACTTCGGCCAAAAGAGCCTCGACGAAGTGATCGCCAAGCTCGACGAGCGTGGCCTCTCGCTGCGCCCGTAAGTCACATTTCGAAGACACGTCCCGAAGAAAAGGACCGCCATGCCCGCAACACCCAAGAAGTCGAAGCGATTCGGAGGCAGTGCCGCACACCAGCGCCTGCTGATGGCGAACCTCGCTGCATCACTCTTCGCCGCCGAGGGAATCATCACGACCGAGGCCAAGGCCAAGGCTCTGCGACCGATCGCCGAGAAGCTCATCACCAAGGCGAAGAAGGCCGGCGAAGAGTCACCGCTTCGTATCCATCGCATCCGTCAGATCCAGGGATACCTCGGTGACAAGGAAATGACCAACAAGTTGGTCAATGAAGTTGCGCCGCGTTACGCCGCCCGCAATGGCGGCTACACACGCATTCTGAAACTCGGCGAACGTCACGGCGACAACGCCCCGATGGCGCGCATCGAGCTGGTCTAGCGCCACCGGCGCACGGCGCCCGACACCATGAACGAAGAGACACCCGGACCCGCCGTGAGGCGGGTCCGTCTCGTTGTTGCCTACAACGGCGAGCCGTTCCACGGCTTCGCAATCAGCGCCGGGGTTTCCACGGTTGCCGGAACGCTCACCGATGCGCTGCGACAGATCACGGGTCACGCAATTGTTCTCACCGGTGCGGGGCGAACCGATGCCGGTGTTCACGGCTGGGGGCAGGTTGTCAGTTTCGACCTGCCCGCCGATCGCGAGATCAATCGCGACCTCGGCCGTATTGCAAAGAGTCTCAACTCGATGCTCGAGCCGCACATCGTCATCCGTGATGCGGCGTGGGTTGCGCCGGACTTCGATGCCCGATTTTCGGCGTTGTGGAGGCACTACCGCTACCGCGTCCTGAACACCCCGACGGGCAACCCGTTCGAGGCCGCGACTTCGTGGCACGTCACCACGCCACTCGACCTGCGTGCGATGCAACTCGCGTCCGATGCGTTCATCGGCGAGCACGACTTCTCGGCATTCTGCAGGCGGCCGAAACAGTCGGGGCCAAGCAAGGATGCGCCGGAGCCATCGATGGCGCGACGCGTCATCAGTGCGCGATGGAGCGACGCCGGATCGGGGGTTCTTCACTTCGAAATCCGCGCCAATGCCTTTTGTCAGCAGATGGTGCGCTCGATCGTCGGTACTCTCGTCGAAGTCGGGATGCACCGACGCCGGGCGGGAGAGATGACCGGGATACTTCGTTCTGGGAGTCGTGCAATGGCGGGGCACATCGCGCCCCCGCACGGTCTGTGTCTCATGGAAGTCGGTTACCCGACATGAATCGGCAACTTCGCGTGCTCGTCTTGTCCACGCCCGTCGGTCCGATTGGTTCGGGTGTCGGTGGAGGTGTCGAGACGACCATTCGAACGATCGCCAACGGACTCGCGACACTCGGCCATCGTGTCGAGGTTGTCGCCCCCGACGGATCGGCGGCTGTCGGTGACGTCACGCATCGTGTCGTCGGAACCGCGCAACCGAGCATGCAATTGGTCGATCGAACAACGGTTGTTCCCTCGCCGGTCGGATCCGTGTTGGCAAACATGTGGAGCTTGGTTCGAAAGCGTTGCGCCGATTTCGATGTCGTTCTCAATCTTGCCTACGACGAACTTCCGTTCCGCGAGGGTCTCGAGCTCGTCCGACCGGTTGCTCACCTCGTGTCGATGGGGTCGCTCACCGACGCGATGGACCGTGTCATCGACGACACGCTTCGTTGTGCACCATTGTCAGTGGCGATGCACAGCAAGGCGCAAGCTGCGACGTACCTTCGTGGCACCGCCGCGACGATCATCGGCAGCGGTATCGATGTCGAGAATTGTTCCTTTGTCGAGTCCCCGAATGCCGACGGACGTGTCGGCTTCGTCGGACGAATCTCTGTCGAGAAGGGGTTGCGCGATGCGGTCGAGGCCTGTGTGCGGGCGCGTCGACCACTGCACGTCTGGGGTTACCGGCAAGACGAGCGCACATGGGCCGATGCAATCGCCGGTGCGCCGCCGCGCAGCGTGACGTACCGCGGATTCGTCACGACCGAGATCCTGCGTTCACAGCTCGGTGAATGCGCGGCGCTCGTGATGGCTCCGAAATGGACCGAGGCGTTCGGCAACGTCGCCATCGAGGCGATGGCGTGCGGCGTGCCCGTGGTTTCCTACCGCCGTGGTGGTCCGGCTGAGATTGTGGTCGACGGAGAGTCGGGGCGCCTCGTTGTCCCGGACGATGTCCCCGGCCTCGCAGCCGCGCTGTGCGACCTGGAATCCCTGTCGCGTCACGCCTGCCGACGACGGGCCGAGACCCACTTCTCGACGCAAGCCTTTGCCCGTCGGGTGGAGGCCTGGCTTCTGGGGGTCTGCGGCCACTCCGGGCGTGTCGATTTCAGCGGGACGCCCCTATCCTTCTAGAGCCCCTTGTCGCAGTCGGCGCAGGGTCCGAAAGAGATTCCATGGGTACCTACTCTCCGAAAGCTTCCGAAATCACGCGCGCATGGCACGTCATCGACGCCGAAGGCATGGTCCTTGGTCGTCTGTGCACCGAGGCTGCCCGTTTGCTGCGCGGCAAGCACAAGCCGATCTTCGCCCCGCACATCGACACCGGCGACCACGTCATCGTCGTCAATGCCGACAAGGTCGTCCTCACCTCGGGGAAGGCCGACCGAGAGATGGTCTATCGCTACTCGGGCTACCCGGGTGGCATGAAGAGTGAGTCGTATCAGCAATTGCTGAATCGGCAGCCGGCCGAGGCGTTGCGCCTGTCGATCGGTGGGATGCTGCCGAAGGGTCCTCTTGGTCGTCAGATGCTCACCAAGTTGAAGGTCTACGCCGGACCCGATCATCCGCACACCGCCCAGCAGCCGACGCCGGTCGTTTTGAAGAAAGCGGCTGCTCGCTGACGGTTGCAACCGTCAGCGAACATCGAACCTGAATCAGTCGAAGAAGAAAAAGTCGAAGAAGAAAAAGAGGAAACATCGTGGCAACCCAGCCGCTCACCCAGACAACCGGACGTCGCAAGGAATCCGTTGCGCGTGCGCGCCTGCGCTCCGGAACCGGTGTCGTCACCGTCAACGGCCGCACCTTCGAGGACTACTTCCCGATGGCGACGCAGCGCATGGTCGTCGCCGAGGCATTGCGGGTCACCAACACCGACACGGTGTACGACGTCGACGCAACCATCCATGGTGGTGGGGTCAACGGTCAGGCTGGTGCGTTGCGCATGGCAATCGCTCGGTCGCTCGTCGAACTCGACGAGGAACTGCGTCCTGCCCTGAAGAAGGCCGGTTTGCTCACCCGCGACGCACGTCGCAAGGAAAGCAAGAAGTACGGTCTGAAGAAGGCCCGTAAGGCACCGCAGTTCACCAAGCGCTGATCCAGCTTGTTGCGATTCGGCACCGACGGTGTCCGCGGTGTCGCACACCGCGAGATCACGCCGACAGCCGTTCAGTACTTCGCCCGCGCAGCCGCGCGGGCGTTGCGCTGTCAGGGGGTGGTCGTTGGCCACGACCCGCGTGAGTCAAGCCCAGAACTCGCGCGTGCAGTCGCCGAAGGGTTTCGCGCCGAGGGAGTCAGCGTCGACTTTGTCGGCATGGCCCCGACGCCCGCCGTCGCTTTCCTCGCCCAGAGCCGTGGCGTTGCTGCGGCGGTGATCACCGCCTCGCACAACCCCTACACCGACAACGGCCTCAAGTTCTTCCGGGTGGGTGGCACCAAACTGAACGACGCCGAAGAAGCCGACATCCAGGGCATCTACGAATCGCTCGTCGCTTCCGATGCGACGTTCATCGAGCCGACCGGCGGGTACGGCACAGCAACACTCGAGGCGTACGTCGAGCACGTCTGTGCATCGGGGGCGACGGTGAACCGTGGCCTTCGGTTGGTCGTCGACTGCGCCAATGGGGCGATGAGCACGGCTGCCCGCGAGGTGTTCTCTCGACTCGGTCTCGATGCCCAGTACTTCAATGTCGAACCGAATGGCACCAACATCAACGTCGACTGTGGTGCGGCCCACCCCGAGCACCTCGCATCACTGGCCAAAGCCCACGTGTGCGACGTGGCAGTCGCTTTCGATGGTGACGGCGATCGACTGATCGCCGCGACAGCGAACGGTGACATTGTCGACGGGGACCACCTCATTGCACTCGCGGCACTCGACCTAAAAGCGCGAGGTCTGCTCGTCGGTGATGCGGTGGTCGTCACGGTCATGAGCAACATTGGTTTTCATCGCGCCATGTCCGACGCCGGGATTTCGGTGCATACGACCGCCGTTGGTGATCGCTCTGTTCTCCTCGAACTCGAACGCACCGGGGCGGTACTCGGCGGTGAACAAAGTGGTCACATCATTCGTCGCGATCTCGCAACAACCGGAGACGGACTCCTTGCCGCGGTCGAGTTGATTGCCATGTTGGACCGCATCGGCTCCGCTTTTTCCGATGTTGCATCGGCGGCGATGACATCGTTTCCGCAGGTGCTCGTCAATGTCCGCGTCGACGGCGACGCGAAGTCGCGCGTCGAGGCATGCAGCGACGTCGTACGTACCGTCGAGGCCGAGCTCGGTCAACATGGCCGTGTTCTCGTTCGTGCAAGCGGAACAGAGCCGCTGGTGCGGGTGATGGTCGAGGCGCGCGACGACGCAACGGCGCGGCGACTCGCTGAGCGAATTGCCGACTCCGTCGTCGGCAACGGGGAGTAGGCTTTTCGTCATGTGCGGCATCATCTGCGTGCTCAGCCGCAAGGCTGCCCGCTCCGCGCCCGGTCGTGACGAGGTGCTCGCACTTCTGGCCGAGGGACGCAACCTGTTGGCGAAGCGCGATGCATCCCTGGTGGCGCTGGCGTCGAAGACATTGCTGCGGGCCGATGACTTGTTGAAGGGTGAGCCGGGGGTGCATGCGCTCGTCGGAAACCGCGAATTGGTGTCGGGCGTCGCTGCCGCCGTTGTGGAAATGGCACCACTACTTTCGGCCATTGAAGCCGACCTCGAGGCCGCTGCCGATGCGCAGGCCATCGAGAACACGGCAGAAGCCATCGCGGCGGCGAAAGACGTTCTTTGGTCTTTGCGCAACGACCGTCTGCGCACAGCACGCGAGGTCGAGGCACTTGCCGGACTGCAGGCTTCACCCGAGGCGCTCGATGGCTATCTGGCGATTCAGCAGGCCTTGTCGGCAGTCGATCGTATGGAGGTGCGCGGACGCGATTCCGCCGGTCTTGGGGTCGTCGTCTGGGGTCATGGTCTCACGGCCGATCGTCTGCCCGCCGGCATCGCATGGGCCGAACGTTGCGACGACCCTCTCTTTGTTTCCAGGTCGCTGCGCGTCACGGGTGACGTCTGGACGTTCGTGTACAAGGCGGCGGCCGAGATCGGTGAGCTTGGTGACAACACGCGGGCCATCCGGCGTCAGATACTCGACGACGACGTCCTTCGTCACGTCGTGGCGGCACCCGATGCCCGGGTGACGATCATCGGACACACACGCTGGGCAAGTGTCGGAATCATCTCCGAACCGAACGCCCACCCCGTGACCGGTGAAGAACTCGATGTTTCGTCGCCACTCGTGCTCGCGGTGTTGAACGGTGACGTCGACAACTACGCAGATCTCAAGGTCGAGCACGGGCTCAGGGTTGCCGAACCCATCACCACCGATGCAAAGGTGATCCCGAGTCTCGTGGCGCGACAGCTTCGCGATGGTGTCGACCTGAAGGACGCCTTCGTGCGCACGGTATCGCAGTTCGAGGGTTCGGTCGCAATTGCAACCGTGTCGGCGGCCGAACCCGACCGGGTGATGCTCGCACTGAAGGGCAGTGGCCAGGGCATGTGCATCGGTCTTGCCGACGACCGCTTCATCGTCGCAAGCGAACCCTACGGAACCGTGGAAGAGACCACGGCGCTCGTTCGCATGGACGGTGAGCGCGGAGAGATCATCGAACTCCGCTCGAGCGAGGCGGGAAAGCTCGACGGTATGCAGCGCTTCCTCTACGACGGGTCCGAGGCGACGGTCTCTGCCGACGACATATCGACGGCGGGAGTCACCACGCGCGACATTGACAGGGGGGAGTCGCCGCATTTTCTCCTGAAGGAAATCCTCGAGGCGCCCGAGAGTTTCCGCAAGACGATCCGTGGGCGTATCCGCGAGCGCGACGGCCTTTGCGTCGCCGAACTCGACAACGAAGTCTTTCCACTCTTCCTGCGCCGGGAGCTTGCCGAAGGTCGAATCAGGCGCATCCGCATCATCGGGCAGGGAACCGCGGCCGTGGCCGGCAGCAGCATGGTGTCACTCCTCGTCGCTCTCACCGGCGATGCAATCGATGTCGATGCACTGACCGCGACTGAGTTCTCCGGTTTCGGTCTCAGTTCCGACATGTCCGACACCCTCGTCGTTGCGGTCAGCCAAAGCGGAACCACCACCGACACCAATCGCACCGTCGACCTTGCGCGTGGCCGTGGCGCGCGGGTGGTCGCCATCGTCAACCGTCGCAACAGCGATCTCGTACTTCGAGCCGACGGTGTGTTGTACACATCCGATGGTCGAGACATTGAAATGAGCGTCGCAAGTACCAAGGCCTTTTATGCCCAGGTGGCGGCGGGCTCCTTGCTCTCTTGCGCCATCAGCGAGGCTGCCGGTCTCGGGTCTGCAGATCTTCGTAGTCGTGTGCTCGGGGCCCTGCGTGAAGTGCCCGATGCGATGCGCAAGGTGATTGAACAGCGCCCCGCCATCGCCGATGCCGCCCGACGTCTTGCCCCGGCGAAGCGCTATTGGGCCGTCGTCGGTAACGGAGCCAATGCGGTTGCCGCGCACGAAGTGCGAATCAAGTTGTCCGAGCTGTGTTACAAGTCGATTTCGTGCGACATCACCGAGGACAAGAAGCACATCGACCTGTCATGTGAGCCGCTCATTCTCGTGTGTGCAGCGGGTCTCGAGGGTGGTACCGCTTCCGACGTGGCCAAGGAGATTGCGATCTACCGCGCCCACAAAGCAACACCCATCGTCGTCGCAACGGCGGGTGAGCAGCGATTCGATGCGGCCAGTGCCGTACTGGCGGTGCCCGAAATCGACCAGTCCGTCGCATTCATTCTGTCGGCAATGGTCGGCCATCTCTTCGGCTACGAGGCAGCGCTTGCCATCGATGCAACTGCACGTCCTTTGCGCGAGGTACGCGAAGTCATTCGCGACGTCGTTTCCACGCACGCCGATGCGGCAAGCCTCGTGGCAACGGTCAGTCACGCCGTTGCCGCTCCTGCCACGCGTTTTCGTGATGGTCTCATGACGGGCCAGTACGACGGCACGCTCGAAGCATCGACGGCCGTCCGGCTGAGTTCTGTTCTCGCCGACCTGATGTCGCGCGATCCGCTCGACGCGTACCAACGTCAAAGCGGCAAGGTCGTGACGCCGGCCGTGCTGCTCGACGACCTCACTGCCGCGCTCACGCGTGCGATCGATGAACTCACCAGGCCAATCGATGCAATCCGGCACCAGGCAAAGACGGTGACCGTCGGAATCTCGCGCAGCGACGAGGGTCTCATGGACCGTGCGCTCGTTCAGGCCGTCGTCGGTGCCGGCGCATCGCGCGACCGACTCACGTACCGCACGCTCAAGGTTCTGGCAGATCTCGATCCCGCGGTCGCGGCCGTCACCGGATTCACCCGTTACCGGGTGGAAAACGGGTCGTCGGATTCGGCGACCATCACCATCATCGAGCGGGCCGGGTTGTCGAAGGACCTGAAGTCGCGCGTCGAAGGCACCGCAACCCTCGTGGGCACGAAACACCGTGTTGCGCGCGACCAGGAAGTCTTCGTCACCCGGGGGCGTTCCGACGGCCGCACGGTGATCCTCGTGCCTGAAGTGAAGTCGGGCGAGACAACGGGCATCACGCTTCTCCACGTCGCATTCCATCCGACCCTCGATGCAAAGACGATGAAGAGTGTTCTCACGGGGTACGACGACCGGTACAACCGACTCGTCGACTGGGTGAAAGAAACCGAGAACGAATTCCGTGACGATCTTCTCGCCGACTTGAACGTTGTCGAAGCGCTCATTGCGCCGATCTCCGAGGCCGCAGAGCGTTGGCGGTCCCGTTGAGAGAGACATCGTGAGGGGAGCCTTGTGAAGGGCATCGGCGTCGATGCCGTCGACGTCGGAAGATTTCGCGCTGCTCTCGACCGGACTCCCTCGATGCGCATGCGGCTCTTTACCGATGAGGAGATCGCTCTGGCGGCCGAACGGGGCAACGATGCTGCGACTCTTGCGGCGCGGTTCGCGGTGCGCGAAGCCACGATGAAGGCTCTCGGAGTCGGCCTTGGGGCATTCGACTTCCATGATGTGTGGGTCAGGCGGTCTGCCTCCGGTGCACCCGAGCTGATGGTGTCGGGTCGCGCGGCGCAATTGGCAACCGACCGCGGGGTGAACGGCTGGCATCTGTCGCTCAGCCACACCGATTCGGTTGCGATCGCGGTTGTCGCCGCGCTCTGACCCGTACGCTGGAAACGTGCGACTCGTTCTCACGCCCGAGCAGATGCGGCACGTCGATGCCCATAGTGGTGTGTCATTCGAGGTTCTCGTCGAGCGCGCGGGGTACGCCGTTGCGCACGCGGCACGACTGCTCATGAACGGCACCTATGGCCGTCGCGTTGTCGTGTTGGCGGGGAAGGGTAACAACGGGGCTGACGGTCGGGTTGCGGCACGTTGCCTCGAGGACCGCGGTGCGCGCGTGGTGGTATTCGATGCCGAACGGGCTCCAATGCACCTCGCCGATTGCGACCTGGTGATTGACGCCGCGTATGGCACCGGGTTCAGGGGCGAGTACGCCGCACCCGCAACCCGAGCACCGGTTCTTGCAGTCGACATCCCGAGTGGTGTCGACGCCCTGACGGGTGAGGTGCGGGGGTGTCCCGCACGCGCCGCGATGACCGTCACGTTCGGCAGCCTGAAACCGGGGTTGTTGATGCATCCAGGTCGGGGATTTGCCGGCGACGTGTCGGTGGCCGACATCGGCCTTGCGATCGACCGTGCAACGGAGGTCGATCCGAGACTTCTCGCCGTCGTCGATCACGACGATGTCGTGGCATGGGTACCGCGGCGGGGTGCGACGGCGCACAAGTGGAACACCGGCGTGCGCGCGATCGCCGGAAGCCGCGGAATGGCCGGGGCCGCACGCCTGGCGTGCAACGCCGCGTACCGCGCGGGTGCGGGCATCGTTCATCTCTCGAGCATCGGGGTGTCGAGCGACGTCGACGTGCCAACCGAGGTCGTCTACCGACAGTTGCCCCATGACGGTTGGGCGCGGGTGGCGCTCGCCGACATCGACCGTTTCGCCGCCGCTCTCATCGGACCGGGACTCGGGCGCGGCGACGAACTCGTCGACGAATTCATCGACTTCGTCGTCGGGTGTCCACGTCCGCTCGTGATCGACGGAGACGGACTGCAGCTGTTGGGTTCGTCTCGCGATGGTCGACACGGCGACGCTGCCGACGTCATTGGCCGTCGGCCCGCACCGACGGTTCTCACGCCCCACGACGGCGAATTCAGTTCACTCGTCGGTTCTGCTCCCGGACACGACCGAATCGCCGCTGCCCGAGATGCCGCTCGACAATTGGGAGCCGCAGTGCTCTTGAAGGGTCCCACCACCGTCATCGCGGACCCGTCGGGCGATGCACTGCTTGTCGAATCCGGCGACGAACGTCTTGCGACGGCCGGTTCGGGTGATGTCTTGACGGGAATCATCGCAGCGCATCTTGCCCGCGGTGCTACTCCTTTGCATGCCGCAGCCGCCGGAGCTTTCGTTCACGCTGCAACGCTGCGCGAACTGCCTGACGCGGGGATCGTGGCGAGTGATCTCGTCGCGGAGCTCAACCACCGTGATGGTGATCACTCATGAACGCAGAATCCACCCGCTGGGCCTGGGCGGTCGTCGATCTCGACGCGTACGCCCACAACGTCGCGTTGCTGCGAACGATGGTTGCTCCATCGGGTGTGTGGACTGTCGTGAAGGCCGACGCCTACGGCCACGGTGCGATTCCCATTGCGCGCACCGCTCTCGAGGCCGGCGTCGACGGTCTTTGTGTCGCGATCACGGCCGAAGCAGTCGAGCTGCGCGACGCGGGTGTCGACGCACCGATCCTTGTCTTTGCCGAACAACCGCCTGCGGACATCGCCGAGATCGTCCGGCTTGGCCTCATTCCCACCGTCTACCGAGCCGACTACGTCACCGCACTCGCCGCTGAAGTTCGTCGCGTCGGTGTCGCGCCGTTGCAGGTTCATGTGAAGGTCGACACCGGAATGCACCGAGTCGGGGCCGAACCGGGCGAGACTGCGTCGCTCGTCGCACACATCGCTTCCCATGCCGATGCGATTCGCCTGTCGGGGCTCTACACGCACTTTGCCGCTGCCGACACGCCCGACCACTCCGCGAACAAGGTTCAAGCGGACCGGTTCGCGGCGGTGCTTGCCGAACTTGGTCCACTCGCGCACGACGTGTCGATACACGCCGTGAACTCTGCCGGTGCAATGTCGATGCCGGCAGAGCGTCGGTCGTTCGTTCGGGCGGGAATTGCCACGTATGGAATCATCCCCGGCGAGGGTGTCGCACAACATTGCACCAACCTGCGGCCCGTCATGTCGTTGCATGCTCGCGTCTCGCGAGTCCAGCGCATCGTCGCCGGCGAGGGCGTGTCGTACGGACACCGTTTCGTCGCCGACAAGCCGACAACGATCGCGACGCTGCCCATCGGCTACGCCGACGGAGTTCCCCGACGTTTGTGGTCAGAAGGGGGCGAGGTTCTGATCGGTGGCAAACGGCGTCGAATCACGGGCGTGGTGACGATGGACCAGATGATGGTGGACTGCGGTGACGATCCGGTGTCGGTTGGCGACGAGGCCGTGCTGCTCGGGCGTCAAGATGACGAGGAGATTCGGTCGGAAGACTGGGCCCGGGCCCTCGACACGATTGGCTACGAAATCACGTGCGGAATCGGTCCACGTGTTCCCCGCGTGTACGCCCGTAGCGTGTGATGCGGTCTTTTCATCATGTACCTGCATGCCGACAATCTCACCGACACGGCGGACATCGCCCGGGCCGTCGCCGGCTTGCTACGAACCGGTGACGTCGTCGTGCTGGCTGGCGAGATGGGAACGGGAAAGACGGCCTTCACACAGGCGGCAGCAACGGCATTGGGCGTCGTCGAGCCGGTGACGTCACCCACCTTCAACCTGGTGCACACCTACCGTGGGGGCGTACTGACCCTGCACCATGTCGATCTGTACCGCCTGTCACGTACCGATGAAATCGAGGATCTTGCGATCGATGAACTCGCCCGCACCGGCGCGGTGTTCGTCGAGTGGGGCGACGTCGGCGACGACATCATTGGCGACCACCTCGAGGTCCGCATTGCAGTCGGTGAAACCGACGATCAACGCGATTTCGCGTTGCGGTCGGCGGGACGCCGGTGGGATGCACGCTGGGAAAAACTTCGCTCGGCACTCTCGGTGCACATCGTCGACGAATGGGGCAACCCATGAAATTGCTCGCGATTGACACCGCAACCGAACAGGTCAGTGTCGCCGTCGGCGATGCCGAACGTGTCGATGCCGCACTGCACGTCGCCAGCGATCGCCGTCATGTCGAGGCCTTGGTTCCCGCCATTCAATTGTTGCTGGGCAACCTGGGCATCCCTGTCCACGAACTCAGCGCAATCGCCGTCGACGTTGGTCCGGGTCTTTTCACCGGGATGCGTGTCGGAATCACGACCGCCCAAACACTGGCCGATCTCGCCGAGATTCCGGTCGTCGGCGTCGACAGTTTGTCGGTTGTCGCCCACGGGGCACTGGCCGTTTCACCGGTCGATGTCGACGACGCTGACATCGTGGTCCCGATCCTCGATGCGCGGCGCAGCCAGGTGTACTGGTCGATGCACCGCAACAACTTTTCCACGACAAACACTCTCGAAGAGGTGCGACGTCCGCGCGTCGGTGACGTCGCGGAGTTGTTGGAAGACGTGATGGACCGCGGACAGCGGGCACTCATCGTGGGAACGGGTGCCAACCGTTATGCGGAACAACTTGCTTCATGCCCCGAAACCGTGCGCATCGGCAACCGTTCGGGCTCGACGGCATTCTCATTCGATCCGCACGTCCCGCACGCCTCCGTACTTCTTCGCTTGGCGGCGCGCAGGGTCGAGACCGGAGCGGTCATCGACACGGTCGAGCCGCTCTATCTCCGTCCACCCGACGCCGAGATCAACTGGGTGACGCGATGAATCCCGTGCTCGACATCGAACTCATGCGCAGGCGCCACCTGCGCCAAATCATGCCGATCGAGGAGGTCGTTTACCCGCGGCCCTGGAGCACCGGCGTTTTCAATGCGGAACTCGACCTCGCCAAGCGCGGAGAGCGGTACTACATCGTTGGAACCATCGCGGGGCGATTGGTCGGCTACGCAGGGATTCTGTTCACCCCGGACGATGCGCACGTCACCAACATTGCGGTCGATCCGGAGTGGCAGCGTCGGGGGATCGCAACGGAGTTGCTGCTCGAGCTGTGTTGGAAGGCTCGCGAGCGTGGTTGTCAGGGGATGTCGCTCGAGGTCCGCGTCAGCAACACCGCGGCCCAGGCGCTGTACGCGCGCTTTGGTTTCGTACCGGCCGGCGTGCGGCGCAAGTACTACGAGAATGTCGAGGACGCAATCGTGATGTGGTGTCACGACGTCGGCTCCCACGAACAGGCGCAGAGACTTCGCCTCATTGAGGACGAGCGGCGTGCGAGTGTGCAGGGATCGGCGCGATGACGGACCGTGGCGTGGTCACCGATGCGACGATCGTGCTCGGCATCGAAACCAGCTGTGATGAAACCGCCGCAGCGGTCGTGATGGGTGGTACCGACGTCTTGTCGTCGGTGGTTTCGAGTCAAATCGACATCCATGCAAAGTTCGGTGGAGTCGTTCCCGAGATCGCGAGCCGTGCCCATCTCGAGTTGATTCGCCCCGTCATCACCGAAGCACTCGATGCCGCGAACATTCACCCGGAGCGCATCGATGCCGTCGCTGTCACAGTCGGTCCAGGTCTCATCGGCGCACTTCTCGTCGGTGTCGCCGCTGCGAAAGCAACCGCATTCACACTCGACGTGCCGCTCGTCGGGGTGAACCATCTCGAAGCACATCTCTACGCGGCACTCCTCGACGATCCGAATCTCGAGTTTCCCGCGGTTGTCCTTCTCGTTTCGGGCGGCAACACACTGCTGTTGTCGATGGATGGCCCGGGCAGATACCGACTGCTCGGAGCAACCATCGACGATGCTGCCGGCGAAGCCTTCGACAAAGTCGCGCGATTTCTCGACCTTGGATACCCGGGCGGTCCGGCGGTCGATCTTGCCGCGCAGCGTGGCAACCCGCGGGCGATCGAGTTCCCACGGGCAATGTTGCATGACGGACTTGACTTCTCCTTCAGTGGCCTGAAGACGGCGGTCATGAACCACGTGCGCAAGCACCCCGACGTGTCTTCCGACGACGTTGCCGCCGGCTTTCAGGCTGCGGTTGTCGATGTGCTGGTTGCCAAACTGATGCGGGCCGCGCGCGAGACCTCTGCACGCAGTGTCGTGCTGGGTGGGGGCGTCGCGGCGAACTCGCTTCTCCGGAGCGAAGTCGAGCGTCTCGCGGGCGCCGAGGGTTTTCGCGCCGCACTGCCGAGCCGGGCAATGTGCACCGACAACGCAGCGATGATCGCGGCGGCGGGCTGGTATCGCCTGCGTGACCACGGACCGTCGCAACTCGACATCGGCGCTGTGCCGAATCTTTCGCTTGTCGCCGACACGGTGCGGACGAACCGTGCGGCAAGCCACCGGGACCGTCGATGACCGCTGCGCTGCGACTCGGTCGGCACGTGGTTTCGCCGCCCGTGGTCCTTGCTCCCATGGCGGGCGTCACCAACGCGCCATTCCGTGCCTTGTGCCGCGAATTCGGACCCGGCCTCGTCTACGTGAATGAAATGGTGATGGCCACTGCACTCGTGCACGGCAACGAGCGGACCCGGAGAATGGTCACCTTTGCGCCTGACGAATCACCGCGCAGTCTGCAGTTGTACGGATCCGACCCCGTGATGATGGGCGAGGCTGTGTCACGTCTTGCCGACAACGATCTCGTTGACCACATCGACATCAACTTCGGATGTCCTGCGGCCAAGGTGACGCGCCGCGGTGGTGGTGCAGCGGTTCCCCTGAAGAAGAACCTCCTCCGCGCGATCCTGCGAGAGACCGTGCGCAACGCGGGCGGGATTCCCGTCACGTGCAAGTTCCGCATGGGAATCAACGACGAGCTCATCACATATCTCGACACCGGGGCGATTGCCGCCGAGGAAGGCGTTGCGTGGATCGCTCTTCACGCGCGAACCGCCGAACAGCACTACGCGGGTCTTGCGCGTTGGGATGCCATTGCAGAGTTGAAGCGCCACGTACCCGAGATGCAGGTGCTCGGCAACGGTGACATCTGGGATGCACGCGACGCTCTGCGAATGATCGAACACACGGGCTGTGACGGTGTCGTTGTCGGGCGCGGATGCCTCGGTCGACCGTGGTTGTTCCGTGATCTCGTCGACGCGTTCTCCGGTCGACCCGTCGCCGATCCTCCTCCGCTCGGATTCGTGATCGACGTGATGCGGCGTCACGCGCGGTCACTCATCGACTTCTCGTTTCCGGGCAAAGGCATCCGTGAGTTCCGCAAACATACGGGTTGGTATTTCACCGGATACCCCGTCGGCGGGGAAGTGCGACGGCGCGCAGCCCAGGCCGACTCAATCGAGCAACTGGACGCGTTGTTTGCAGAACTCGACCGCGACATGACCGTCGTTCCGAATGGTGAGCGGGCGACGCGTGGGCACACCAACGGGCCCATCCGCGTGGCGCTGCCCGAGGGTTATCTCGACACGCTCGATGATCTGACTCCCCCCGACGACGACAAGGTCGCCGCGCTGAGCGGCGGTTGATCCGGGAACGTCGTGCAGACACGGTTGCTCGTTCTCGCGTCGCGGTCACCCCGGCGGATCGACCTTCTCCGACGCATTGGTCGCGATCCAATCGTCGACCCTGCCGACATCGACGAATCGATGATGAATGGGGAATCGGCAATCGACTACGTCCGTCGTCTCAGCCGGGAAAAGGCAACGACGGTTCTCGCACGGCATGGTGACGCCGTGGTGCTCGGTGCCGACACGTGCGTCGAACTCGACGGCGTCGTGTACGGCCAGCCGGCTGATGCCGACGAGGCGCGTCGCACGCTGCGGGTGCTGTCGGGCCGAACCCACAACGTGCACACCGCGGTCACCGTGGCCTCGTCCGAGGCGGCACGAACCGTCGTCGAGTCGGCCCGCGTCAGCCTTCAACCCCTCGGCGATGCCCTCATCGATTGGTACCTGGGAACGGGAGAGCCCTTCGGCAAAGCCGGGGCCTATGCCGTCCAGGGCCACGGGGCGGTGCTGGTGACTGGCGTTCGGGGGCTCATGTCGGGTGTCATCGGCCTGCCACTCGGGCCGGTGGCGGCCCTGCTGGGCGAATTCGGGGCTTAGCACTCGCACCCTGCGGTTGCTAACGGCCAGGCCTGGGCCGTAGCATTGGCACTCGCTTCCCCCGAGTGCTAACCGCTTCTGGGGAGCGCCAAATTCCCAAAGACAATGCCACTACCGAAAGCCACATGGAGGCTGTGAAATGAACCTGAAGCCGTTGGATGACCGGATTGTTGTGAAGCCCAACGAGGCCGAGCAGACCACAGCATCTGGTCTCGTGATCCCCGACACCGCCAAGGAAAAGCCCCAGCAGGGCACCGTTCTCGCCGTTGGCCCCGGCCGCTGGAGCGACGACGAGGGCAAGCACTTCGCCCTCGACGTGAAGGTGGGCGACACCGTGCTCTACAGCAAGTACGGCGGAACCGAAGTGAGCCACGGCGGCGACGACCTGCTCATCCTCTCGAGCCGCGACGTTCTCGCGATCGTGACGAAGTAGTTCGGAGACGCACACAACATGGCAAAGATCCTGAAATTCGACGAAGAGGCGCGTCGCGCGCTCGAGGCCGGTGTCAACAAGCTCGCTGACGCAGTGAAGGTGACGCTCGGACCAAAGGGCCGCAACGTCGTGCTCGACAAGAAGTTCGGCGCACCGACCATCACCAACGACGGTGTGTCGATCGCAAAGGAAGTCGAACTCGAAGACGCATTCGAGAACATGGGTGCGCAATTGGTGAAGGAAGTCGCGACGAAGACCAACGATGTCGCCGGCGACGGAACCACCACTGCAACCGTTCTCGCCCAGGCGATGGTTCACCACGGTCTGCGCAACGTCGCAGCCGGTGCAAACCCGATGGGTCTGAAGCGTGGTATCGAGAAGGCAGTCGCTGCGGCGGTCGACTCGATCAAGGGCCAGGCAAAGGACGTCGACGACAAGCAGGACATCGCAAACGTCGCCACCATCTCGGCAGCCGACGCCGCAATCGGAGGCGTCATCGCCGATGCAATCGACAAGGTCGGCAAGGACGGCGTTGTGACGGTTGAAGAGAGCAACACGTTCGGCATCGAACTCGAGTTCACCGAGGGTATGCAGTTCGACAAGGGCTATCTCTCCCCGTACTTCGTCACCGACGCCGATCGCCAGGAAGCGATCATCGACGACCCGTACATCCTTCTTTACTCCTCGAAGATCTCGTCGGTGCAGTCGATGCTGCCGGCGCTCGAGTCGGTCATGAAGACGGGCAAGTCGCTCGTCATCATCTCCGAGGACGTCGAAGGCGAAGCACTTGCAACTCTCGTCGTCAACAAGATCCGTGGCACGTTCAACTCGGCGGCCGTCAAGGCTCCGGGCTTCGGAGACCGCCGCAAGGCGATGCTCCAGGACATGGCGGTTCTCACCGGCGGCCAGGTCATCAGCGAGGAAGTCGGCCTGAAGCTCGAGAACGTCACACTCGACCTTCTCGGCCGCGCCAAGCGCGTCATCATCACGAAGGACAACACGACCATCGTCGACGGCGCCGGCGCCAAGGACGACGTGAATGCACGCATCGGCCAGATCAAGACCGAAATCGACAACACCGACTCCGACTGGGATCGCGAGAAGCTTCAAGAGCGTCTTGCGAAGCTGGCCGGTGGCGTTGCCGTCATCAAGGTTGGCGCCGCGACCGAGGTCGAGCTGAAGGAAAAGAAGCACCGCATCGAAGACGCAGTCTCGGCGACTCGCGCGGCCATCGAGGAAGGTGTCGTCGCGGGTGGCGGCACCGCGTTGGTTCGCTCTCGTCCGGCCGTTGCGAAGGTTGTCGAGTCGCTCACGGGTGACGAGGCCACCGGTGCACGCACCGTCTACGAGTCACTCGTTGCCCCGGCACGCAACATCGCCGACAACGCGGGCCTCGAGGGCGCCGTTGTCGTCCAGCGCGTCGAAAGCGAAAAGGGTGCGATCGGCCTCAACGCGGCAACGGGAGAGTTCACCGACCTCATCAAGGCCGGCATCCTCGACCCCGCAAAGGTCACGCGTGCGGCGCTGCAGAACGCAGCGTCGATCGCGGCGCTCGTGCTCACCACCGAGTGCCTCGTGGCCGACAAGCCCGAGAAGAACCCGCCCGCCGCAGGCGGCGGCATGCCCGGCGGAATGCCCGGTATGGGGATGATGTAAACGAGATGTAAGCAATTCGTTCACCGAACGTCGAAGAGCCCGGGCGAAAGCCCGGGCTCTTTGCTGTGACGTCGTACTCTCATGACGTGGCGCAGCGACGCGAGAGGCTTGGCTTCTTCCACCAACTCGGGGATTACTTCGTTGCTGCCGTGCTGCTCTTGTCGCTTGGTCGCGCCGAGGTTCCCGCTTGGCCTCTTGTCATCGGGACGATGGGTCTTGCCAACGCAGCAATGACACGCGGGCCACTCGCGGCGTTTCGCCGGGTGCCGCTTGGTTTGCATGCCGTTGTAGATGTCGGAGTGATCATGGCGTGCCTCGTTGGTGTGGTGGCCGTGCGCGGCAACACCACCGATGCATTCGTGCTGGGGTCGGCAGCATTGCTTCAAGTCGTCGTGGTGTGGCTTGCCCGTAGCGTCGACCGTGCAAGCCAATAGCGTCGTCGGTAGCCTCGCGTGTATGGCCTTCGACCGTCCCGCCCCCGATCTCGCCAAGTTGCTCACCGCGTGGGAGCAATGGGAAAAGGGTGAAGAAATGCCCGGCAAGGTGCTTGCAAACATGAAGACAGCCGGCTTGCCGGAAGTGCTGCGCGAACTGCGCGATTCCGGCTGGAAGCCGTCGGCGTAGCCGACACCCACCACCGATGCGACCGGGGGGACGCCAGCGCATTCCGCGGCCCCATGACTGGGTCGCTGGTGACCCCGCTCCATGGCGTGATGCCGATTTGTCGCACGTTCTCTCCTTTGACACCGTCGTTGAAAGATTGTCCGCTCACAGTGCACGCGCAATCGAAACCGAGGCGGCGCAACAAGCGCGACCGAGCGCTGTTCTCGTGGCGCTGCATCCCGGTGACAACGGCGTCGAGGTGGTTCTCACCAAGCGCGCGTCACACCTGAAGAACCACAAAGGGGAGATCTCCTTTCCCGGTGGGCGTGTCGAGCCCGACGAATCGATCGAGGATGCGGCGCTGCGCGAGGCAGTCGAAGAGGTTGCGATGCCGTCGCACGATGTTGCACTCGTTGGCGAACTCGACCACATCCTCACTGTGGTGAGTTCGAGCTACATCATTCCGGTGGTCGGCACGCTTCCGTACCGTCCGCAGTTGACCGCGTCGGAAAACGAAGTCGAACGAGTGTTGCACGTTCCCCTCATCGACCTGACCCGCGACGACACGTTCCGGGAAGAGCGGTGGGTGACCCCATACGGAAAAATGAACGTGTACATGTACCACCTCGACGACGAGACAATCTGGGGCGCCACTGCCCGTGTGCTCACCCAGATCATCCGTCTGTCGGTGGGAGTCTGACTCAGCCGGCGAACACCCGCACGGCGGCATAGAACGTGTCGGCCCAGAGGTAACAGTTGTATTTCTGCGTCACGACGCGCGGCGCACACGTCGACTTCATGTCGAGGAGAAACCTGTCGTCGGCGCGCTTTCGATTCTCTTCGTTGAAGGCCCCGAGAATCTTCAGGTTGCGGTACGCGAAGTCGTGTCGCTGGCAGGGGAGCCGGAAATTGAACGACCTACCCGTGTTGCCGACGAACGGTGCACTGCAATAGTCGGTCGACCAGTCGAGTTCCCTGAACTCGCGACGGTTGTCGCGAACGAACCTGGGGAACTCGGCGAGTTCGGTGGAGTACACGCCACGTTCGACGACTGAACCAAGAGTGGCCGCGGAGTGCGGCGACGGGGCGGCGACCGAAGCCGCCACGAAGAGAAGGGAGGTGATGAGTCCCATGTCTCTCCTTTCGTTGGCCCAGTGTGTGCGTCAACCTGCCTTGATGGTACGGAGAGTTTGGACGGTCATGATGGCGCCCACGGCCGCCTCTTCGCCCTTGTTGTCGGTCTCGGCGCAACGCTCGAGAGCCTGCTCGAGGGTGTTGACCGTCAGGACACCGAAGGCGACGTGAACACCGGTATCGAGTGCCGCGCGCTGCAAGCCCGAGGCGGCCTCACCCGAGACGTACTCGAAATGCGGGGTATCGCCACGGATGACCGCACCAAGCGCAATGACCGCATCGATGCGACCGGTTGCCGCCAGCGCCTTTGCGGCGACCGGAAGCTCGAAAGCCCCCGGCACCCAATGGGTGACGATGTCTGCTTCGCGCACACCGCGTGCCGTCAGGCCACGCACCGCGCCACGGCGCAGTGAGTCGACGATGTCGAAGTTGAACGTGGCGCACACGATGGCGATGCGCATGCCGGTGCCGTCGATATCGGCGCCGAGAAGTCCGTCGTTGGGTCCAACCATGGAGGTCTCCTACTTTCCGTCCATCTCGATCAGGTGACCGAGACGCTCCTTCTTCGTGCGCAAGTAGCGCTCGTTCTCCGGCGTTGCGGGGATCTCGATTGCCACCCGCTCGACCACCGACAACCCATACCCGCCGAGGCCGCCGTACTTCGCCGGGTTGTTGGTCATGAGGCGCAATTCGGTTGCGCCAAGGTCGGCGAGGATCTGTGCCCCGATGCCGTACTCGCGACTGTCGACGGGGAGGCCGAGTTGCAGGTTTGCATCGATCGTGTCGAGACCCTCGTCCTGGAGGGAATAGGCACGGATCTTGTGGCCGATGCCGATTCCACGCCCCTCGTGTCCGCGGAGATATACGACGACACCGCGACCCTCCCGTGCAATCAACTTCATGGCGGCGTCGAGCTGCGGTCCACAGTCGCAACGCCGGCTTCCAAAGACATCGCCGGTGAGGCATTCGCTGTGTACCCGCGTGAGGACCGGACCATCCGATGCGATGTCACCCTGCGTGAACGCGAGGTGCTCGATGCCGTCGATGGTGCTGCGGTACGCGTGGCAGGTGAAGGTTCCCCATTCGGTGGGCACCGGCGCCGACCCGATGTATTCGACCAATCGTTCGTGGTGTCGGCGGTATTCGATGAGCATTGCGATCGATGAGAGGAGAAGACCATGTTCGGCACAGAACGTCCGCAGGTCGTCGAGGCGGGCCATCGTGCCGTCGTCGTTCTGGATCTCGCAGATGACCCCGGCCGGCTCGCACCCGGCGAGACGCGCGAGGTCGACCGCCGCCTCGGTGTGTCCCGCACGCTTCAGAACGCCACCGTCGCGGGCGCGCAACGGAAAGATGTGGCCCGGTCGCGCAAACGCGGTGTAGGCAACGGTTGGATCGGCGAGCGCGGCGATGGTTGCGGCACGATCGGCGGCCGAGATCCCCGTGCTGGTTCCCTCGATCAAGTCGACCGAAACGGTGAAAGCGGTGCGGTGGCTTTCGGTGTTCTGATCGACCATCGCGGGAAGCCGCAGGTCGTCGCACCGTTCGCCGGTGAGCGGGGCACACACGACTCCCGAACTGTGACGCACGATGAAAGCCAGCTTCTCGGCTGTCGCGAACTGAGCGGCCATGATGAAGTCACCCTCGTTCTCGCGGTCTTCATCGTCGACCATCACCACCATCTCGCCGCGGGCGATCGCGGCGAGGATTTCGGGAATCGGCGCGAAGCCTGTGTTGCTCTGGGTCATCTTGGTCCCTGTCTTTCGTCGGACTTCTCTTGAATTGGTTCGACAACAACTTCGACGTCGTCACCGAGTTGCTGAACGGAAGTGATCGTGCCGCGCCACATGTCGGCGATCGTCGACGCGGCCGCACCGGTGAACACCCCGGGAGCGTCGTCGCCGCCCGCGATTGCGGGTGCGAGGTGGAACACATAGCGGTTCACGAGCCCCTGCCGATGGAAGTCGGCAGCCACACGTGCGCCGCCTTCGACCAACAACTGCAGGACATTGTCGCCGCCGAGCGAATCGAGCAGTGGCGGAAGATCCCCGGACCATTCCGTGCAGGGGTGAACCTTCGCGTTGGTCGGTGCGTTACCGAGCACGATGCGTCGTGGTGAGGGACCCTGCGCATCACGCACCGTCAACGACGGGTCATCGGCGCGTACCGTTCCGGCCCCGACGAGCACGGCGTCGCTTTCGGCACGCAGTTCATGAACGCGCTGGCGGGCGACTTCTCCGGTGATCCAGCGACTCGAGCCGTCGGCGGCCGCGGTGCGACCATCGAGCGTGCTCGCCATCTTCAGCACAACCCACGGGCGTCCGGTGCGTCGATGATGCAGGTACGGGGCAAGTTGAGAGCCCACATGCGCGGCACATGCACCGACATCGACTCTGATTCCTGCGGCCCGCAACTCGTCGATCCCGCGGCCCGCAACTTTTTCGTCGGGGTCGACGACTCCGACGACGACACGCGCGATTCCGGCGTCGATGATCGCGCGACTGCATGGTCCGGTGCGTCCGGTGTGCGAGCACGGTTCGAGAGTCGAGTACAGAGTCGCACCACGTGCTGCGGTGCCCGCGCGTGAAAGTGCAGCGATCTCGGCGTGGGGCCCACCCGGTGCGGCAGTGCAACCTTCGTAGGTGGAGCCGTCGAGGGCAACGACAACAGCCCCCACCCAGGGGTTCGGGCGCGCCACCAGACGCGCCTGCAGCGCCGTACCGATGGCACGGCGCATGAGTTGTTCGTCGCGCACGTCAAACGTGCCCGAATAAACGGTCATGCCTCCACCTTGC
>CAZVPL010000020.1:0-27399 GCA_964629075.1 uncultured Bifidobacterium sp. | reverse complement strand
CCGAGGTCATCGCGAAGGCGCGCATCGAGATCGAGGCCTGCCGTCTGATGGTGCTTCGCGCAGCGAAGGCCATGGACACGATGGGTAACGCAGAAGCACGTGTATGGGTCAGCGCGGTCAAGGCGATGGTGCCCGAGCGTGTGTGCAAGATCATCGACGAGGCGATCCAGATGTACGGCGCAACCGGCGTGTCGCAGTGGACGCCGCTCTCGCGCATGTACGCGAGCCAGCGCACGTTGCGCTTGGCCGACGGACCCGATGAAGTGCACTGGAGCGTCGTCGGCCGCTTCGAGATCGCGCGCTACGAGAACGAGCCGCCGATCGAAAAGCCAACGGAATACAGGGGCATGTTCTCCGGCCCTGCATGAGGCTGCACCACGAGATTGCGGGTTCCGGTCCGAGAGTTCTCTTCTTCAATGGATCGGGCGCGACGCTCGAGGGTTCGGCGCCGATCATCAACGGTCTGCGCGAGTTCGCAACGGTGCTGGCCCACGACCAGCGTGGTCTCGGCAAGACGGGCATCATCGACGGCCCGTACACGATGTCGCAGTACGCACGCGATGCGGCTGATCTTCTCGACCACGTCGGTTGGTCAACGTGCATCGTCGTTGGCATCAGCTTCGGCGGAATGGTTGCACAGGAGTTCGCGGTCACGTACCCCGAACGTGTCGAGAAACTGGTGTTGTTGTGCACCAGTGCCGGCGGTGAGGCAGGCGCTTCGTACCCGTTGCACGCCGATGTCGACCTCGACCCGGCGGTGCGCGCCGACAAGCAGGTGCCGATTTTCGATACACGTTTCACGCCCGAGTATCTGGCAAACAACAACTTCGCTGCCGCGTTGGCATCGATGCTGCGTGACCGCGAGTTCATGCCGAAGACCGACGACGTCCGCAGGGGAGAAGTGATGCAGCTCGAAGCGCGCCGACATCACGACGTTGCCGATCGTCTGCACCGCATCACGTGTCCGACCCTCGTGATGGCGGGCCGCTACGACGGCATCGCCCCCGTGGCAAACAGCGAGGCCATCGCCGCCCGAATTCCCGGGGCGGACCTTCGCACCTACGAGGGTGGACACCTCTTCATTGCGCAGGATCCCGCCGCCATGGCCGACATCCGTGATTTCGCGAACGCCACCCAGGTGTAATCGGATCCGATAACGGTTGATAAAGTGGGGGTGTGAACGCCGCCGCCATCATCACATCGGCCCGCACCAGGGCCCGACTCTCGAAGCGCGAACTTGCCCGCCGCGCTGGCACGTCGCCGGCGGCCATCGTCGAGTACGAGTCAGGTAGGCGCTCGCCAACGGTGGACTCGCTCGACCTGATCCTCCGCGTGTGTGGGGTCGACATGGCAATCAATTTTGTCGACCGTTCCGAAACTGACCGGCTCGAAAAATGCGGACGAGACCTCGAAGCGGTTCTCGAACTTGCCGATGCGCTTCCGAAACGTGCACCCAACCCCGATCTTCAGTGGCCCCTTCTTCCGGGCTCTCGGGCGGTTCGACTGTGAGCGCCACGCCGGGACCAATCGTGCATTCACAGGTTGGGCGCCGCATGATCGCGCTTGCCAACGCCTTGAACAAGGCTGGGCTGCAGTTTGCGTTTGGCGGGGCGCTTGCTCTCGCGTATCACATCGAAAATCCTCGGGCTACGACCGATATCGACATCGACGTTCTCGTCGAGCCCACCGAGGAAAACGTCGCAGAACTCGTCAAAGTGCTGGGGGGGTTGTTCGAGATTCCCGACGCAAAGGCGAACGAGCTCCTTGCAGTCGGACAGGTGCGATTCATGTGGGACGAGGTGCCCGTTGACGTCTTCACCCACACTCACGAGTTCCATCACGACATTGCTACGCACATTGAATACGTGACGTTCGAGGGGCGGACGATTCCCATTCTCAGCGCGCTTCACCTTGCGGTGTTCAAGGCATTCTTCGATCGGCCGAAGGATTGGGTCGACATTCAAGAGATGGCATATCTACCCTCGTTTCCGCGACAGAGCGTCATCGACTGGCTACGCCGACTCCTCGGCGACGATCACAGGATTCGTCGGATGGAAAGCCTCGAGAGCGTCCGTCCGAAAGAGCGAACGTTCAAGGAAATGATCGAGGGACGCGGCGTAAACGACTGATCAGCGGCCGCGGAATGGCCTGATGCCGTTGGCGGGAACGACACCGAGGCGGCCCGCCTGAAAGTCCTCGAAGGCCTGCTGTAGTTCGGCGCGGGTATTCATGACGAACGGCCCGTACTGCTCGACCGGTTCGCCGATCGGTTCGCCACCCAACAGAATCACGTCGAGCGGACCTTTCACAGACGCGGTGAGGGTGATGGTGTCACCCGCGCCGAACACGGCGAGTCGACCAAGGCCGAACGACACCCGCTCGGCTCCGACGGTTCCCTCGCCCGACAGGCCGTATGCGAGCGCGTTGTATGCAGGATTCCACGGCAACGTCATGCGCGCGCCGGGGGAGAGCGTCGCATGCGCGACGACGATCGGCGTGTGCGTCGAGCCGGGTCCCTTCACGCCGTCGATCTCGCCTGCGATGATGCGGATGATGGTTCCGGCATCGTCCGTTGTCACAAGTTTTACGAGGTCGGCTTCAAGGTTCTGGTAGGCGGGCGGAATCATCTTCTTCACCGACGGCAGGTTGACCCACAACTGAATGCCGTGGAACAAGCCACCGCGGATGACCATGTCTTCGGGTGGTGTTTCAATGTGGAGAACACCGCCACCAGCCGTCATCCACTGCGTGCCGCCGTCGGTGATGACGCCGCCACCGCCGTGCGAATCCTGGTGAATGAACGTGCCGTCGAGGATGTACGTGACGGTTTCGAATCCGCGGTGAGGGTGCCAGTCGGTGCCGCGCGGTTCGTACGGCGCGTAGTTCACCTCTCCCATCTGGTCCATCATGATGAACGGGTCAACTTCGGCGCGCGTGGCGCCGTAGAACGCACGGCGTACGGGGAAGCCCTCGCCTTCGTGTCCAGACGGAGCGACGGTCACGCGCTTGACCGGGCGGGGGACAAGGTCGGTGCGCGACGACACGTCGAGGCCGATGCGGGGAAGTGTGAGTGTGTCGGCGGTGACGGCGGGCATCGGAAACCTTTCGAGGAGCAGATAGTTGCGAGCGCAAGTAACTGTAGCGATCGGGGCGGTCTACTGCAACGTGGAGAGACGTAACGTGGGTCCGTGGTGGTGCGTCGCTTCGTTGGTGTTGCCTTCGCAACCTGTTTGTTCGTCGGGTGTGGCCCACGGGAAGATCAGGCCGGGCCCCCGTCAACCACACCGATCGAGTGGCAATCGTGTGGTGATGTCGATTGCGCGACGTTCCGCGTCCCGCTCGAGCGCTTTGGGTCCCCTTCGGCACGATCAACGTTGCTGGAGCTGCGGGCTTATCGCCAACTTTCACCCGCCCGGGAAAGTCGCCACCTTCCGCTCGTCATCCATCCAGGTGGGCCCGGAGCCGATGTGCGTGCCGCGGTCTCCGAGGCACGCACCGCGCTCGCTCCCATCATCGACGACTTCGACATTTACGCGCTGTCGACACGTGGCAGCGTCGACGGAACTGCATTCGACTGCGGACCCAGCCTCGATGACCTGCGGATCATCGACACCGATGGCGCGGCCGCCGCGCGTTTTGCGGCGAGGTGCCGCGCTCGTTCGCCGCTACTGATCGGTCGCGTTGGCACGCTCGACAGCGTCGATGATCTCGAGGACTTTCGTCGGGCGCTTGGTTTCGAGTCGGTGCGCTTTCTCGGTTGGAGCTACGGCGCCACTCTCGGCGCGGCGTGGGCGATGACTCATCCGTCGTCGTTGCGGTCGGTCGTTCTCGATGCTCCGTCCGATCCGCGCAGCCCATGGGATGTCGTTCTGGCGCGTAAGTACGATGCAGCATCCCGTGCTTTCGCCCAAGGCACGGTGTCGACCTCGCTCGATGGACCGATGACCCCACGAGAGGCGGCTCTGTGGCGCGACTACCTGCTGTACGAACCCGAAGCACCGGATGACGTTTCGACGCTGGCGTCGTTGCGGCTGGGCGAGACCCCCGACGGCAAGAACGACGGTGGTATCGAGACGCAGATCGGCGTGCACTGTTCCGACGTCACGAGAGCCGAAACGCGTGCGGCAATCGAAGTACCCGAACGCGACCCCCGAATCGGCTTCGGTGCAACGTTCGATCGCGTCTGCATGGAACTTCCACCGCCACCCAGGCCGCTGTCGACCATCGAAGTCGACGGCGCAGCAACCCGTCTCGATGTGATCGTGGTGTCGACGTCCGGTGATCATGTGATTCCCGCGTCGGTTTCGCAGGAGCTTGCCGGGGGCATGCTGTGGCGCAGTGTCATCGTCGACGCCTATCGACATCTCAGCGTCGGGTTCGATCCGGTTGTAACGAAGAAGGCGATGGCATTTCTCGCCACCGGCGACTGATCAGTGGTCGAAGCGTCCCGGCGGAGCCGCGTCGGGTTTGCGGGCCCACATCTTCTTGCTGTCGAAGTTCAGTTCGTAGTCGGGTTTCAACTCGATGACCACGCGACCCGGCGAGTCGAGAAGAGCAAGGAAGGCCTGAGCGCCCGCTTCGTCGTCTTTGCGGATGGCGCGGGCCAGTTCGGGAAGCATCCAGTCGCGCGTTGCGCGGTCGTCGTGGACGATGCAACGTCCACGCACCGACACCGTCTTGCCGGGACCGATCGTGGTGCCAACCGACGAGATCATCGCTGCCGCGTAGCCCGTGCGACGGATTGCGGGGATGCGTGCCCGGGTCCCGGCAGCCGTCAGCCAGATGCTGCCCTTGCGCCAAATGAAGCTCATGGCAACGCCAAAGGGTTGGCCGGCCTTGTTGGTCCAGATGAACGTGCACTCCACCTGTTCGTTCAGCAACCGCTCCCGGAGTTCAGGGTCGAGGCCGCATTCCGCAAGGTTCTCTGCATCTTCCACGGCAATCAAGCTACTCACACCCAACTGTTAGAACTTGGTCATGAAGCTAAACCACCTGCACATCGGCGCAGAAGAGCTCGGCGAGATGTACGAGATCGCGTTCAGGGAGTGGGCTGAGTCCGAGGACTCGAAGCTATGGGACGCAGTACTTGCCGACGGTCTCGAACCCGACGACTGGTCAGGGTTCGACGATTGCGAAGCCGGGCTCGAAGGCGTCGAGATTGCCGAAGATGATCAGTAGGGCGGACGCGTCGCCGTCGAGGGCAATGTTGCCCGCCTGAAGCTGGTCGACGAACGTCGTTTCCTGCAGCATCACGCGGATGAAGTCGAGACGCGTCGTGGTGACCGTGACCGTCGCGTTGTCGTCGTGGCGGCCGGGTACCGAAAACAGGGTGCGATTCGACAAGCCAAGCACCCAGTGCTCGTTCACATCGGTGAAGTTCCAGTTGACGAGAGCAGTGAGGCCACCGACGGCTTCCGACTTCAACCGCACCGAGATGGTGTCGAAGATCTGCTCGACGGTCATGGCGACGAGAATTCCCCGTCCACGGGCATTGCCGCCCTTCACGTCTGGCGGGCCCTGTCGCAGTTCTTGTGCGCCTTGCAGGTAGGCGTTGCGGAACGTCGACGATTCGGCCTGATAACCGAGCTGTTCCAAGGTGTCGGCCTGTAATTCGCGTGCAGCGACGTTGGTGGGGTCGGCGAAAACGAGATGGTTGACCAATTCCGCAACCCAGCGGTACTCACCCCCTTCGAACCATGATCGCGCCTTGGCGAGCAGCGCGTCGGCGCCACCCGCAAGCTCGACGTAGCGGTTGCCCGCGTCGGCCGGGGCGAGCTTGTTCAAATTCGCGGGATTGCCGTCGTACCAACTGAGGTAGCGCTGGTAGACCGCCTTGCAGTTGTGAACAAGGTCGCCGTAGTAGCCGCGCGTGTGGCTCTGTGCGAGAAACTCCTCGGGCAGACGCAGTTCGGCGGCAATTTCGGTGGGCACGTAGCCCTTGTTGGCGAGCCGCATCGTTTGGTCGTGCATCCATTTGTAGAGGTCGCGTTGCAGTGTGAGGAATTCGCGAACGTTGTCGGTGCCCCAACGTGGCCAGTGGTGCGAGGCAAACATGAGATTCGCCTTCCCCGCATACAGCTCGATTGCTTCGTTCACGTATTTCGACCAGGCGAGCGAGTTGCGCACCTGCGCGCCGCGAATCGGTACGAGGTTGTGCATCGTGTGCGTGCAGTTCTCGGCAGTGCACAACCAGCCGAATTCGGGGAAGAAGAAGTTCATCTCGGCCGGAGCTTCGGTTTCCGGCGTCATCTGAAAGATGATGCGCACACCATCGATTGTCATTTCCTGTCCGGTGTGGGTGATGTCGTGGGTGGGGGCGATGAGACCTGAGATGTCGTGCGGCACGGCCTTTCCCAGGCCTGCGTCGATGTGCGCATCGGGTCCGGGTGGTAGCAGCGGACCGAATTGATACGCCGACCGCCGCAGCATTGCGGGGCCGGCGATGATGTTCTCCGAGACGGCCTCGTGCAGGAATCCTTCGGGTGCGACAACGATGCAGCGACCGGCGTCGACATCGGTCTGCGAAGTGACGCCATTGACTCCACCGAAGTGGTCGGCATGCGAGTGCGTGTAAATCACTGCAACGACGGGGCGGGAACCGAGGTGTTGGTTGGCGAGGTCGAGTGATGCCCGGGCGCTCTGGCCCGATGTCAAGGGATCGATCACAATCCAGCCCGTTTCACCCTCGATGAAGGTGATATTCGAGATGTCGTAGCCGCGCACCTGCCAGCACTTCGGTGCCACCTCGAACAGGCCGTGGCGGCGATTGAGCTGTGCTTGTCGCCACAGGCTGGGGTTCACCGTCTCGGGTGGGGTGGCGTCATCGGCGAGAAACGAATACCGCGAGATGTCCCACACGGTTCGTCCGGTGGCCGGGTCGGTGATGCGACCCTCGGGAATCGCCGCAATGAAGCCACGGTCGGCGCGGGTGAAGTCGTCGGTGTCGAGGTCGAAGCTGACGGCGGCATTGACCGCGCGTGTGTGCTGAGTGGCGGGCTTTCTCAACTGCGGATTCCCCTTTGAATCGATTCGAAAATGCTCGCCATGTTCTTGACCTGCGTGGGGTTCAAATGGCTGAACAGATGGTCACGTACGTTTTCGACGTGATCCGGCGCGGCTTTCTGCAGACGGCGCAGGCCAGCCGACGTGAGGACGGCCATCATGCTGCGGCGGTCTTCCGCGCTGGGCTCGCGTGCGACGAGGCCCGACTTCACCAGCCCATCGAGGCGACGGGTGAGACCGCTCGGCGACAGCCGAAGAGCATCGGCAAGGTCGCACATGCGCATGCGACGACCGTCGGCCTCCGACAGGTACACCAAGACTTGGTAGTCGCCGAGGGTGAGTTGGTGCTTTGCCAAACCGGATTCAAAGGCACCCATCAGATCACCGATGCTCTCGATGAACGCCCGCCAGGCCACGGCTTCGGTTTCGTTGAGCCAACGTGGCTGTGACATACGATCAGCGTAGTTGCGGCAACGAGATCGTTGTGAACGCAAACGTTTGGGAAACAACACAATCGGGGGAGACATGTCAGCTGATCTGGAGCGCCGCATCGCGCGGCTCGAAGCCATCGAGGCGGTGCGTTATGCATTCCACCGCTACTTCTACGCAATCGACAACAACAACATCGATCTCCTCATCAATGAGGTGTTCACGAAGGACGCCGTCCTCGTCATTTCGAACTATCCACCGGGTAGTGGACAAAATCTCCTCCTCGACACCGAAGAGAAGATTCGCGCGGTCTACGGCCCCATCAAAGCCGACGGGCACCGCCACAATGCGTCGAACACATCGGTGTGGGTGAACGACGACATCACCGAGGCGAAAGTGACGAGTTTCTTCGTCACCACCATCGCCTGGGGCAACCAGGGCGGGATGTACGAAGGAACCTTTGTTCCGATGGGTGACGGCACGTGGAGGGCGAAGCGTTGGTTGGTCTCAAGCCAATGGGGTTGGCGCCTCACCGATACCGAGTACAAGATGCCCGCGCCGTATCTCTACGAGCCGCCGTCGGTCGGCACCGAAATGGGTGGCTACCAGCCGAAGTGAAGTTCGGTGCGATCGTTGACGATCGCGAGATTCGCTTCGCACGGTGAGGCCGAACGACCGTCGGTGGGTCATCATCGCGCGGTGGAACTTTCCGGAAAATTGATTCTCGTCACCGGCGCAAGTGGCGGCCTCGGTCGCGAGGTTGCGACCCAGATCGAGGCGCGTGGCGGATACGCCCTGCGAACCTCGGGAGGAGAGTGCGACATCAGCGTGGCCGAGGATCGCGCCGTCATCACTCAGTTGGTGACCGACCACGGTGGCATCGATGGAGTTGTCTTCGCGTCGGGTGTGGTTGGTTTTGGCGCACACGGAAGCATTCCGCAGGGCTCCGCACAGCGACTCATCGACGTGAACACGGCGGGTCCGCTTGAATTGACGAACGATCTTCTGCCGCATCTGCGCGATGGGGGAGCGATCGTGTTCATCACGGGCGCCGTCGTCGACTTCACAACGGCCGGAATGGCGGCCTACACCGCCGCGAAGGCGGGGCTGTCGGCGGCGTGTCCGGTGCTGCGCCGCGAACTGCGGAGCCGAAAGATCAACGTCATCGATGCACGACCTCCGCACACCGAGACCGGCCTTGCAACGCGCGCCGTTTTCGGCGATGCACCAAAGATGAAGCAGGGCCTCGAGCCCGAGGTTGTCGCGAAGCGAATCGTCGACGCGATCGTCGACGACGAAAACGAACTAGCGCCCGTCGTGTTCGGCCAGTAGCGCGTCGAGGTAGTCGGCGCTCGTCAGTTCCAGTTCGGAACAGGAATTCAACACCGCGATGACCTTCGGGTCGGGGTGGTTGCCCGCGATGCGTTCCCACGCGCCGGCACCCTGCCGTTCGGCATTCGCCTGGATGCGCAACTGGTCCCACACGTCGAGTGGTGCGAAAACGTCGTAGTACGTCTTCAGCGCACCGGGCAACGGAGCCTCGAGTTCCGCACGGCGAGATTCGTCCATCGGGAATGCAGCCTCGATGCGGTTTGCGATCTCGTCTTCCGCCTCGGCGCAGCGCAGGAGCCCCTCGGAATGCTCGGGCAACATGTCGGCCCAACCCCGGTAGCGGCTTGCGGCGCCGCGCTCGAGCAATGCCAGAAAGCGGGGCGAAATCTCGGGCGGAACCTGGGAAATGAAGGGTCCGAGAAGTTCTCCGAAGCGTGGGATCACGATGTTCGACATGACTGAAACAGTAGCCGCCCTCTTCGAGGACGAAAGTCCGTCAGGTCGTGAGCGACGAGATGATGCGGGGGTGCAGGTGCGGCCATGCACCGGCGAAGCCCGGATGCAGGTCGTAGGTGTGGACCTCGTTGACGTGAACCCAGTGAAGGGCCTCTGACTCACCGTTTGCGATGCCGGCGTTGGCGTCGCCGTGGCAGTGAGCGATGACGGTGTGGTAACCCCATGCGCCATGGTCGTCGGTGAAAACGTCGACAACGCTGACGTGGTGTTCCTCGATGCCCACCTCTTCCCAGGCCTCACGTTTTGCGGCGGCAATGGGATCTTCGTGAGAGTCGAGCGCGCCACCGGGCAGCGCCCACGTGCCGCCACCGTGTGTCCATGCCGCACGCAACTGCAAGAGCACGTGTGGCTCGGGAAGGTCTCGACGCACCAACAAAAGTCCGGCCGCACCGTAGAGGCCCCAGTGATAGCGGCCGCAGTCACAGTCGACCCAACCATCACCATCGCGCAATCCCATGTCGTCAGTTTGTCATCGTCGCGGCGAAAGTTCCCAGTGGACTAGCGTCTCCACATGGCGCGACCACCCGTATCTCTCAGGGCTCTCGCAGCGGCGCGTGGCGACGAACCCGCAGATCTGTTGATTCGCGGCGGTCGAGTGCTTGCCCCGGCCACAAAGGAGTGGGTCGAAACCAGCCTCGCAATTTGTGATGGTTCGGTCGTGGGTTGGGGCGACCGTGATGCAGTGGAAGTCATCGACGTCAATGGCGCTGCACTCGTTGCAGGATTCGTCGATGCCCACATGCACCTTGAATCGTCAAAGCTGTGGGTGAGCGAATACGTGAAGGCCGTGCTGCCGAACGGCACCACGGCGGTGGCGGCCGATCCGCACGAGATTGCGAACGTTGCCGGGCTCGAAGGGATCAAGGCGGTGGTCGACGCGGCCGAGCAGATGCCGTTCACGTTCGGCGTTGCCGCTTCGTCGTGCGTTCCGGCTTCTCCGTTCGAAAGTGCGGGGGCAGCGTTCACGCCTGCCGACGTGAAGAAAATCATCGACGAGATGGGTGCGATCGGTGTCGCCGAGGTCATGAACTTTCCGGCGGTCATCAACGGTGATCCGATGTTCCGTGAGATCATCAAGACGGCGGGTTGGCGCCGCGTCGACGGTCATGCACCGGGTCTCACCGGACGGGCACTCGATGCGTACCTTGCGGCGGGTGTGGAGAGTTGCCACGAATCGTTCGCGCCCGATGAAGCCCACGAAAAACGTCAAAAGGGGATGTGGGTGTTCCTTCGTCAAGGGTCGGTGTGCCAAGACCTCGTCGAGTTGTTGCCGACGGTGTTGCATCATGGGCCGCTGTGCTCGGCATTTTGCAGCGACGACCGTGAGCCCGACTTGTTGCGCGACGAGGGCCACATCAACCACTGCATCCGACTTGCCGTCGAAGCGGGTTTGAACGAAATCGACGCGTTGTTGATCGGCTCGTACTTCCCCGCGCAGTACCACAACTTCTTCCACCTCGGTCAGCTCGCGCCCGGGTACCAGGCCGACGTCGTCGTGTTCGACACGCTGGAGGGTTTCCGACCGTCGATGGTGTTGCAGCGGGGCCGCGTCGTCGCCCGTGACGGCAAGATTCTTCCCGGCATCGTGCCGCAGGTTGCGGCACCGAAGAGTCTCTACAACAGGGTGCGGCTGCACCACGTGCCGTCGGCGGCGGAGATGACAATCGAGCCACCGGCGTCGGGCAAGGCTCGGGTTATCGGTGTCACCTCGGGAACAGTGCGCACGACGTCGTTGATCCTCGACGTCAACGACGCCCGAAACGACATCGCGCGCATCGGCGTGGTGGAACGGCACAAGGCAACCGGGCGTATCGGGCTCGGCTACGTGTCGGGATACGGGATTCGGCGTGGTGCGATCGCGTCGACCGTCGCTCACGACGCGCACAACATCATGGTGGTTGGCGCCCGAGATGCATCCGGGCCCGCCGACATGGCAGCTGCGGTCGCGCGTGTTGCCGAGATGGGCGGGGGACAGGTTGTCGTCGTCAACGGAGAGGTGATCGCCGAGGTGGCGTTGCCGATCGCCGGTCTCATCAGCGAGAAGTCGCTGCCCGAGGTTGCCGCCGAAATCGACCATGTCGTTGACGTGGCCCGAACCCTCGGCATCACGCTTGATGCGCCGTTCATGTCGCTTTCTTTCCTCGGTTTGTCGGTCATTCCCGATCTGCGCATCACCGACCACGGTCTGGTCGACGTCAACGTGTTCGGGGTCGTACCGGTCGCGGTGTAGGCCGGCCGGGCCGAGACGATGCGACCCGAAAAATTCGGCGTCGTTCACCTTCCGTACACCTCGGGTTCCCCTCCGAGAAACCCGCCTCTGTCAGCATCTCGGTGCCATGACTCAGTTCAGCGCCACGACGGATCGAGAGGTCGAGCTTCCTCCTCACCGTGAGATCGTCGTCCAGCGAAGCCAGGGAGACCGAATCTTCCGGGGCATTGTGGCCGCTGGTGCTCTGTCATCGTTGGTTCTCCTCGGCCTGATCGCGGTCTTCTTGATCGTCCGCAGTGGCGAGATCTTTGGTCGATTCGGGCTCGACTTCATCACGAAGTCGGACTGGACCACCGGAGTTGAGCTCGACGGATCCGATTCCTCTTACGGCGTGTGGGCGATGCTGCTCGGCACGATCATCGTCTCTTTGATCGCGGTTGTGGTTGCGCTTCCGTTGTCGGTCGGTGCGGCCCTGTTCGTCGAGTTCTATCTCCCCGAACGCCTGCGGTCGACCGTGCGGCTGGTCATCGACATCGCCGCCGCCGTTCCATCGGTCGTCTACGGACTCTGGGCAGTGGCTGTATTCACGAATACGGGCGCATCATGGGGCGAGATGCTGAACAGATTCGCCGGATGGTTTCCCTTGTTCGGTGTCGAGAACGAGCAATTCGATCGCAGTCCCTTCATGGCGGGCTTGGTCCTGGCAATCATGATCATCCCCATCATCACGTCGGTCGCGCGCGAGGTGTTTTCACGGACACCACCCGATTTGATTTCTGCCTCCTATGCACTCGGAGGAAGTCGGTGGGGTTCGATTCGCAACGTTGTATTGCCATACGGATCGAGCGGCGTGGTCGGAGGCACGATGCTCGGCCTTGGTCGCGCGCTAGGCGAGACAGTGGCCGTCTACTTGGTTCTGAACCTGGTCTTCAAGCCGAATCTCCGCATCCTCGAGTCGCAAGGTGGCAACGTCGCGTCACTCATTGCGACCAAGTTTGGTGAGGCGACCGAGTACGAAATCAAGGCACTCCTTGCCGCTGGATTCGTTCTCTTCATCCTCACCATGGCGGTCAACATGACGGCCACGTACATCGTGCAGAAAGCATCACCCCTCGAGTCATGAGCGATATCGCTGTCGAAGTTTCGGTCGAACCGCTGCGCCCGTGGCGCGTCACTCCGCGGACGTTGGCCCCCCAAATCGGGTCAGCTGCGGTTTCCGCCACGGCCGCGACCCTGGTGGTCGCGTTCAGTGGTCTGGCCGGGTTTGATGGCTGGCTTTTGATTTTTGCGCCTCTTTCGATCATCGGGTCGTATCTCCTCGCGCGCTCGAAGGGAAGCGTCGGGACGACCGACTCGCTGGCGACAACCCTCATCATCACGACGACCGGAATCGCGCTGTATCCCGTCATTTCGCTCTTGTGGACTGCGGTCTCGAACGGGCTCGGGGCGTTACTCAATTGGAACTTCCTCACCGACGACATGAGGATTGCCAGCCCTGATGACGAACTGAACATGGGTGGGGCGATTCATGCTCTCGTTGGAACACTGATGATGGTCCTGATCGCGGCCGTCATCACGCTCCCACTCGGAATCCTCACCGCCGTCTATGTGACGGAAGTGCGCGGACGAATCCGACACCTCGTTCGTTTCATCATTCAATCGATGAGTGGTGTGCCGTCGATCGTCGCCGGCCTCTTCATTTACTCGACCGTCGTGATGGGCATGGAGCGGTTCACGGGGCTCGCCGGAGGCTTGTCGCTTGCGATCCTGATGTTGCCGACGGTTGCGCGAACCGCGGAAGAGGTCTTGAAGTTGGTGCCCGATGACCTTCGCTCCGCCAGCTATGCCCTTGGGGCTCCGCAGTGGAGGACAACCTTGTTCGTCGTGCTACCCACCGTTCGAAGTGGCATCGTCACGTCGGGGATCCTTGGTGTTGCCCGAATCGCCGGTGAGACTGCGCCACTCTTGTTGACGGCGAGCTACTTCACCGCGACGACTTTTTCACCAACAGAAGGTCCGGTGGCGTCGCTTCCCGTTTTCACCTTCGGGCTGCTGCAGAGCGGAACCGAGAATTCCTTCGCACGAGCATGGGCGTGCTCGCTGTTGTTGCTGGCCGCCGTCCTCGCGCTCTTCATGATCGCTCGTGGCCTCAGTGGAAAGGACAAGCGATGACCATTACGAAAGGCAGTGCCGTGACCGCTAACGTTCCAAGTGTCGTGTCTGAAACGAGTTCACAGGTGCCGGTCACGCAATCGGGCAAAGCAGGTCTCGAGGCTCGCCGTGTCCACGCCTGGTTCGACAAGCACCACGCGCTCGAGGATGTCAGTTTGTTCTTCCCGGAGAACACCGTCACCGGTCTCATCGGTCCTTCCGGTTGTGGCAAGTCGACATTTCTTCGAATTCTGAACCGCATGCACGAATTCATCCCGAGGGCGGCCATGGCGGGTGAGGTCCTTCTTCACGACGGCGACATTTACGACCCTTCGGTGAATCCGGCAGAAATTCGGCTCAAAATCGGCATGGTCTTTCAGAAGCCGAACCCGTTTCCCGCAATGACCATCGCCGAAAACGTTGCGGCCGGGCTGAAGCTGGCGAAGCTCTCCACACCGAATCGGAACGAGCTGATCGAGGATTGCCTCACCCGAGCCGGACTCTGGAAGGAAGTGAAGGACCGCCTCGGCGCAAAGGGCGGTTCGTTGTCAGGAGGCCAACAGCAACGCTTGTGCATTGCGCGTGCCCTGGCAGTGAACCCCGAGGTTCTGTTGATGGACGAGCCGTGCTCGGCACTCGACCCCGGCAGCACTCTGCGGATCGAGGAAACGATTGGTGAACTTTCGAAAACGATGACCATCATCATCGTGACGCACAACATGCAGCAAGCCGCACGAGTGTCGAACTACTGTGCTTTTTTCCTCGCCGACGGTGGGCCCGGTCGCCTCATTGAGTCGGGTTTGACCGCGACAATGTTCACCTCGCCGTCCGACAAGCGAACCGAAGATTACGTTCAGGGTCGTTTCGGCTGATTTCGTTCAGCGAGTGTTCACCTTGGTGAACCGAGCCATTCACTCCGGCACTGCTTTGGGTTGACCTTGGCTTTCTAGTTTTGAATTGTCAAAAAGTTGACGTTCCAAAACCATGGAGGACCAAGAAATGGCACTACGCCGCAAGGCAATCGCCGGAACAATTGCGGGGCTCATTGCGAGCCTCGGACTTTCCGGCGTCGCGAAGGCAGAGTCGGTGTCGGGCTCGGGCGCAACGTTCCCGAAGACCTTCCTCGACGCATGCATCCCGATTTTCAACCAGAAGTCAGGACACACCCTTTCGTACACGGCAAAGGGATCAGGTGGTGGAAAGCGCGACTTCCGCGGAAATCTCGTTGACTTTGCCGGAACCGACTCGCTCGTCGCGGCATCCGAGGCCCCCTCGTTCGGGTGGACCTACGTGCCGTACGTTCTCGGTGGTATCGGCGTGGTGTTCCGACTCGATGAGTTGAAGGGCGCCGACTTGTCGCTCAGCGCAGCGACAGTGGGCGGAATCTTCTCCGGGAAGATCACGAAGTGGAACGATCCCGCGATCGCGCGTGATGTGAAGGCGCACCCGGTCTTTGCCAACTCGGTGAAGAAGAGTTACTACAAGGGTGCAGTCGTCACCATGAAGGCCGAATCCGCAACGACAGCAACGGTTGCGATCAACATGACCGCTGCGGCCGCGAAAGCGACAAAGGGCAAGAAGATCGACGTGATTCAAACCCTGAAGGGCAAGAAGACGATCGTCAAGTCGGCACCGACGAAGGTCGGAGCAGTCACTCTTGCGATCAAGACCGTTCCGAATGCGGAGTACACGATCAACGCCAATGACAAGCGACTCGCATCGTTCAAGTCGGCGAAAGTCAAGTTGCCGGACAAGAACATCACCGTGGTCTACCGCAGTGATGGTTCCGGCACCACGAACAACTTCGTCAACTACTTGCGCAACACCGATACCGCCAATGCCTGGACGACGAACGACGCGTTCACGTCGGCCTTCCCGGGCGGAGCCAGTGCGGTACCCGGCAGCTTCCAGGGACAGAGCGGTTCAACCGCCTTGTCGAACTACGTGGCTGACAACAACGGTACCGTTGGCTACACCGAAGTGTCGTTCGTCATCGAGCGCGAAGCGAAGGGTATGAAGGCCGCGTACATCAAGAATGCGGCAGGAAAGTACGTGTACCCGACTTCAGCGAACGTGTCGGCCTTCTTGAGCGACTACATCCCCGGTGCAAAGGGAACCATCTCGTTCAAGTACGACAACAAAGAACCCAACGCCTATCCGATCACTGCGGTGACATATCTGCTTGGCAAGACTGCTCCGAGCGAGAAGAATGCGATCGTTTCCAACTTCGCAACCTTCCTTCTCGATGAGTGCGGACCGCAGTTGGCCGAGTCGCTGTATTACGCACCGGTGACGGGGTCGCTCCTCAAGGCTGCAGAGTCTCTGGCGAAGACGATCAACGCCGGCTGATCATGAGCTCACGACGGCAGAGTCGTCGTGGTTGAAGTATCCGACACGGTCGGGGTGGATTCGTCCGCCCCGACCGTTGTCATTGATGCATACGGATCGATCGTTGTCGAGGTGTCGACGATCGTGGTCGTTGTTCCGACCGTGGTGGTCGGACGCTTGGGCTTCGTGGTGGTTGTTTCTACCACCGTGCTTGATGTGGACGTCGTCGTGACGATCACCCAACTGACATTCGGCCACGGGATGGTTTCGGGTGTCTGTTGGAGCTTTTCCTCGGGGCGTTGGCTGAGCCACAGGGTGAGCGAGGCGCCGAAGACGATTGCCGAACCGATGGTGGCGCGGCCAATGCGACGGACACGTGTTTCGCGCATCACGGAGCACCCTCCATTGCGATACGTCGACGAATCTCACGCGCCACTTTCCATTGTTGAGCGGCAAGCGTGCGTCCGGAGAAGCGCAGGTCGTAGGTCTCGGCCCCGATGTCGTCGACACCGAGAACGCTCGGTGCCTCGAGGATGAGCGGTGCCCATTCCGGGTCCGTGGCAATTTCTGCACCGATACGGTTCAACTGGTCGATGGTGGCGTCGAGATCGGCCTCGCGCGAAACCGGCACCGTGATGAGTACGCGTGACCAGTCGCGCGACAGGTTCATGGTTTGGCGCAGCTGGCCGTTCGCGATGGTGAACAAGTCGCCGTCGAACGTGCGGATCTTGGTGACGCGCAGGGTGACTTCCTCCACGCGGCCTTCGACCCAACCGACGGGTACCAGCGGCCCGACGTTGACGACGTCGCCGACGCCGAATTGACGCTCGGAAATGATGAAGATTCCGGCGAGCACGTCGCCGACGATCTGTTGGGCACCGAAACCGAGACCCGCACCGACGACTGACACCATTGGGACGACTGCACTGGCAGGGAGATTGAGGAGCAGCAGAACCCAAATGAAGCCGACGATTGCGATGGTGAAGTTGAGCCCCCATCGCGCGGCGCCAACCAGCGCCCCCTGGTAAGCGCCGATGGGATTGTGGCCGAGAGGGTCGAGTGTGGCGCGGAGACGTTCGATACGGCGTGCTTGAAATCTTGCGATGAGTCCGATCACCCGTGTGAGAAAAAATGCCCCCGAGGTGATGGCGACGATGAGTAGGCCTTCGTCTTTCATCCAATTCCAAGCACCTTCGGTGCGTTGGGCGGCGACGAGCAAAAACATCCAAGGTTCAGCATAACGACATGCCAAGATGAGCCCGTGCGTATCGTCCTTGGCACGTGTCACCACGACTGTCCCGACTCGTGCGGGTGGGAAGTGACGGTGAACGACGGTGTTGCAACGAAGATGCGCGGCAATCCGTCGCACCCGTTTTCGCAGGGTGAACTCTGCCCGAAGGTGAACCACTTTCTCGAGCGTGTCTACAGCCCCGACCGCGTGACGACGCCGTTGGTGCGCGATGGCAAGAAGGGCAGCGGGCGGTTCCGTCGGGCGTCGTGGGATGAGGCCCTGACCTTGATCGTGGAGTCCGTCGGTGAGCGCATCACTCGGTACGGCGGAGAAACCGTTCTTCCGTGGTCGTCTGCGGGGAACCAGGGTTTGTTGCAGATGTCGTCGCTCGACAGGCGCTTCTTCGCCGCCTTGGGTGCATCGACAACGCACGGTGCGTTGTGTGGAAGTGTCGCGAAAACCGGCTACGCCGCCACAACGGGAACCGGAATGAGTACCGACCCAACGACCGTCGAGCATGCGAAGTACGTGATTCTCTGGGGAACCAACACCCGCCTGACCAACCGTCACCTTTGGCCGTTCGTCGAGCGCGCACGGTCAAACGGGGCGAAACTGGTGGTGATCGATCCGGTGCGCACCATCACCGCCGACGTTGCCGACTGGTTCATTCAGCCTCGACCAGGAACCGACACCGCGCTCGCCTTGGCGATGCTGAATGTGATCATGTCCGAGGACTTGGTTGATCGGGAATTCATCGATCGACACGTCTCGGGGTTCGACGATCTGAGCGAAGCGGCGGGTGAGTGGTCGCCCGCCCGTGCGGCCACGGAATGCGGTCTCGACGAGAGTGACATCGTGCAGCTTGCTCGCGAGTATGCATCGACGACCCCGGCGTTCATCCGCACCTTGATCGGTGCCGAACACCGTGCGAATGGCGGGATGATCTTCCGCGTTCTTGCCTGTTTGCCCACCGTCACCGGCCAGTGGCGTCATCTCGGCGGTGGACTGTCGCGCAGCGTCGGTTCGTGGTTCAACGAATTCGTCGACGATTCGGTGTTCGATCCGGCAAGCCGACCACATGTGCGCTCGTTGCCGTTCACCCAACTCGGGCGCGTGCTGACCGATGCGCTATCGCCACCCGTCACCGCACTCTTTGTTTGGAACGGCAATCCGGTGACCACTTGCCCCAATGCCGCGTTGACGCGTCGGGGTCTCGAACGCGACGACCTCTTCACGGTGGTGAGTGAGCAGTTTCTCACCGACACCGCGAAATACGCCGATGTTGTCTTGCCGGCGACGACGCAAATCGAACATGTCGACGTGGTTCCTGCATGGGGTCACCTGAACCTCGGCTGGAATGGCAAAGCCATCGAACCGGTGGGGGAGTCGGTGGCGAACACCGAGTTGTTCCGCCGCCTGGCGCTGGCGTTCGGAATCAACGACCCGCTTTTCGGACGCACCGATGACGAGCTTGTCGATATGGCGCTGCGCGACATCGACCCCCGACGCATGCGCGACCAAGGTTTTGTTCCATTGCCAAGTTCCGACCGACGTTTGTTTGCCGACGGAGTGTTCGGCCACGCCGACGGCAGGTGCGATGTTGGGGGTATCCGGTACGACCGAGTGACGGGCGACGGGCGTCATCCGCTGGTTTTGTTGTCGCCGAAGCAGCACTCACGGTTCTTGAATTCGAGTTATTCCCACCTGCCTGCGCACGGACCGCGCGAGGACGGACCGTATGCCGAGATGAATCCCTACGATGCCGCCAATCGGCAGGTTGTCGACGGTGATCTCGTTCGGGTGGGCAACGACCAAGCCTCGCTGACCCTGCCGGTCAGGGTGTCGACGAGAGTGGGTCGTGGTGTGGTCGCGATTCCGTTCGGGTGGTGGGACTCCCACCACGACGGCGCGACATCGGTGAACGACCTCACATCGGACGGCCCGACGGACATGGGCGGCGGGGTCGCGTACCACGACACGTTCGTCGACGTCATGCGCATCTAGCGTTGTCTGCAGGTTGATTCTCTGGAGGGGGAAACCATGGCCGAACGAAACGCGGCTGACGTGGACGTCATAGTCATTGGCTCGGGCATCGCCGGCCTGGCCGCTGCGCACAGCGTGTGGGAGGCGGGTTTCACGCGGGTGCTCGTCGCCGAATCCGAGGGTGTCGTCGGTGGTTCATCGCGGTTGTCGGGCGGAATCGTGATGGGCGCGCCAACGCGCTACCAAAAGGCGGCCGGTATCGAAGACACCGCCGACATGCTGTTCCACGACTACATGTCGCTCAATCAATGGATGGTCGAGGCCGGGGTGATTCGTCGCTATTGCGACGAGGCGGGGCCTGCGGTCGACTGGCTGGGAGATCTGGGGGTGGCGTTCCATGAGGATCTCGTGTTCGGCGGCGGAGAAATCGTTCCGCGGTGCCACTGTGCGGTGAACGGTGGTCAGGGGATCATCGACGCACTGCATGCCAAGGCGCGCGAGCGCGAAATCGACATTGCGCTCGGGCAACGTATCGACCGTCTCATCGTCGAGGGTGGTCGGGTCGTTGGGGTCGCCGTCGGAGACGATGAGATTCGTGCGCATGCCGTGATCGTTGCCTCGGGTGGTTTTGCGAAGAACATGCGGTTGATGGAGGAGTTCTTCCCGGGCGCGTACGGGACGGGCGACTGGATGTGGTACATCGGCGCCGATGGTTCGCGTGGTGATGCGATCGAGTTCACGAAGTCGGTGAACGCACAGATAACGGGTCATGGTCGGGGCCTGCGACTGCTCCACCCCAACTTTGTCACGACACTCGAAGCATTCATGCCGGGTTGGATGGTGTTGGTCAATTGCGACGGACGTCGTTTCGGCGCGGAAAATGCGCCGTACGGATTGATGGATGGTTTCATGACCGCGCAAGGAAACGTTGCCTTTGCGATTTTCGATGACGTCGTGTTGAACCCCGACAAGGGTCCGCAGGTTGAGACCTACAAACAAGCGATTCCCGGCCGCGAGGGGCGTGGCAGTCCGAACTGGAATCCGATCATGGTCGAAGAACAAGTTGGTCGCGGCCGTATCAAACGTTCCGAGACACTCGAAGGTCTCGCGCGCGAACTTGGTCTGCCCGTCGAGCGTTTCGTCGCAACGATCAAACGTTACAACAACGGCTGTGCGTCGGGTGTCGATGATTACGACAAAGACAAGAAATTTCTGCGGCCCATCGCACACCCGCCGTACTACGGCGCGGAGGTTCGACCTGCCACGGTGTGTTTCACGCAAACGGGATTGCGTATCGATCGCGACGCACAGGTGTTGAACGATTTCGGTGAACCAATTGCCGGTCTCTACGCCGCAGGTGAAGTCACCGGTGGAGTCATCGGCGACCGTTACGTGGGAAGTGGCAACTCGCTCTCGAATGGTGCAACGTTCGGACGAATTGCGGGCCAATCGGTGGCGAAAAAACTCCAGTAAAGGCCCGTAAGCGCCGAAACCCAAGACGTTTCGTCTTCTTACGTCATCATTCGTGACTTCTTCACCTTCTCTTACTTGTCCTTAGGAAGATTCATGGAATCGACGACGAAGGTATGTCCCGTCACAGCAACCGCTGAGGCGAAGCAGGGCACAACCCCTCAAACCAGGAGAGACACGTGAAGAACAAGCCAACACTCAAGAAGGGCATCGTGGCCGCCAGCGTGGTGGCCGGGGTTGCCGGAGGCCTCGTCGCCGGACTCACACTCGGAGTTCCCGGATTCGCCGGAGCATCGAGCAATGGTGTCCAAGGAACCGCAGCAGCGTTCGCGAAGAACGCTGTCGTGCAACTGGCCGACACGAATGCGAACAATGCAGCCGAATTGCCCGGCACAATCACCGTGCAGGGCTCAAGCGATGGTGCAGCCGATGCAGACCACGCCCCCCGCGGTCCGCGTGCGGCGGTTGCGTCCGATGCGGTTGCGAAGGTTTTCGGCATGACCGCCGAGGAATTGCGCGCCGAGCTGAAGTCGGGCACGTCGCTCGCCGATGTCGCGAAGGCGAAAGGCGTCGACATCGAGAAGGTGAAGGCCGCGATCACGGCCGACGTGAAGGCACACCTTGACGAGGAAGTGAAGTCGGGAGAGCACACGCAGGCTGAAGCCGACGAGAAGCTCGCCAAGCTCGACTCGCGCCTCGACAACATCGTGAACGGTGTGCGCCCGGCGGGCACGCCCGGCGAGACGGGCAAGGGTGCTCACGGGCCCCGGGGTGGTGGACGGATTGCGTCCGATGCGGTTGCGAAGGTTTTCGGCATGACCGCCGAGGAATTGCGCGCCGAGCTGAAGTCGGGCACGTCGCTCGCCGATGTCGCGAAGGCGAAAGGCGTCGACATCGAGAAGGTGAAGGCCGCGATCACGGCCGACGTGAAGGCACACCTTGACGAGGAAGTGAAGTCGGGAGAGCACACGCAGGCTGAAGCCGACGAGAAGCTCGCCAAGCTCGACTCGCGCCTCGACAACATCGTGAACGGTGTGCGCCCGGCGGGCACGCCCGGCGAGATGGGTCCTCGCGGTGAGCACGGTCCTCGTGGCGGTCACGGTCCACGTGGCGATCATGGCCCGCGCGGTGGCATGCATCGTGACCACGATGATGATGATGACGACGACGACGGAGCACAGGGCGGTTCTGCGCCCACCCTCCAGGGTGATGTTCAGGTTCAGCCCTCCAGCGCCAACGCCTGATCGCACACCACGAACCGCACGTCGGTTCGCCCCAGCCGATTGACATACCCTTCCCCCAACATGTCCAGGCCCATCACCACCAGCCCGGCCGTCGCAGCCCAGCCGCTTCTTCCCCCCGGAACGAGCAGGGTTCTCGACACCGATGTGGGCGCCGTCATCGGCGCGCTCACTCTGGTGGTGGTGGGTCTCTGGGCTCGTCACGGAGGAGTCTCCTCATTCGGGGGCTCCGCCACCGACGTGTTCACCTCTCTTGCATCGCTCACCGGGCTTCTGGCGTCGGAAGCCGGAATTCTCGGATTGATTCTGGTGACGCGAACTCCGAAGCTCGAGCGTCGGTACGGTCTCGACCGCCTCTTCAACTGGCATCGGATACTCGGTGAACTGATGGCGGTTTTTCTCGTCGCCCACATCGTGACCAGCGTCGAGGCGTGGGCGGATCCCACCGGTGTGGTGTCCGCGATCAAAGATCTCACCGGACGTCAGCCCTACATGGCTCTCACGACGGTTGGAACAGTGATGATCCTCGTCGTCACGCTGACATCCCTCAAGTTCTTCCGTGAGAAGCTGACGTACGAAACGTGGTGGTTCATCCACCTGTTGTCGTATGTCGGTCTCGCACTGTCGTTTTCCCACCAGATCGTTCTCGGCACCGACTTCATGAACGACGAAGTTGCACGCTGGTTCTGGGTTGCCCTCCACGTCGGCCTTGCGGCATGGATTGCGTGGGGTCGGTGGGGCACGCTCATGCGCTCACTGGCCAAGCCCCTGCGGGTCGAATCGGTACGCCACGAGGCGAGTGGAGTTGTCAGCCTCACACTTGGGGGCACGAACCTGCATCGACATCGCGCAGCGTCGGGCCAGTTCTACTTTCTGCGGGAACTGTCGCCGGGTCGGTGGTGGTCGAACAACCCGTTCTCGCTGTCGGCCGAACCGACAACCGCGGGTCTCCGATTCACGGTCAAGGACCGTGGCGACGCGAGCCATGCTTTCACCCGCATCAAGGAGGGCACGCGGGTCGCAATCGAAGGTCCGTATGGCGTGTGCACGCCTGACCTCGTGGGTGACGACAAGGTGCTGCTCGTCGCGGGTGGTGTTGGCATCGGCCCGATCGTGTCGTTCCTCGAACAACTACGACCCGAAAACCAGCCCGTTGTTTTGTACCGCGCCCATGCGCAGACCGAGGTGGCACACGCCGACGAGATTGAAAGCCTTGCGACCATGCGTGGTGGTCGGTTGCACGTTCTGGTCGGTGCACGAACGACGTTGAAGGTGCCCGATCCGTTCGCTGCAGATGTCTTGTTGAAGGCGATCCCCGATCTCGCAGAGCGAGTCGTGATCGTTGCCGGACCCGAATCGATGATCAAAGCCGTTCAACGTGGTGCGCGCCGTGCGGGCGTTCCCGCTGAACAAATTCATGCCGAAAGGGCGTGGTGGTGACATGACCGACCAACACAAGCCGTCGTTGCTGCGACAGGTTGCACCCGCGGCGATTCTCACCGCTGCCGGTGTTGCGTTCGTTTCGATGCTCGACAACCCGACGGGAACGAACATGGTGTCACTCGACAACTCGGTCACTGGGGGTCAAGCGACACCCATGGCGTCGACAACCGTGACACCGACGACTGCTTCACCGACGAGCGAAGTCGAGCAAGTAACGACGACACTCGCTCCGCTGCCGACAACAACGGTCGCGCCGGCACCTGCCGAGGTCCCAGTGGTCGAGTCGACCGGAGCGTGCGATGGTGACCTGGTGACCAGCCCCACGGCGCTGTTCAGGTGGGGTGGCATTCAATTGCAGGTGCACTTCACGCAAACGAATTCGATTTGTGACGTCGAAGTTCTTCAGTACCCCAACGATCGCAGCAAGTCGATCGCCATCAACGATCGTGCTCTACCCGTCTACAACTCCGAGGCGGTCACGGCCAACAGCGCGCGAATTTCCGCGGTTTCGGGCGCGACCGATACTTGGGAGGCCTACACCGCGGCTCTTCAGGCAGTGATCGACTCGCGCTCATGAACGCTGTCCTTGAACGCCGCAAGCTGACTGCCAAGGTGATGGGCACGTTCGCGAGCCTGCACGTCGATGACGCGGTCGATGCCATTGTGGTCGAAGGTGCGTGGAACGAAGTGCTCGGATTTCTCGTCGATATCGAACACAGGTTCTCGACGTTTCGCGCGGACAGTGAGATTTCGCGCATCAATCGAGGTGAGTTGCACATTCTCGACGCGTCGGCGGACGTGCTTGAGGTGATGGACGCCTGCACGTGGCTCGAACACGAGTCGAACGGCGCATTCCGTTCGCGCCGTCCGGACGGCACTCTCGACCCTGCAGGCTTTGTGAAGGGTTGGGCTGTCGAACGCGCCGGTCGGATTCTCTCGGCACACGGCTTGTCATCGTGGTATCTCAACGTTGGTGGCGACATCCAAACGTCGGGCCTGCAGGCATCGGGGGAGAGGTGGCGTATCGGCGTCGTCGACCCGACCGACCGCACGATGATTGCCGCATGGTTCGACATTCCGGAGAACTTCGCCGTCGCAACGTCTGGAACCGGTGCACGTGGCGCACACCTGTGGGATGGACGCGACGCAACGTTTGTCGATCGGCTGGCGTCGATCACGGTGATCGGTCCGCACCTCATGTGGGCCGATGCGTTTGCGACCGCGGCGTTCGCGATGGGTGACGAGGGTCTGTCGTGGCTCGCTCACTACCCCAACTACCAAGGGTTCTCGGTGCTCTGAGGTGCAGCTTTTGCGCGTTTACGCGCCGAGTAAGAACGGAACACGAATCTCGGCGCGAATGTTGACGGTTTCTGCACCTGGAGGCGCCGAGAACCCTCACTCGGGGTTTTGGTCGCGGAGGAATTTCTCGAATTCGGCGGCGAGGTCGTCTCCGCTCGGCATCGATGCCTCGGAGCGACGGTCGAATTGCTGTTCGAGCATGCGCACGTAGGCGAGTGCCTGTGCGTCGTCTTCGACCGCTTCTTCGTGGAGCACCGCCCAGCGCCGCACTTCGCCGTCCATGTTGGCGTGGCCCGTTGGGACGCCGAGGACATGTTCGAGATGGCGCAGCAACGCAGCCGTTGAGCGCGGGTGCTGTGCGTTGGTGAGGTAGTGGGGCACACCGACACGCAGTGACACGGCGGGAAGTCCTGTGCGATCGAAGCGTTCCTGCATCACACCGATGACGCCCGTCGGACCTTGATACTGCGGCTGTTGCAGACCGAGGCGCCGCGCAAGGTCGGGATTGGTGGTGCTGCCGACCACGGGTGGGAGCCGGGTGTGGGGAACCTGATCGGCGAGTGCGCCGAGAGTGACGATCGCCGAGCACTTGAGTCCCTGCGCGACGTCGACGAGCGCGTCGATGAACGTTGCCCAGTGAATGTGGGGTTCGACGCCGGCCAGGAGAACGAGATCGCGGTTGCCCTCGGGGAACCGTGCGACGTAAATGTCGTTCTCGGGCCAGCGGATTTGCCGCTCGTCGTCCTCGTCGAGGTAAACCTCGGGGCGCTCCTGCGTGAAGTCGAAGAACGGATCGGGATCGATGCTGCCGACGATTGTGACGACACGGTCGCGCACGCACCACTCGATGGCCTGGGTTGCCGCACCCGACACGTCGAACCAGCCGCGCAGTGCGATGAGAAACACCGGGTCACGCAGCGGTGCGATGTCGTCCCAACTCGCGGTGAGAACGTCGTCGGAGTTCACACCCCGAATTCAACCACCGATTTCACGCACCCAAGCGTTCGACCACGAAATCGATGCAGCGCGTCAATTGGCGCACATCGTCGGGGTCGATGGCGGGAAACATACCCACGCGCAACTGGTTGCGGCCCAGTTTGCGGTAGGAGTCGGTGTCGACCACTCCGTTGGCGCGGAGGGCGGCGTTGATGTCGGCCGCCTCGACGCCGTCGAGGTCGATGGTTCCGACGACGGCCGAGCGCTCGCTTGGTGTGGCGACGAATGGTGCCGCCCACGGGCGAGACTCGGCCCACGAATAGAGATGGTCGGACGATTCCTTCGAGCGCGAGACACACCACGACAGTCCGCCATTGTCGAGCATCCAACGAATCTGTTCATCGAGGAGAATCAACGTGCCGAGCGCGGGGGTGTTGTAGGTCTGGTTGGCCACGCTGTTGTCGAGCGCGATCTTCAGGTCGAGCGAAGCCGGACACCAGCGTTTCGACGCCGCAATCTTCTTCACGCGCCCGACAGCTGCGGGTGAACATGCGGCGATCCACAGCCCGCCGTCGGCGGCGAAACACTTCTGCGGTGCGAAGTAGTAGACGTCGACTTCGGCGGGATTCCACGGCAGACCACCCGACGCCGAGGTTGCATCGACGACCACCAGTGCGTCTCCCGCGAATGACGGCCGTGTGAGTGTCATGGCCACGCCCGTCGAGGTTTCGTTGTGGGTGAATGCATAGACGTCGACGTCTGCTTTCGACGCCGACGGGTGCGTGCCCGGATCGCTCGACACAACGACGGGCTCGCCCAGATGCGGCGCTGCAGCGGCGGCCTCGGCGAATTTCGACGAGAACTCGCCGAACACGAGGTGTTCACTGCGTGATTCGATGAGGCCGAAGGTTGCGACGTCCCAGAACACCGTCGAACCGCCGTTACCGAGAACGATCTCCCACCCGTCGGGCAGACCAAAAAGAGAGGTGAGGCCCGCGCGAACCGAGCCGACCAGGTTCTTCACCGGCGCCTGGCGGTGTGACGTGCCCATGAGGGCCGCGCCGCGACCCGACAGCGCAGCCAGTTGCTCGGGGCGAACCTTCGAGGGGCCGCATCCGAAGCGCCCGTCGCTTGGGAGAAGTTCGGATGGAATTCGGATTTCTTGGGGGGATTTCGCGGTCACCGTGCCATCATTCCACCCATGACCTCCCAGGGAAAAGCGCGGGTCTCGGCCCGCCTCGCCGCAATCGCAGAGTCCGCAACGTTGGCAGTCGACGCCAAAGCGAAGGCGCTGAAGGCAAAGGGTGAGAACGTCATCGGTTTCGGAGCCGGTGAGCCCGACTTTCCGACCCCCGCCCACATCGTCGAGGCCGCTGCAAAGGCCTGCTACGAGGTGAAAAACCACCGCTACACGCCGGCGGCCGGCTTGCCCGAACTGCGCGAGGCGATTGCGGTGAAGACGAAGCGCGACAGCGGCTTCGACTGCAAGGCGAGCCAGGTGTTGGTGACGAACGGCGGCAAGCACGCCGTGTTTGTCGCCTTCGCGGCGCTGTGCGACCCGGGCGACGAAGTCATCTGTCCCGCTCCGTACTGGACCACCTATCCCGAAGCCATCGTGCTTGCCGGTGGCGTTCCCGTTGTCATCGACACCACCGAGGAAATGGGTTTCCGCGTGACGGTCGAACAACTCGAGCGCGCAAAGACGCCGCGCACGAAGGTGTTGTTGTTCGTATCGCCCGACAACCCCAGTGGTGCGGTGTACCCACCCGAGGAAATCGCCGCCATCGGCAAGTGGGCCGCCGACAACGGCATCTGGGTGATCACCGACG
>CAZVPL010000019.1:23041-27487 GCA_964629075.1 uncultured Bifidobacterium sp. | reverse complement strand
TGGTCGGTCGGTCGGCGGGCGAGACCGAGCGGCTCGTCGCCGGCCTGGTGGCCGATGGCCTCGTCATCGTGCTCGACGAGCCCTCGGGCACGGTGGCGCTTCCCTAGGCGCAGCGGACTGGTGGGCGCCGCGACGATCGGGCACACTTACCGCGATGGAGCGTGAACTCGACCGTCTCGAACAGCAGGTGCGCGATGCCGTGTCGGCCACCGGGGTGCCCTTCGAACTGATCGACTGCGACCCGGCGCTCGCCGACACGGCGGCGTTCTGTGCGCACTACGGCTACTCGACCGACATCTCGGCCAACACGATCGTCGTCGCCAGCAAGACCGAACCCCCGGTGTACGTGGCGTGCGTGGTGCTGGCCACCACCCGGCTCGACGTGAACGGCACCGTGCGTCGGCGTCTCGGAGCACGCAAGGTGAGCTTTGCGCCCGCCGAGGCGACGGCCGAGGCCACGGGGATGATCATGGGTGGGGTGACGGCCTTCGGGCTACCCGGTGGTCTGCCGATCTGGGTCGATGCCGAGGTGATGCGGCGCGAACAGGTGATCCTCGGCGGAGGCAGTCGCAGCCTGAAGTTGCTCGTGGCGCCCGCTGCCCTGGCGGCGCTCGCCGCTGTCGAGGTGGTCGACGGGTTGGCGACGCCCATCGCCGCCGCGGGCGAGGCGGTCAGCGAGCCGTGACGGCGGCGACGATCTCGTCGTACGCCGCGTCGGCGTAGGCGCGCATCTCGTCGTCGGTGCGGTCCTGGATGGGGTGGGGGGTGAACACCCGCGCCACCGACGGGAACCCGAGCGAGGTGCTCTGAGCGACGGCGGCCGTGACGAACTCGGCCGACGCGACGAACACGCCCGGCACACCGCGGGTTTCCAGATCGACGATGTCGTGCACACTGCACGACGTGCAGCTGCCTCAATCAGCGAGGGCTTCGATGACGAGATTGCACTGCGAGGCGATCTCGTGTCGAAGATCGGCCGGAGCCGGCTTGGTGAACGTGGGCTTGGCGTAGCGCAGAACACGCGCACCACGTTCGGTGAGCAGTTGTTCGATGCGATCGAGAAAGACGTCGCCGCGGGGCTTGCGAATGTCGAGCAGGCCGATTGTCATGCCATCGATCGACGTCGGTCGCGCGAGAAGCTCGCGGCGAGCCGGGCGCGACTCGCTCGTCGGGTCGAGGATGGTGAGGCGGGCTGCTGTCACGGACTTCATCCTGTCACGGATTCAACTCTTCACCGCGACGGTGACCGGCTGGCTGCCCATGTCGCCATTGGCCCAACCCGCGATGATCGAGGAAAAGAGGCCGGCCCCACCGCCGGCGTGGGTGAGGAGAATGCCGTCGGGTCGGAACTTCGGGACCGTGCGATCGCGGAATCGATCGGGAAGTCCCTCGGCCATTCCGTCGACTCCGCGGAGGATGGTGTTCGAATCGATCTGCAACCGCGAGTGAAGTTCATCGAGGATTCGTCGGCGATCCCAGGCGGCCTCGGCGAAGAGTCGCGAATGGTCGGGACTCACCACGAGGATCACGTCGAACGCCATGACCGACTTGGGATGCATCACCGTTCTCAGGCACGCGGCAAAGGAGGTCACCAATTCCTCGGGTGTGCGAGCGAGTTGGTCGACGGCGCAACGCGGTCCCTCGCCGGCGAAAACCGTGACGGCGTCGGTGCCGGCGGGAATGCCGCGTTCGGTTGCCAACGTGCCGAAAGGCGAGCCGTCTTCGTCTTCGGCAAAACAGAAACTGAGCTTCCCGGGGTTTCCGTGCGTTGCACGGTCGACTTCGCCCGGTCGACCGCCGCCCACATTGCGAATCGTCAACTGCACCGCTCGACCGATGGTCATGTTCGCGCGGTTGCCCTGGCCGAACACGTTGATACCGCTGTTCATGCCGATGCGCTTGGTGCCGGGTCCGTTGCACACGATGACCGGCCCGACCGGCATCGTTGTGGCGAGAACTCCGTGCATGTTGAACTTGTCGTTGCAGACGGCCTCGAGTGCGGCGATGACCCACGGCAGGTACTCGGGAAGGCACCCGGCCATCACCGCGTTGATGGCGATCTTTTCGACAGTGAGAGGAACGAGGTCGGGCGGCGCGAGTGCAACCACCTCGTCGGGACGTCGCGTGGTGCCCGTGAGCATGCGCAGGACGCGTTCGGGTGTCGGTGGAATGACGGGAAGTCCATCGGTCCAGCCCCTGTTGAACATTGATTCGAATTCGTCCTCGGCAGCGGCCATCTCGACCTGACGTGCCGTCAACACCGATCCCGTGAACCGGGCACGCAACTTGTCGACCAAGTCGGGGTCGACGCTGAGTGAGCCGCACCCCGGACGCATGACGGGCAGGTCGTCCCCGAGATGACCCAGTCCGGTGATCTCCCGCCATGCATCGCGGCTCCAGCCAACGGTGCGGGCCACTTCGACACCATTCTCGATTCGCAGCAATGTCGGCACGGTTTCGATGTCGTTGTGCCAGGACACCGAAAGGTCTTCGTCGTGGAGGTGCGGCACCGACTCCGGGAACGACGCGTCGTCCTGCGTGAAGACGGTGAGTTTCGATGTGCGGGAAATGTCGGCGAGGACCGGTTCGGTCATCACGCACGTTGCACATTCGCGCTTCACAACGACCACGAGACCGTCGGGCAGAGCGGGCTTTGTCATGAGATCCATCCCAACACATGGTCGGCGACTGCCGTTGGCTGTTCGAGTTGGAGGAAGTGCCCCGCGCCCTCGACCAAGCGCACGTCCACCGTCGCCGGCGACGTTGCTGCCGCGAACTCGGCGACTTCCCGACCAATGCAACCGTCGTTCACTCCGTGCAGGTAGAGGAGGGGCTGCGTCGGAGTCTCTGATCCCATGCGGCCCTGGAGGTCGGCGAGCGCCGGGTCCTTTTTGCCGTCACCGAGCGTCGCGCGGTAGTACCCGAGCGCAGCGGCAAGATTTTTCGGGTCACGGAGCGCATCTTTCGTCGCAGCGACCGCTTGGTCGCCGTTGAAGCCCGGCGACCAGTCGTTCCACAGCATGTCGATGTAAGCGAGATCGTTTGCCGCGACCACCATGTCGGACAACGGGTGCTGGAAGAAGAACATGTACCAGCTGCGCTTCAACTGTGCGAGGTTGCCGACGAGCGCGGCACCGATCGCCGGACCGGGCGGCACGGCCATGCCGACGATGCGTCGCCACCGGTCGGGAGCAAGAAGTGCGGCGCCGTACGTTGCCGGCGCACCCCAGTCGTGACCGATGATCACCGCATCGCCGTCGCCACCGAGCGCCTCGTGGAGTGCAACTGCGTCGGCGGCCAGGGCCGCGGTCTGGAAGCAACCATCGGCAGGAACCGACGTCGGCGCGTAACCCCGCATGAAGGGTGCGACTGCTCGCCATCCGGCTTCGGCCAACCGTTCCATGAGTGGTCGCCAAGAGTGGGCCGAGTCGGGAAACCCGTGAAGGAGCAGCGCGAGGGGACCATCGCCAAGCGTGAGGCAGTGGAAGTCGACGCCCCGCGCCTCGACACGGATCGAGGTGGGTTGGCTCGACGACATGTACGAAAAACTAGTCGCTGCGACGAAGGTCACGGGCCCCGCCCATTTACTTCCGAGGTGCTGCACCTTTACCGTCTCATCGCAATGGGGGACTCTTTGGCAACCAATCGCGGCGCGGCATTCAGTGTCACGTTCCACGGCGTTCGTGGCTCGACGCCGTGTCACGGCGACGACATCATCCGTTACGGCGGGAACACTTCGTGCGTGTCGGTGCTGTCACCCGGAAGCCAGCCGATTCTCTTCGACCTCGGCACGGGCCTCCGGTATTTCGGGCGCGAATGTCTCACGCGCGACACGCGATTCGTCGGAACGTGTCTTCTCACGCATTCGCACTTCGATCACACGCAGGGTCTTCCGTTCTTTGCCCCGTTGCTGAATCCCGACACGGTGTTCACCGTCCATGGCCCTCGCCAAGACGACGGCATGAGCGTGAAGGCAATGTTCGACAAATTGGTGAGCCCTCCTCTGTTTCCCGTCGGACTCGATCGCATTCCGGGAACAATCGATTTCATCGACACCGACGAAGGTGACTTCTTCATCGACCGAGTGAACGTGCGTGCACGGCTCATTCCGCACGTTGGTCCGACTCTCGGTTATCGGCTCGATTTCGACGGGCGGTCTATTGCGTACCTTCCCGATCACCAGCAGCCCAAGGATGGTTCGAATGGCATCAGCGATGCCGCGCGCGAGCTTGTCGATGGAGTCGACCTTCTCATCCATGACTCGCAGTACACGCCCGAGGAGTTCGCCCGAAAGGCCGATTGGGGACACTGCACGGCCGAATACGCGGTATGGGTGGCCACGACTCACGGTGTGAAGAACCTGGCGCTCTTCCATCACGACCCATCGCGCTCCGACGACGCGCTCGACGCCCGACTCTCGTGCTTGCGCAATGTCGGTGCCGCCGC
>CAZVPL010000019.1:19685-22941 GCA_964629075.1 uncultured Bifidobacterium sp. | reverse complement strand
GTCAGACCGTTCTGGTCTAGTTTGACGGCGTGACGGAGTTTGATTCGCAGCGTTTCCGGCAGGTTCTCGGCCAGGTTCCGACGAGCGTCGTTGTTGTGACGGGTTTCGACGCCGACGGGGTACCACAGGGAATCACGATCGGTTCTTTCGTGTCCGTGTCGCTCGATCCACCGCTCGTCGGGTTTCTCCCCGGCACGTCGTCGCGAACATGGGCGGCGATCGCGACCGCGAAGAAGTTCACCGTCAACGTGCTGGCGGCGAACCAGGGTGACCTGTGCTGGCGTTTCGCCAAAGAGGCAGACGATCGATTTGCCGGTGTCGACTGGTCACCTTCGGGCAACGGCTGCCCGCGACTCGCCGGGTCGATTGCAGTGATCGATTGTGACCTCGAGTCGAATGACATTTACGGTGATCACCACTTCGCCGTCGGTCGCGTGACGGATCTCGATGCGGCCGGGACGGAGAACGCGATGGCGTTCTACCGGGGCAAGGTCGTTTCCGTTCTGCCGGCCGAGTGAGTCGTCGATGACCACCTACGGCACCATTGCCGCGGTTGTGCTGGGGCTTGTATTCGAATGGTCCGGCATCGCAAAGGTGGCGAGCCGCTCCGCGTGGCAGGTCGAGGGCACGCCATTTTCGACCGGTCACCGGTCGCTTGATCGCTTGGTGCGTGCGGTCCTGCCGTGGTTCGAAATCGTGCTCGGTGTACTTCTGATTGTGCGGCTTGCGCCCGCCGTGGTGGGTACCTTGTGCGTGGTCGTGCTTGCTTTGTTCACCATGGCGTTGGTGAAAGTTCTCGTTGCGGGTCAGCGACCTCCGTGCATGTGCTTCGGCGTCACACGACCGCGACCCGTGTCGTGGTTCAGTGTCGCGCGCAACGCGGTGCTTCTCGGCGTCGCCGCCGTCGTCATTGTCGGGGCGTGAGCGTTCGTAGCATGAAGACGAGGTTGTGCGCTTCATCGCGCCAATGTTCGTAGCGTCCGGACGGTCCGCCGTGTCCGGCACCCATCTCGCAACGGAAATACACGATCGGTGGTTGCGGAAGCGCGCGGAGTTTTGCAACCCACTTTGCGGGCTCGTGGTAGCCGACGCGTGGATCGTTCAGGCCCGCGGTGACGTAGATCGGTGGGTAGTCGCGTTGTTCGACGTTGTCGTACGGCGAGTAGGACAGCATGTACGTGGCCCACGGCTCGACACGGGGATCACCCCATTCCTCCCACTCAGTCACGGTGAGCGGAAGCGTCGGGTCGCTCATTGTCGACACGACGTCGACGAACGGAACTGCAGCGACCGCGGCACCGAACGATTGCGGTGAGATGTTGAGGCATGCACCGACGAGCAGGCCCCCGGCGCTGCCGCCGTAGACGGCGATGCGACGACGGCCAACAAGGCGACGTTCCTCGAGGTGTCGTGCGCACGCGATCGTGTCGGTGAACGTGTTGCGCTTGTTCAACAGGCGTCCCTCGAGATACCAACGTCGACCAAGTTCTCCACCGCCCCGCGGGTGCGCGAGGGCCCACAGCCAGCCGCGGTCGAGCATCGAGAATCGAGACACCGAGAACCGAGGTGGAATCGAATACTCGTAACTTCCGTAGCCATAGAGCACCGCCGGGGCCGTGCCATCGGTGGGCGTGTCGCGACGAACAACCATGTCGAGGGGAATGCGTGTTCCGTCGTCGGCAACCGCCCATTCGCGGAATGAAACGTACGCGGAGAGGTCGAGGTTTGGCGTCTCGACGCGTTTCAACACCGTGGTGTGTCCGCCATCGACATCGAACTCGGCGATGGTTGGTGGCGTGAGCATCGATTGGTACGCAAAGCGGACACTCGAAGCGGCCCACTCGGGATTCGACTCGAGCTCGACATCGTGCGGCTCGTCGATGACGGGAATCGTCGTCGCGGTCCCGTCGGTTCGCACGAGGCGCACACGGGGCTGGGCATCGCGCCATTCGCTGAGCGCGAGAAAATCCCTGAAAGCATCGATGTCGGTGATCCTTCGCCCGGGTTCGTGGGCGATGAACTCGGTCCATTCCGACGGACGATCGACCGGGGCGGTCATGACCCGGAAATCCTCTGCATCGAGGTTGGTCAGAATGACGAAAGTGTCGCCCCAGTCGTCGACCGAATACTCGACTTCGTCGACCCGGGCACGCACGAGCCGAGGGGGTTCGAGGGGTCGATCGGCGTCGACGACTCTGCACTCACTGCTGGAACGCGACCCCGATTCGATGATGATGAAGCGTCCCGAGCGTGTGGTGCCAACCCCGACGTAGAAACGTTCGTCGGGTTCGGAGAAGATCTCGACGTCGTCGGACTGGGCGGTTCCGATTCGGTGGCGCATCACGCGGTACGGCCGCATCGCCTCGTCGTTCAGAACGTAGAAGAGTTCGGTGGCGTCGCCGCTGAACGCAACGCCCGCATGCGATGTGTTGTCGATGCGATCATCGAGATCGATTCCGCTCGAAAGGTCGCGGATGCGCATCTCGTACTGTTCGCTTCCGTCGACGTCATGCGACCACGCGGCGTAGCGATGCGATCGGTCGATCTCGAAGGCACCAACCGAAAAGAAGTCGTTCCCGGCGGCCTCGATGTTTTCGTCGAGCAAAACCTGCTCGGCGGCACCTTCGGCACTGCGTCCGCGGCAGTGGATCGGATACGCGAGCCCTTCGCGCGTCTGCGAGACGTACCACCAACCGCCGTGGAGAACCGGAACCGACATGTCGGTCTCGACGATTCGAGACTTGATCTCGCCGAAGACGTCGTCGATCGATGGTGTACCCCGTGCGAACCACTCATCGGCGAACGCGTTCTCTTCGTCGAGATACGCGATCGTCGCGGGGTCGTCGCGATTTTGGAGCCACGCCCACGGGTCATTGACGTCGCCTGTCGGGCGGTGCCACACGTGATGTCGACGGGGCGCGACGGGCGGCACGGCATCGGTCACAGCGTCAGGGTAGGGCACAAGTCGAAGGGCACGGGTAGTTTTTCGGCCATGCACGTGTGGATCGACCAAGACCTGTGCACCGGCGACGGTCTCTGCGTCGATCACTGTCCCGATGTCTTCGTGCAACTCGAGGACGGAATCGCCTATGTGGCACAGGATGGTTCTCCTCTGAACGACCCCGGCGGAGCGCGCAGCCTTGCGTGGGTTGCGCTGCGTCATCACGGCGCAGTCGTCGAAGCGGCCGAAGTGTGCCCCGGCGAGTGCATCTTCATCGAGATGGACCTCGCCGTCGGTGCATGATGCCATCGGTGC
>CAZVPL010000019.1:0-19585 GCA_964629075.1 uncultured Bifidobacterium sp. | reverse complement strand
TCGGTGCATGATGCCATCGGTGCGTGACGCCGTCGGTGCGCGATGAATGCCCACCGCAGATGGATCATCGCCGTGTGCGGTGCACTTGTCGTTGTTGCGACTCCCGTTCACGCTTCAGCTCCTGATCCGGCGGTCGGTTTGCGCATTGCTGCCGAGGTGCCGGGCGGCTTTCGTGAATCGTCCTTTCCTTCGCGAATCCCAGCGAGTCGATCACCGTTCATCGTGCCTCCACGTGAAGCGTGGGAGTCGGGTGCCCATGCATGGAGCGCTGTGCGGCGCAGAGAATTCGCCAACGATCCGAAACTGAGAGCGATCGCATTGGGTGTGTCGGTGGGTGCAAACGTTCAGCGCGCCGACCGTGACCCATCCCGGTGGTTGCCGGCACCCTCGTTTCGTTGCAGATACGTTCTGCAGTGGGTCGAGGTGAAAGCCACGTGGGGTTTGGCGGCCGACCCTGCAGAGGCGGCCCGACTTGGTCGAATTTTGTCGGCATGTCGAGGCACGGCGACTCCATCGACGCAGCCCACAGCACCGACGACGACTCGGGTTCCTGTCACCGCCACGACAGCGCCGTCGGTGACGACAGTGCAAACAACGACGACAAAGCAAACGACGACAACGTCGACAGCGACGACAGTAGTGGTTGCTCCGGCAGCACCTTCAACGTCCGCCGTCGTGACGGCCGTACCATCGACCACACGCGCCGGCTCATCGGTGCTCGACCAGCTTGCCCTGATTCGCATCGTCCCCGAGTACACCGTCGGATACGACCGTGATCTCTTTCCGCACTGGAAGGATCTCGATCGCAACGGATGCGACGCACGAAAAGACGTGCTCATTCGTGACAGTAGAACCCCCGCCGTGGTGGGTTCATCGTGTCGGGTGACGAGCGGAACGTGGTATTCGCCCTACGACGGGGCGACGTGGACGAATCCGTCGGATGTCGACATCGACCACGTGGTCGCGCTGAACGAGGCGTGGCAGTCGGGTGCGTACGCGTGGTCGGAGACGCAGCGCACGGAGTTTGCGAACGACCTGTCCGACCGCCGCACACTTCTTGCCGTCACCGATTCGGTGAACCAGTCGAAGTCCGACAGGGACCCGGCCGAGTGGTTACCGCCACTGGTGACCTACCGGTGCACGTACCTTGCCGACTGGATATCGGTCAAGGTGAGGTGGACGCTCGCCATGGACGAAGCCGAGTACGCCGCGGTTCGCGCGGGCCTGGTGGGTTGCCCCTGAGTCGTGCGGCGAGTGGCGATTCAGTGGCTCGGCGCTAGCCTGCCCAACCATGTCGAAGAAGACGAAGAAGCGCAAGGCCCGCCTCCGCCGCTCGAAGGCCAACCACGGCAAGCGTCCCAACATGGGCCGCGGCTGATCCGTTCGCAGGTTTTTCGTCAATGACGTCCATCGCCGCGCTGGTGGTGGGCGGGTCTCCCGATCCGTGGGAGGCATTGGGGTTCGCAAAGCTCTCGTCCGAGGGTGAGCGGACCTCTTTTTCTTTGGTCGACGTCGAACTTGTTGTCGACACGTCGCTCGCAGCGGGCTCGGTCGATTGGCGTTTGTCCGACACGGCTTTTTCCGGTCCCGCCGGCACCATCGGTTGTCTCGGCGTCGACCATGTCGTGTGGCGCACCAACGACCTCGACGCAACGTGCGACGAAATCACCCGTCTGACCGGGGCACCGCGCAAGCGCGTGCGCGACGCGGGTGGCGGGGTGACGCAGGGTTTTCATCGGGTCGACAATGTGATCGTTGAAGTTGTGGTGGGAGGTTCCGACGTTGCAGCCCCCCACGTGTGGGGTTTCGTCGTCAATGTGGCCGACCTCGATGCGGTGTGTGCATTTGCCGGACCCGATGTGATCGGCGTGCCGAAGCCCGCGACACAAGAGGGTCGCCGCATCGCGACTGCACGTTCGCTGGCGGGTCTTGGCGTACCGTTCGCATTGATGGACCTTCAGTAGCCGTCGGCGTCGTCGGCGCCGTTCAGGTGCGCCTGCCCTTCATCGCATGATTCGGCGAGGGGACACCAACGACACTGGACACCCGCGCGACGGCCTGCGGGTCGTGCCTGGCGGTCGAGTTCGTCGACGAGCTGTGCGCCCTCGACAAGTCGGTGCACGGCGGCGCGAAGGGTGTTGAGACCGACGGCTTCGGTGTCGATGCGCTGTGACTCGAGTGAAAAAGTCGCCGTCAGTCGCGGTGCCTGGCGTGACTTCAGTGTTTCGACGAGAGAGTAGAAGCGCAGGTCTTCGCGGTGCGACTGGGTGATGCGCCCGGATTTCATGTCGATGATGACCTTGCTTCCGGGGTGACCAATGGTGAGGTCGGAGCGCGTGGAGAGCACGACCGCACCGTCGAAGAGATTGACCTTTGCCGGTGACTCGACGACGGGACGCCACTCGGGTTTCAGTGGTGGGAAGGAGTCTTCGTACTTGGTGACGAGGTCGACGACTCCTGCACGCAGTTCGGCCTGTTCGGCGGGGGAGAGCGATGCGATGAAGTCGGATGCCGTGCCGCGTTCCGACTCGACGATGCGATCGAGTGCGTCGTCGACGAGTTCGCCCGGGCTACGGGGCGTGCGAACGTTGAGGAGAAGCTCGATGGCTTTGTGGAGAACGGTGCCGCGCACGGATGGAACCGACCAGGCAAATGTGTCGCGCGTGGCCACGTGATGTGCTTCGCACGAATGCACCGAGCCGAGTTTGTGTTTGGTGATGAACAGCGCGTTTGTGGGCGAATAATGCCGCGCCAGGGGTTCGAGTGCCTCGACAAGATGGGACTCGATCTCATCGGCGAGGTCGGGCGTTGTGGGGACAAAGTCAGGGCGTTTTGCGAGTGCATCGAGGACCATCTGCTGGATGGGGTTCAACGATTCGCCGGCCACGCGGAAAGACTACGAGTGGCGTGTCACACCCCGCTGTCACCATGTCTGCGTGGCGGAAATGACGATCAGCAAACCAACGGCGAACAAGCCGATCATGAGCAACACCGCTTTCGTCGAGGCAGCCAATCTTCTCGGCGTCGTCGCCACCCGATTCGGTCTCATTGCCCCGGGATTCCGCACCCCGCCGCGCATCGTTGGGGTTCAACGCACGGTCCGTCGTCGCCCGGGCGGAGGACTGGTTGCGGTTGCGGTCAAGCAACGTCCGATGGCGGCGGTGCTCGCCGACATGATCGACGGCGTCATCGTCGTGAATGAGCTTCTGCCACCGGAATCCGACACCGTTCGCGCGGCACTGTGGTCGGCCGTGACGCCGTTACTCACGTCTTGCGTTGCCACCACCAAAGCCAGCCGGCAGATTCAGCGCGTAGCCTGACGCCGCTGCCCGGGTGGCGGAATTGGCAGACGCGGGGGGCTTAAACCCCCCTGGCCCGAAAGGGCCGTGTGGGTTCGATCCCCACCCCGGGCACTTGTTCGCAGTCGATGCAGTCAGCAGCGCTTCTCGTCTGCGGGAATCTCGTTGTCGATCAGGTATCGATGGACCGCCCCGTTGACGCAGTCGTTTGTGCCGTAGCCCCCGTGGTCGAAGCTTTCGACGGCGATCAACGCGGACGAAGCAAGTGCGCCGGCCATGCGTTGCGTCGAAGCGAACGGAGTCGCGGGGTCACCGATGTTGCCGATGACGAGCAACGTCGGCGCGCCCGCACCAGTGATCGTCACGGGCTCATCGGCTGCCGTGGGAAGCGCATCGCAGAAAGATCCGGAGTAGATCCCCTTTGGGTAGATCAGTGGCGCGATGTCGCTCAATTCGGCATCGAGTGCCTCTCGCTCGTCGGCACTGGGCCTTGTGGGGTTGTCGAGACAGGAGATGATGGAAAATGCCTCCAGTTCGTTCCCCCATGTACCGTCTTCGCGACGCTGCGTGTACGCATCGGCGAGTCGCAGGAGCAGGCTGCCGTCCCCATCGAGTGCCAAGGCGATGCCTTCTGCCAAAGCTGGCCAAGCGTCCTCCGAGTACATCGCCGCAATGATCGCGGTTTGGAGGATCGATTCGTTCACTTCAGGGCGTCCAGGCATACTCGCAATGCCGTCTTCGGCAGCGCGGTTCCAGAGTTCCTGCAGCGCCTCAGCCGGGTCACCATCGTGGGGAATGGGACATTCATCGCCAACCTCGATGCACGCCGCGATGAACGCCTCCACCGAGGACTGGAACCCAGTCGCCTGCTGGCGAACGGACTCGATCGGGTCCGCAGTGGGGTCGGAACAGCCATCGAGGACGGCGGCACGAACGGTATCGGGGAACAACGTTGCCCATGTTGCACCGAGCTGACAGCCGTATGAAGTGCCGAAGTAGCTGATTTTTTTCTCACCAAGTGCTCCACGAAGAAGATCGATGTCTCGTGCGACGGCGTGAGTCGACATGTGTGCGATCGCGTTCCCTGTGCGCTCGACACACGCTTGTACAAATTCGGTATACATCTTGATCTGCTTCTGTCGTGCTGAATCGTCTGCGGGGGTGATGTCCAGGTCGCGGGTGAAAGCATCGAAGTCGTCGATGCAGTCAATTGCGGGGACACTGAGGCCGGTGCCGCGCGGGTCGAATCCGACGACGTCGAATCTCCGCAAGAGATCCTCTTCGAAGTAGTCCTTCGCGCCTGTGATCATCAGTTCAGCTCCGAATCCCGGTCCACCGGGGTTCACAATGAGACTGCCGATGCGGGCGTCAGCATTGTCGGCGGGTCGGCGCAGAACGCGCAAGGTGAGCGATTCGCCGTCAGGGTCTTCGTGGTCCATGGGAACGGAGAGAGTCGACTCCTCGAGGCCATCTTTGATCGGCGTCCACACGAGTTTTGGTGTGGCGTCCTCTGAGCGCGAACTCACGATGCCGGCAATGAGACCGGCGACTGCGGCCAGACCAAGCACCATTGCGATGAACGGCAAACGTCGTCGCTGTCGGGGAGTCGGCGTCCCATCAGGCGTGATGGCACTGCTGTTGGTTGGCTGGAAGTCACTCATGGGAATCCTTCTTCGAGGTGATTTGTCAGTCGATGGCCGACGGGCTTTCGTTGCGCAGTGTCCACGCAAGTAGAACGCTCGGCAAGGCCGGGATGGCGAATATCGAGGCGTAGGCACTCGCGGTCAGGAAGTCGGTTTGAGTCCTGATTGAGTCGTCACCCGAATCGAATTCGTTCGCAATAATGAGGAAAGCAGCGACGAAACCGACAGCGTTCGACAACCATCGGTAGCTGTTGACGTAGGTTCGGTCTCGCAACGCGACGAGACGTTCGTCGAGCAATTCAGCGGGTGCATCGGCAATCAGTCGGACCGAACGACGCACGGCGAGCCACAAGACAAGTGGCAGAAGTGCCCACAAAGAGAAGGCCGTGTCTTCGTAGCCGAGGCTGAGGGGCAGGTCGGTTGCTCCGTAAATGGTGAGCGCCCACGAGATCGGATTTGCGGCCACGAGTGCGCGCCGTGCTGCGGGCCGGCACAACCATCCCCAACGCTGGTCGGTATGACCGAGCAACGCATTCTCCACGTCGGCGCGTGTCACGCCCTCGATCCAGTAGACGCGGGTTGGCTTGCCCGTGGTGTCGATCGGCCAGCCGAAGAAGTGCGCAACGCGGTGTTCTGCTTGGTGACGTCGAACGCGTCGCACCCGCCGGACGATGCCAACGACCCCGACGACGATCGAGAAACCGATGAATGACGACCACTCGGGAAGCCAGTTCACCGCGCGTGCTCCTGTGCCGGCTCCGCCGGCGACTGCTCGACCCAAGGGTGGAGAGAAAAGACGTCGCCAACATTGATGTCGAGGGCCTCGGCGAGGCGCAACGCAAGAGAGAGACTCGGGCTGTATTCGCCGCGTTCCAGGTAACCGATCGTCTGATAATGAACGCCAACTTCATCGGCCAATTGCTGTCGGCTGAGACCGCGATCGGCGCGAATCCGATCGAGACGGTTGAAAACGGGTGTTTCGTCACGGGTCGGGCGACTCATGGCCCATAGCATAAATGCTATGTAGTATTAATGCAATACTCGATTCTTGTTGACCGGGATCACGCGAGGCGATGAAGGTCAGTCGAGTTCACGGCGATGGTGCAGGTATCGCCGACCTGCAGGTCGCTTCTGTCGGCCATGTCGACTACGGCGTCGTTGCCGTCGGCGCGGCGCACCGTGTACCGGTAGCCCGAGCCGAGGAACTCGATACGCACCACGCGGTCGTTTCCACCGGTGGTCATCGACAGGTGATGGGGACGCGCGACGAACACCGATCCACTGTCATCGGGAATGAACGACGCAACCTCGACGAAGGATGCCACGAACCTGGTTGCCGGAGCGCGGTACACCGCTTCAGGGGTGTCGCACTGTTCGATCCGACCACCGTGCATCACGGCGATGCGGTCACCCAATGTCATTGCTTCGTGGCGATCGTGCGTCACCAGAACCGAAGCGGTGGATGCCGAACGAAGAATCGACACCACCTGGTGGCCGAGTTCCTCGCGCAGTACCTCGTCGAGGCTCGCGAAAGGTTCGTCGAGAAGCACGATTCGAGGTCGAGGTGCAAGCGCGCGGGCCAGTGCAACACGCTGTTGTTCACCACCCGACAACTGGTGCGGAAAGCGGCGGCCGAGTCCGCCGAGTTGGACAAGGTCGAGCATCTCGTCGACGCGTTCCTTGCGCTCGGACCGCGGAAGGTGGCGCAACCCGAACGCGACGTTCTGTGCGACCCGAAGATGCCCGAAGAGCGAACTCTCCTGGAAGACGAACCCAATCTGGCGATGTTCCGCGGGAATTTTCGTGACGTCTCGATCGCCGACACGCACGCGCCCGCTGTCGGCCGGTTCGAGCCCGGAGATGAGACGCATGAGCGTCGATTTGCCGCATCCGCTCGGGCCGACGAGCGTGAGAATCTCGCCGTCGTGCAGCGTCATGTCGACGTTGTCGACCACGGTTCTGCCGTCGAACGCCCGTGTCAGCCCGGCAATGTCCAGTGCAACTGCTGAACCACTCACGACGTCAACTCCGCTCCGCGCTCGAGCGCCGCGAGGAGGGCGCCGACGGCGACCATGCCGATGGCAATCATTGCGAGCGAAGGTGTTGCCGCCTGAGTCCAGAGACTCTCCGACGTTGCCTGCCAAACCCAGACCGAGAGCGTGTCGAATCCGAAGGGCCGCAGCAAAAGGGTGATCGGGAGTTCCTTCATGAGGTCAATCATCAAGAGCGCCGTCGCTGCGAGTATCGCGGTCCGTGCGGCGGGGATTTCGACGGACCATGCGACCCGCGCTGGTCCCGCGCCGAGCATACGGGCGCTTGCAGCTGTACTCGCCGGGATTTGGTCGAGACCGGATTCAACGCCGTGAAGTCCGACGGCGAGAAAACGCACCGTGAGGGCGAACACCAGCCCGACGAGTGATCCGACGAGCACCGATCCGTCGGGAAGGATTCCGGTGCGGTCGAATGCGGCGAGGGTGATGACTGCACCGACCGCGACAACGGGGCCGGGCATTGCGTAGCCGAGAGACGACATGCGACTGATGATGCGTCCCGCGATGCCGCGGCGGCGCACGAGCAGCGCCATGGTGGTGCCGAGTGCAATGCACGAGATGGTGGCGAGCGTGGCAACGACGAGTGTGCTCGACAGGTGGTGCCAGAGCCCGCCGGCGACCGTCGCGGTTGCGCCGTTGCGACGGGCCTCTCGTGACCACGCCAGGAGTCGCGCCACGGGAATGCCGACCGCGAGCGCCAGCACACTGGATGTTCCCGCAAGCACGGCGATGCGTCCGGGTAGACCGAGGGAAAGTGCCGTCATTGGTCGTGTCGCTGCACGGGTGGTGTACCTGGCGCCGCGGCGCAATCCTCGTTCGATCATGACGAGCGCGACCGCGGTGATCACAAGTGTTGTTGCAAGTTCGGCTGCGGAGTCACGGCTACCGGTGCCGAACCACACACGAAGGACTCCGTCGGCGACGGTGCTGACGTTGAAGAGCCGCACTGTTCCGACGTCGGTGAGAACCTCCATCGTGACGAGCGCACCGCCCGCGGCAAGCGCCGGGCGTGCCACGGGAATTGCGACGCGGAAGAACGTGCGAATCGGCCCGAGACCAAGTGTTCGGGCGGCATCGCGCGCGTCGGAGCCCTGGGAGCGGAATGACGCGCGAGCAAAGAGATAGACGTACGGATAAAGGGTGAGGATCATCGTCGCGGCACACAGCCAGATGGTGCGTGCTCCGCGCGGGCCGAAGGGGCCCGACAGCGTGTCGAGCCACACAAATCCGGCGACGTAGCCGGGCACTGCAAGCGGTGTGACGAGCAGCCAGCCGATCAACCGGCGGGCGGGAAAGTCGTACGCGGTGACGAGCCAGGCGAGTCCGGTGCCGAGAATGACGGTGCCGGCCACGACGGTCACCAACAGCGTCGTGGTGTCGGTGATCATTCCCGGAAGGCGTGTCTCCCAGAGCTCGGACCACATTTGCGTCGTCGGGTCGGCGAGTGACAACACAATGACGGCGACGGGTATCGCCACAAGTCCGGCGACAACGACCATGGCAACCCAGCCGAGAGTCGAGCCCGCTCTGTTCGTTGCGAGTGTGCGCAGGGTCGCGGTCCTATTCGTAGCCCGCGCGCGACAGCAACTCGACCGCGTCGGGATTCAGACGACCAAGTTCACGAACCGCGGCAAGATCGGCCCGAAATTCGCCGAACGACGTGAGGACGTCGGCGGGCGCCACATCGGGGTCGGCCGGGTATTCGAAGTTCGCGTCGCCGAAGGCCTTTTGGCCTTCGGTTGCGAGCCACTCGAGAAGTTCGCGGGCTTCATCCGGGTTCGAGGCGGCGGCGGTGATGCCCGCGGTGCTCACGTTCACATGGGCGCCCGTTGCATCCTGTTCCGGCCAACTGATGGCAACCGGCGTTGCAGGTTCTTCGGCCAGGAGGCGCGCGAGATAGTACGAATTCGCGAGTGCGACATCGCAGTCGCCCGCGGCGATGGCCTTCAAAATGTCGGTGTCGGAGTTGATGTAGAGCGGCTTGTTCGCAACCCATGAGTCGACGATCGCGCGTGCTTTCTCGTTGCCGAGGTTCAAAATCAACGAGGCGACCAACGACTGCGTGTAAGGATGTGTGCTCGGCCGCAAACACAACTTGCCCGACCACTTGTCGTCGCCGAGCGCCGCATATGACGTGGGCGGTTCGGTGACGCGCTCGGTTGAGTACATGACAACCCGCAGTCGACGACTGAGAGCGAACCACTCGTTCTTTGTCGAGCGGAGTTCTTCGGGAATCGCATCGTTGAGTTTCGTGCTGTCGACCGGTGCGAGGAGTCCTGCTGCCGCGGCAAGTTCGATGTTCGCCGCATCGGCGGTCATCACGAGGTCGGCCGGGGTGTTGTCACCTTCCGCGACGAGTCGTTCGCGCAACTCGGGATCGGACCCGGCCGTGAAACGCACCTCGATTCCCGTCGCTGCGGTGAAGGCGTCGAACACCGGCTCGATCCCGTAATGGCGACCCGTATAGACGGTGACCGAGCGGGTATCGCCCGACTCATCGGAGCCACCTCCACAGGCGGCCGCCATGGCGGCAAGAGCTCCGAGCGCGACACAGCGCAGGAGGGTTGCGGATTTCGAGGGTTTGGGGGTTGTCTCCATAGCGATTTCCCGAATGTTAGGTATGCCAAACATGAGGCGTCAAGATACCGATTCGCAGCGGATTTTGCTCAGGCGCGCTTGCGGGGCCACAAGACGACGATCGCAACGAAGGCGACGATCGACATGGCGAAGAGGAACCCGTAGGCGCGGCGGAACGGGTCGACCGGGTGGTCGCCGCCGTTGCTCATCATGGCAACGACGGCCGCAATACCGATGGCGCCGGAGAGAAAGCGGCCGGTGCTGAAGGTCGCGTTGCCTGTGGGGAAGTCGTGCGGCTCGAGATCGGAAAGTGCCGCGGCGTTGAGGAACGAAAAGAGGAGTCCCATTCCGATACCCGTGAGAATGAGACCGGGGAACAGGTGGCCCCAGTAGTCGGCTTGCTCTTCGGTGCGCAGCATGAACCACATCGTCGCGGCAACGAGTGCGACCGCGCCGGAACTGAGGAGCGTGCGGTAACCAAAGCGCTCGACGAGTCGCGAGGAAAAGATTGCCCCGAGTCCACCGAGTACGGGAGTCGGCGACATGGCGAGGCCGATGCCCCAGGCGTCGTACTTCCAGAGCCCACCGAGCAGGAGCGGCCAGATGAGCCAGACCGACATGCCGATCATCGACACCGAAACGTTTGCGATGTTGGCGACTCTGAACGTGGGGATACTGAACATGCGGACCGGAAGGAACGGACGCGGATGTGAACGAGATCGGGCGATGAGAACGGGCACCAGGACTGCCGCAATCACAAAGACACCGATCGTCCGGGCGCTGGTCCAACCCCATGCCTTGCCCTGGACGAGGCCGAGCGCGGTGAGGCCCGTTGCCGCGGTGCCTGCGATCATGCCGGTGATGTCGGGCAATCCCGGTGCTGCCGGAGCGGCAATTGGCTGATTCTTCCCCGCTGCGCGCAGGACGAGGGACAGGCCGAGAGTGACGAGAGCCAGTCCCAGCGGTACGACGAAAATCCATCGCCACTCACCACCGGTGATGACGGCGCTGCAGATGATCGGCGCGGTGGTCGAACCGATGGGGAAGGCGCCCGTCCACACGCCCATTGCGAACGCACGCCGTGAGTCGGGCCAGCCCACGAGGGCGACCGACACCGATGCGGGAACGACGAATGCTCCGCCGATGCCCTGCAGTACGCGACCGACGACAAGGATCGCCGCGTTGGGGGCAAAGACACACACCGCCGACGATGCGGCGAAGATCGCGACACCGATCTGGAAAGCACGCAACGTTCCCGCACGTGCTGCGAGGGTTCCGCCCAGCATGGTGAGCGCGGCGAGAACGATCGAGTATCCCGACAGCGTCCACGACAACGTCGAGAGGCTCGCGTTGAAGTCCGCCTTGATGAGGGGGACGGCAAGGTTCGTGCCGGTGACCGCGAAGGGCAGTGCGGTCATTCCGAGCATTGAGGTCGCGAGACCGAGAATTGCGACGCGGGGTACCTGCTCTTGAACGACGTCCCCCGACACGACGGTCAGTCTGACAGGTGGCGCGGCCCGTCAACGTGGCGGACGCTCGGCGGAGTCGGCCGAGAAAAGTTCCTTCGCCAGTAATGAGAAGCTGGACTCGGTGAAGGGACTGACTTCAATGCGGTCGATTCCTGCATCGGCGAGTTTCATCATCGATGCAGCGACCTTGCCCGGTGCACCGTAGAACCCGCCGAGAAACGAATCGCCGAGCAGCGCTTCGACGCCCTTGGTGCGCTCGTCGTCGCCGGCCGAGCACAGAATGAAAACGCTGAGCGGAACAGTCGGGTTGACGTCGCGGATGCGTCTCACGAGGTCGTGCAGGTGACTCTCGGGCACGCTCGCCATTGCCGGAAGATTCACCGCACCATCACGGGTGATCTGCGAGATCAATTTCACCTCGACTCGATCGGCGATGGGAGCGATGTGTCGGATCGTGCGTGGGCCGCCCAACGAAAACACGAGGGGCGGGGCACCTTCGGGGGGAACGGGCCCGAGGCGCGGCACGTCGATGTTGTAATGCTTGCCTTCGAATCTGCAGGCTCCGGTGTCGAAGAACCGGCGGACAATGTGAGCTGCTTCGATGTAGCGCTCGGCACGGACCGCGGGTTCGGGGTAGTCGATGTCGGCACCCAGCGCCTCGGCCTTTTCCCATCCGGCACCGAGTCCCGCCTCGAAACGGCCCTTCGAGATGCGCTGCATCTGCAGCGAGGCCTGGGCAAATTCGACCGGCGAACGAAAGAGGTTGTTGGCAAACGACGTGGTGAGCTTCGCCTTTGCTGTCGCGCCTGCCATCGCCGCGAGCGTCACCCAGACATGGGGGTAAGTCTTTGTCGGGCTGAAGAAGTGGTCGGCACAACCGAGGACGTGCCAACCCTCGCTTTCGCGTAGTTGCGCCCATTCGACAGGGTCGACTTCGGCGTCCATCAAATTGGCGATGAATTCCATCGGCTCACCCTATTCTTTTGGCGTGCACCCCTTTCTCGTCGCGGCGACGGCGTCGCTCGACGCGTCCATCGCCGACATCGCAAGCCTCGTGTCGATCGAATCGCCGTCGCGCGATGCCGAACGCGTTGCGGTCAGTGCCCGTGCGGTGGCCGACCTCATTGTGCGCGAAACGGGTTTGAGTGCGGAACTGATCGACTCTCCGGTCGGTCCGCACGTTGTGGTGCGTGCCACCACCAGGCCCGCTGTTTTGTTCCTTGGTCACCACGACACCGTTCACAAGGTCGGAACGCTCGACGCTCGGCCTTTTTCGAACCAGGCAGGGGTGCTGCGTGGTCCGGGTGTTTTCGACATGAAGGCAGGAATCGTCCAGGCAGTCCACGCGACGCGCATGTTGCGTGAGTCGGGCATCGACATCGCGCATGTTTCGATGCTCTTCACGGCAGACGAAGAGGTTGGCTCGAAGACCAGCCGCGGGCTGGTCGAGGAGATGGCTCGCGGAGTCGATGCGGTGCTCGTTCTCGAGCCGAGTGCCGACGGCGGTGCGTTGAAGATTGCCCGCAAGGGCACCGGAACGTTCGAAGTCGTCATCACCGGTCGCGCATCGCATGCGGGTTTGGAACCCGAAAAGGGGATCAACGCGCTCGTCGAACTGTCGCACCAGGTGCAACGAATCAACGGCTTCGGCGATCCCGCGGTGGGCACCACGGTCACTCCGACCGTTGCGTCGGCGGGGACGACCGACAACACCGTGCCCGACAGCGCAACGATCCTCGTCGACGCACGGGTCGTTACTCCCGACGAAAAAAAGCGCGTCGAGGCACTGATGAACGGCCTCACCCCGGTGATCGAGGGCGCGTCGGTCGCCGTGTCGGGCGGCCTTCATCGACCACCGATGCACGAGTCGATGTCGGCGCACTTGTTCGAAATTGCGTCCGCCGTGGCAAAAGAAATCGACGGACGGGAAATCACCGGCATCGCGGTTGGTGGCGGATCCGACGGAAATTTCACCGCCGCAATCGGCGTACCGACGCTCGACGGTCTCGGCGCGGTTGGTGGAGGTGCGCACGGCGAGAACGAACATGTCATCGCCGACACCATTCCGTTTCGCACGGCGCTCGTCGCGGGTATCGCGGCCCGCGTCGTGGCTGGTTAGTTAGTCGCCTTCGCCGAGCGCCAAGAGGCCACCCGCGCCGAGCGTTCCGGTCTTGCGGTACACGTCGAGCTTCTCGCGGCTGTCGTCGATGTCGAGGTTGCGCATCGTCAACTGACCGATGCGGTCGAGCGGGCCGAACGCCGCATCTTCGACACGTTCCATGCTGAGTCGTTCGGGGGCATAGGTGAGGTGTGGCCCCGCGGTGTCGACAAGCGTGTAGTCGTCGCCGCGACGCAGCCGCAGGGTGACCGTGCCCGTGACCGCACTGCCGACCCAACGCATGAGGGGCTCGCGCAACATGAGAGCTTGGGGGTCGAACCATCGTCCTTCGTAGAGAAGGCGACCGAGACGACGCCCCATGGTGCGGTAGTTCTCGATGGTGTTTTCGTTGTGGATTCCGCTGACGAGGCGTTCGTAGGCGATATGCAGCAGGGCAAGCGCAGGGGCCTCGTAGATGCCACGGCTCTTCGCTTCGATGATGCGGTTCTCGATTTGGTCGGACATGCCGAGGCCGTGACGACCGCCAATGGCGTTTGCTTCATTGACGAGTTCGACCTGCGATGCGAACCGTTTGCCGTTGATGGCGACGGGCCAACCTTCGACGAATTCGACGGTCACCGTTTCCTCGACGATTGAGACGTCCGACTTCCAGTGCGCGACACCCATGATCGGATCGACGAGGTCCATGCCGTTGTTCAGTTCCTCGAGAAGTTTCGCCTCGTGCGTCGCGCCCCAGATGTTGGCATCGGTCGAGTAGGCCTTTTCCTTGCTCGCTCGGTACGGCAGCTTGCGGCTGGTGAGAAACTCGCTCATCTCGCTGCGCCCGCCGAGTTCGGCGACGAAGGTGGGGTCGAGCCACGGCTTGTAGATGCGCAACGACGGGTTCACCATCAAGCCGTAGCGGTAGAACCGCTCGATGTCGTTGCCTTTGTACGTGCTGCCGTCACCCCAGATGTCGACGTTGTCGGCCTGCATTGCCCGGACGAGCAAAGTGCCCGTAACGGCCCGGCCGAGAGGCGTGGTGTTGAAGTAGGTCTTGCCGGCGGTGGTGATGTGGAACGCGCCGCACTGCAGCGCGACGAGGCCCTCGCGCACCAATTCCTCGCGACAGTCGACCAGTCGGGCGGCCTCTGCTCCGTATTGCAGCGCTCGGTCGGGAATCTGGTCGAGTTCGGGTTCGTCGGGCTGGCCGAGATCGGCCGTGTAGCAGTAGGGCAGGGCGCCGCGCTCTCGCATCCACGCAACGGCTGCGGAGGTGTCGAGCCCTCCCGAGAAGGCGATTCCCACGCGCTCGCCTGAGGGCAACGACGTGAGAACCTTGCTGCGGGAAGCCTGTGACATGGCGAATACGGTACCGACCCTGCGGCACCGTTCAGGGGTTCAATTCGCCGCTGGTGACACTGACCCGATGATCAGGCTTTCTGGAACCACTTGTTCATGAGCATGTGCACGTGGCGGATCTTCGTCTCTTGGTAGTTGGCGAGGGTGACACCGGGCTTCGTCATCGCCTTCAGTCCACGCTGGACCTTGGGCAGGTTGAACGTGTCCTGGTTGAAAACGCGCGCAAGGTTGCCGAGTTCCGGGGCTTCGGCCCAGTCATCGTCGACACCCAACCAATGGATAGGAACCGCCGGCGGCTTCGGCTTCGACTCGTCGTAGGGCTCGAGATACATGCACTCCATGATCGACATGTCGTGGCGGTCTTCGTACGGCCTGAAGCGGTAGCAGATGCGGTTGAACGCCCCCCACGGATGGAAGTTCGGGAACAACGTGTAATAAATGCTGTCGCTGAATTCGGCATCGCTGAACTCGTCGGCTTTGTCGCCGAAGATTTCGCGCATCGTCACGCGTCCGCCGTTGCCGAACATCTGGCGCGCGGAGACGCCCTCGGGCAGCACCACCGACGGTTCCTCGTCGAGACGCTTGTCGGCAACTGCATCGAACATTTCCTGCTCGGTCGGCGTGAACTTGATGTGTGGACTGGGCGTACCGTTCGGCGTGATGGCTCGCGAGTAGTTGTCTTTCCAGTCGTACTGCGAGTTCGCGTCGCCGATGCTCGACAGAAGCTGCGGGTGCGTGGCCACGACGTGAAAGGCCTCGCTGAACGCATCCTGCACGACTTTCCAGTTGGTCGGGAAAATTTTCGCGACGTGCACGCTCTTGTAGCGCTTCTCGAGCGGCCACCGCTCGAAGTGCCAGGGGAAGTCACCCAGGAAGGATTCGAGCGACTCGCAATCGCTGTCCATGTTGATGAAGACGAACCCGCCCCAGGTTCCGACCTTCACTTCGGGCAGGTCCCACTCGTCTTTGTTGACGTGCGGGAAGTCCCATTCGCACGGCACCTGCTTCAGCGATCCGTCGAGGTTCCAGCAAAAACCGTGGAAGGGGCAGCGAAGTTCGTTGGCGGGGCCGTCGAACTCGCGCAACAGACGTCCGCGGTGAAGGCAGACATTGTGGAATGCCTTGATGGTGTCGGGTGCCGTGCGTACGACGAGAATCGAGCTCTCGCAGATGTCGTAACGCAGCGTGTCCCCGACGTTGGGTACGTCTTCCTCGCGGCATGCCATCTGCCAGACACGCTTCCAAACCTTTTCCTTCTCGAGCTCGTGCCATTCGCGGCTGGTGTAGGCGGCGACCGGCAGGTCGGCATCTCCCATGAACTCCCAGTTCACCCAGCGCAGTACCTCGGGGACGGGCCGTGAGTCCTTCTTGTGGAGATCCTGGTACGACAGCCCCGGGGAGCGTGCCTCGCCGGGTGCGGGTGTTGTCATGGTCATTTCGTAACCGCCTTCTTTGCCGCGATGGCGCGTTGGTTGCGCGCCATGTTCGGGTCGACCGTCACTTGGCGGCCGCCGATCCACACACAGAGGTGTGGGTCACACTGTTTGATGTCTCCGCCGAGATAGACGCCGTCCTTGGTGAACTCGCCCGTCTGGCCGTCTTTCTGCACGAGAATCGTGCCGACCTCGGTGAGGTCATAGATGGCGCCCGACAGCGGGTGTTTGATGCCGCGCATTTCCGTTCCCCCGAATGATCGAATGCGTTGGTTGTCGTGAGACTAGTGGCGTTCGGTAAGCCCCGCCAGAGCCGCCACGGACGCAAGGAGTGCTGCACCCGAGGCGGCGAGTGCGACCAATGCCGAGCCGGCGGCGGACGGAAGGTCGACCAAGGCGCTTGCAGCGAGGCCGATCGACACGGCTGCCGAACAAAGCGGGGCCGAGCGAAGGCGACGTACCGCAACGATGAATGCCGCGAGCATGGCGAAGTAGACGACCGCTGCACCGAGGACGGGGGTCGCGGCGCCGATGACGCCGTCGCTGTCGACCCACCACAGCGACTTGCCCGTACGTCTGCTTGCGACCGACACGAAGCCGTGGGCGATTGCCACGAGCACCCACGATGCTGCAAGCAGGCGGGACCATGTCAGTGAGAGTTGGGTCGATGACAGTTGGGCCGATGACAGTTGGGCTGACGACATTCGGGCGAATACTACGTCGCAGGCGCCCGCTGTAGCCTGACGAACGCATGGCGAACTTCAACAAATTGACGGTCTTTTTCCCGATGTGGAACGAAGAGGACTACATCGAGCGTGCCTTGTCCGCGGGCCGTGAACTGTGCGAAGAGTTGGTTCGGATGGGTGAAATCGCAACCTACGAGCTGCTGATCATCGACGATGCGTCCACCGATTCGACCCCCGAACTGGCCGACAAGTTCGCTGCGGAAGACTCCCGTGTGCGCGTCGTTCACCATCCCGTCAACCGCAAGCTCGGTGGATCGATGAAGACGGGTTTTGCGAACGCAACCGGCGATCTCATCCTCTACACCGACGCCGACCTTCCCTTCGACATGCTCGAGACCCGTCGCGCGGTGCGGTTGATGCGCTATTACGAGGCCGACATCGTCAGTGCCTATCGGTTCGATCGAACCGGCGAGGGCTACGTACGCACCGTCTACTCGGCGTTCTACAACGGCCTCGTCCGTCTCTTGTTCGGCGTGAAGATGCGCGACATCAACTTCGCATTCAAGCTGTGTCGGGGGTCGCTCTTCGCCGACATGGAACTGAAAAGTGAGGGGTCGTTCATCGATGCCGAACTGGTGATCCGTGCGAAAAAAACGGGCAAGAGCGTGATCCAGTTCGGGGTCGACTACTTCCCGCGAACCCGTGGCGTCTCGACGCTCAGTTCACCCGCGGTCATCCGCAAGATCCTGCGCGAGATGTTCTCACTGCGCAGGGAACTTCGTAGCCTTCAGGGTTGAACGTCGGGTCGGTAGGCCCGACCTATCACCCTCCACATGGACATCCATCCCGACCACCAACACCATCGTCATCAACCCGGTGGCTCCCACCTGCGTCGGTGGCGGCCCGCGTACCTCGCGCTCGCGGTGCTCCTCACCGTTGTCTCGGTGGCATTTGCAGGTCGCGACGATTCGTCGACGTCATCAACGACAACGTCGACGTCTGGTCCGGTTGCGACTACCCAGCCCTTCGTTCCCCTCACGCGAACGCTGAAGCTCGACGACACCGGAGACGATGTGCTGCGGATGCAGCAACGTCTGAAGGACATCGGATTCGATCCAAATCTCATTGACGGTGATTTCGGGTACCAAACGCTGCAGGCCGTGTGGGCGTTCCAAAAACTTGTCATGCGCATTCCGATCAGCGGAGTGAAAGACGAGTTCACACCCGAGATGTGGGCAGTTGCGCAACGCGACGGACTCGTTGTGCCCCGTCGCCCGAACGCGCAGACCGAGACGCACGTCGAGGTCTACCTTCCCGAGCAGGTGTTGATCGTTTTCAAGGCCGACAAGCCCGCTCTCATCACCCACATCTCGTCGGGTGACGGCCAGCCGTGGTGCGAAGAAGTGACGATCGACCCGGGTGAAGACGGCAACGTGAACGGCAAGGAACCGATCAAGAAGGGAGTCTGCGGCGAGTCCGTCACCCCTGCGGGCCTTTACTACTTCTACAACCGTCGTTCCGGCACGCGCGAAAGCAAGTTGGGCACCATGTGGAATCCCGTGTATTTCAACGGCGGCGTCGCGGTTCATGGTGCCGCACAGGTGCCCATTCGTCCGGCGTCGCACGGATGCATCCGGATCCCGATGTTCATCTCCGAGTACTTCCCGTCGCTCGTTGCCTACGGAGACCGCATCTACATCTTCGATGGGGTGAAAGAACCCGAGGAGTACGGATCGCCTCCGCCTCCGGCCGACAAGTCGGACCCGAACTACACAACCACCACGTCGACGGCGAAGTCGACCACAACAACTTCTGCTGCCGAGATCATCGAATCAACGACCACCGTTGCGCCATCGACGACGACGAAGGCAAAGCAAAGCACGACCACCGTTGCCACGCCCACAACCGTGGCGCCGGTCGACTCAACAACGCCGTCGGCGACGCCGACAACCACTGGGGGATGACATGACCGAGCGTGTGGCATACGACGAGTTCGGCCTCTTTCACGAGAACATCACCGAGTACCAACTCGATGCATCTCCGACGCCAAATGTCTCGCGGGCGACACACGTCGTTGCCGATGGTCGCAAAATCAGTTTCCTGAAATGGGGAACCGCTGCGCCGCGATTGGTGCTCGTGCACGGTGGATCACAAAATGCCCACACGTGGGACACGGTCGCACTCGGTTTGGGTGAGTCACTCATTGCAGTCGATCTTCCCGGCCACGGGCACTCAGATTGGCGAAGCGATGCGGCGTACTCGCCGGCATCGATGGCTGCCGATCTCGCCGAAGTCGTCGCGGCTCACGCCCCGCAGGCAGAACTGGTAGTCGGTATGTCACTCGGCGGACTGACGAGCCTTGCCCTCGCTGGTCTTGCGCCGCAACTGGTGCGCCGTCTCGTGCTTGTCGACATCACGCCGGGGGTGACCGGGGCCAAGGCAAAGGCGGTGCTCGATTTCGTGAACGGCCCCCAATCGTTCGCGTCGTTCGACGACCTCCTTGCGCGAACAATCGAACACAACCCCACCCGCACCGTGTCGTCGCTTCGTCGCGGCATCTTGCACAATGCCAAGCAGCTCGACGACGGCTCGTGGCAGTGGCGCTACGACAGGCGTAGCCACGTTCGTGAGGCCCAAACCACGGCCGAACCCGTCGCCTCGGACGCTCTTGCTGCGCTGTGGGATGTGGTGTCGGGCCTCGGTTGCCCGCTCACGCTGGTTCGCGGTGCGGCTTCGCCCGTGGTCGATGACGCCGATGTGACAGAACTCTTGCATCGGCGTCCCGAAGCCGATGTGGTCGTCGTCGAGGGCGCGGGGCACAGCGTCCAGGGAGACAAGCCGGTCGAACTCGCCAACCTCCTGCGCGGCATCCTTCGGCGCTAGGTCGCGCCCGACCCCCTGTGCCGCGGGCGGTTTCTGATAGGAAAGGACTCCTATGGCAACAACGAACCGTCCCGATGCACCGGA
>CAZVPL010000018.1:19245-27896 GCA_964629075.1 uncultured Bifidobacterium sp. | reverse complement strand
TCGTCATCGTCATCTTCATGGCCATCCACTTCTGGCGCGTCCGCAAGGACGGCGGCATTTCCGGTCCGTTGTGATGGAGGTTCACGTCAATGACTGAGATCCCTGAACATCTTCTGAAGCGAGCGCAAGCGGCTCGCGAAAAAGCCGCGGGCGGCGACGATGCCGCATCCGGCGCAGGCAACGATCGGATTTCCGATCAGTTGCTCGATCGCACCAAGGCGGCCGGCGCCGGTGTTGCGGTTGCCGACAGGCCAACCGCCGTCGTTGCTGCTCCTGCTGCGGGTGGAGTACCCATCGGCGCGGGTCCGGGAGGCCACACCCAACGACTGCTGACGGTCGTGAAGTCGGGTTCGATCCAGGAAGTGAAGGCGGCCCCGGTCGACAAGGTGCACACCTGGCCGCACCTTCTCGCGATCGAGTTCGTTGCCTCCCTCGCGTGTCTCGCGTTCCTCTTCATCTTCTCGTGGTTCGTGAACGCACCGCTTCTTCAGGCGGCAAACGTCAACCAGACCCCGAACCCGTCGAAGGCCCCGTGGTACTTCCTCGGTCTCCAGGAACTGCTCACGATGTTCCACCCAATGATTGCGGGCGTGACTCTGCCCGGCATGGGTCTCATCGCGCTCATCCTCGCGCCGTACCTCGACAAGAACCCATCGAACAAACCCGAGGATCGCAAGTTCATCACCAGCCTCATGACGGTTCACCTCATGTTCTGGGCGGTGCTCGTCATGATCGGTTCGTTCTTCCGCGGTCCGGGATTCAACTTTGTCTTCCCGTGGCGCGACGGCATTTTCTTCGAGTTGTGACCCGGAATCAGTGAAGTGAGAGGAACAAACACATGAGCACTCCCCTCATCATCGCCCTTGCGGTCGCTGCGATCGTCGTCTTGGGCGGACTTGTCTTCGTCACGGCGGCGCGCAAGTCCGAGGTGCGCGGCGCGGGCGCTTTGTCGCGCGAAACAAAGAAGCGTGATCGAAGCGCCGCGGCTGCAGCGTCGGGCGTGACCGGTCGTGCCTACGAGTCCGCTGCCACCGCAACATCGACAGATCTTGCAGTGCGTGACTCGGTTGAGTTGACCGAGTGGGTCGCTCCCGACCCGGAAGCAATCGGAGAAACGCGTCGGGCATTCTTCAACCGCGCCACCGTGACGTTGATGAGTGCGTCGCTCGGCGCCTTCGGAGCGTCACTCATCGGCTTCTTGTGGAAGGGCTCGTCGGGTGGTTTCGGTTCGAAGATCGCCGTCGGCAAGCTCGACGACGTCATCCAGGGAATCAAGTCGAACAAAGGCTTCATGTACTACCCCGAGGCGCGTGCGTGGGTGACGGAATATCCAAAGGACTCTCTCGCCAAGGCGCAGGCCGTCTACGCCAGCCAGCCCGCGGTGCTCACGGGTATGCAAGCAGGCGTCGTCGCGCTCTATCAGAAGTGTCCGCACCTCGGTTGTCGAGTTCCCGACTGCAAGAGCTCACAGTGGTTCGAGTGCGGTTGTCACGGTTCGATGTACAACCGTGTCGGTGAAAAGAAGGGTGGTCCCGCACCTCGCGGTATGGATCGCTTCGGCTTGGCCGTGAACAACGGTGTGCTCGTGATCGATACCGGTGCCGTCTTTGGTGGACCGCCGATCGGCACCAACACCACCGGTCAAGAAGCCGAAGGCCCGCACTGCCTCGCCGCCGGCGGGGGTGGTCACTGACCATGGTCGCGAATCTCACCGTCAATGTTGCGTGGATCGTCCTCGCGGCCATCGTGGTCGCGTGGGTCATCTATGCCGTGTTCAACATCCGTGGCTCACGCCGCGAGTACGGGTCGGAACTCGAACTCGCAGCGAACCGCAAGCCGTACTACGACGACGAGATGCTCGAGGGCAAGAAGCTCGAGCGCACCCAACTGTTGGGACTTGCATTCCTCGCCGTCATCACCATTTCCCTCCCTCTCTATTGGGTGCTCGAACCGAGCCGTCAGTCCAACGCCGAATTCGGTTGGAGCAAGCGTTTCGCGAGCTGGGGTGGCAAGTTGTTCGACGTCACCGCAAATGGCGGCTTCAACTGCGCCGGGTGTCATGGTGGCATGAAAGCCAACGGTGGCAACGCGCCGTTTGCCGTTACCGACCCGAAGACCGGTGAGGTGAAGGCGGTCAGCTGGAAGGCGCCCGCACTCAACACGGTGTATCAGCGCTTCTCCGAGTCCGAGGTTCGTTTCATCCTCGAATACGGTCGTCCGTTCTCGCCGATGTCTCCGTGGGGAACCATTGGTGGCGGACCGATGAACGAACAGCAGATCCAGACGCTGCTCGACTACATGAAGAGCATCCAGTTGCCCCTCGAGGAAGGCAAGATGCCTCAGGCCAAGTCGGGCGAGATCCAGGCCGAGGCGGAACGCCTCGTCAAGTCGGGTGCCTACAAGTCGGTTGGCGAGGCGCTCTTCAACCTCGATCTCGATGGTGGTGCCTACTCGTGCGCACGGTGCCACACCAAGGGTTGGTCGTATGGTGATGCCCAGACCACCGGTGGTGGTGCATTCGGACCGAACCTCACGGGTGGCTCGACCGTGCGTCAGTTCCCGAGCCAAGAAGAAATGATCGCCTTCATCAAGAACGGCTCGGAACTCGGCAAGAAGTACGGAGAACAGGGTCAGGGCAGCGGACGCATGCCCGGCTTTGGTCCGACGTACACCGATGAACAAATCAAGGCGATCGTGGAATACGTGAGGGGTCTCTAGATGTTGTCAACTCTCCTGGCGGTCGGCTGGGAACCCGAGATCCGTGGTGCTCTCACCGTCATCATCGGCGTCGTCGCTTTGATGGGCAGCGTCTATTTGATTCTCGGCACCAACCTCGGCGCACGTCTCGGCTTCCTCGTCGCGCTTGCCGGCTTGTTCGGTTGGATGGCGACGATGGGCGCGATCTGGTGGACCTACGGCATCGGGTTGCAGGGCCGTCAGCCGACGTGGAAGCCGGCCGCTCCGATTTCAATTGTTCGTGACGCGCGTTTGCTCGATCGCGCCGAGGTCATCGGTGCGCCGATCAAGATCGACGCCGGCGCAGCGCCCACCGAAGTCGCCAAGGCTGCCCAGGCGGCATTGGTGAGTGAAGGTTGGACGCGCCTCGACGACGCCGACCCGCGTCGCGGTCAGGCCGTTGCATCTGCCGACGACATTATTCAGAACCGGGCGAAGGAGTACGCGGCAGGTGAGTACACCGCGGTGTCGGTGTACGACCGAGGCGGCGAGCGTTGGCCGAAGATTTCTGATTCGCTCGACTTCACGGCGTTCTTCCACGAACCGCGTTACGCGCTGGTGGAGTTGGCGTCCCTCGTTCCGCAGCGAGTCGAACCGGGTCGTGCTCCTGCTCGGCCCGTCATCGACGAGTCGCAACCACATCGGTACCTGCTGATGATCCGTGACCTCGGCTCGAAGCGTCAGCCTGCGGTGCTCATCACCATCGGTTCAACGATCATCTTCCTCATCCTCTGCTGGCTTCTCCACCGTCGCGATCGGTTCGTGCGGGAGAACGTTGCGGGTGAGTTGAATCCGGCGAAGGTCTAGGGCGGGCGCGCGTCGTGGGGCAGTACCTCCCGATCATTGTTTTGCTTGTCCTGGCCATCCTCTTTGGTGCGCTCAGTTTCGTCGCGTCGGTTCTTCTTGCGCCGAAGCGTCCAAATGCCGCGAAGGAAGCGCCGTACGAGTGCGGCATCGTTCCCGGTCGCGAACCACCGCAGCGCTTTCCCGTGTCGTTCTACATCGTTGCGATGTTGTTCATCATGTTCGACATCGAAATCATCTTCGTCTATCCGTACGCGGTGGACCGCGAGTTCCTCGGCTCATTTGCGTTCTTCGAGATGCTGGCATTCAGCACAGTGTTCTTCGTGGCGTTCGTTTATGTCGTCGCGCGCGGTGCGCTCGACTGGGGTCCGCTCCAGCGCGCCGGACGTACCGATGCGTCGTTCGACGGCGTCGTGTCCGCAACACGAACGACCACTTCGACCATCCGCCGCGTGGGGGCCGAGGGTCGTATCGAACCCGGCCAGGAAGGTGTGGCTGCCTGATGGGCGTGCGTGACGTTCTCGACGAGGGCCTCGGTGGCCTGCAGCACAACTTCCTCACCGGTCGCATCGAAGACCTGGTCAACTGGTCGCGTTCGCGGTCGTCGTGGCCGGCATCTTTCGGGCTTGCGTGCTGTGCGATCGAAATGATGGCGACAGGTGCCGCGCACTACGACCTCGCTCGCTTCGGCATGGAAGTCTTCCGTGCGTCGCCGCGTCAGGCCGACATCATGATCGTTGCCGGACGCGTCAGCCAGAAGATGGCCCCGGTGCTTCGTCAGGTCTACGACCAGATGATGGAACCGAAGTGGGTCATCTCGATGGGCGTGTGCGCATCGAGCGGCGGAATGTTCAACAACTACGCAATCGTTCAGGGCGTCGACCAGGTCGTGCCCGTCGATGTGTACGCGCCCGGCTGTCCACCGACACCCGAGACCCTGATCCACGCGATCGAAACCCTCCACCAGTTGATCGAGGACGGCGAGATTCTGCGCCGCCGTCAGGAAACCGGCGCCGGCGCCAACGTCCACATCCACGAAATTCCTGCCGGGTCCGTCAGCACGCCCGTCATTCTCGGAAGTCGTTGACGATGAGCGAGGACACCGCAGTGACCGACCACGCACCGGAACCGGCTCCGACCCGTTACGGCTGTCACGCCACCGACTCACGTGGTCAAGTGGTGATTCATCCGACCCGCGAAAACTACGTTGCGACGTTGAAGGCTCTCGTCGACGACTCGTTCGTCTTGTGCACCGATCTCACGGCTGTCGACTACTCGACGTATGCGTCGCGGGTCGGCAAGCCGGCCGAACGCTTCGAAGTGGTTCTCAACCTCATTTCACTCGAGCGTCGCGAGCGGATTCGCGTTCGTGTCGCGGTGCCCGAAGCCGACGCAACGTTGCCCTCGGCATTCGATCTCTACCCCGGGACGGAAGCGATGGAACGCGAGGTATACGACATGTTCGGCATCACCTTCACCGGTCACCCCGATCTGTCGCGAATTCTCATGCCCGAAGACTGGAACGGTCACCCGTTGCGCAAGGACTATGCAATCGGCCGGATTCCCGTTCAATTCAAGGGGAGCCCGTCGTGACCGATCTCATTACTGCGACGCCCGGCGCCACCGCCGAAGGCAACCAAGAGATGCGGTCGCGCAGTGAACTGACCGCACGTGAGGTGATGCGCGAAATCGGATCCGTGCTGCGGATGACCGAATCACAGGCCGCCGCACTTGCCAGCGAGAACGTCGATCCGACCGAGGTTCCCGAGGATCAGTCGATGATCATCAACATGGGCCCGCAGCACCCCAGCACGCACGGCGTTCTGCGACTCATGCTCGAGCTTCAGGGCGAGCGAGTTCTGCGGTGCAAGCCGATCATCGGCTACCTGCACACCGGCATGGAGAAGACCGGCGAGGACTTGTCCTTCATGCAGGGCGGCACGAACGTCACGCGCATGGACTACCTGTCGCCGCTGAACAACGAACTCGTCTTTTCGATGGCGGTCGAAAAACTTCTCGGAATCGACGGCGACATCCCCGAACGTGCGGTGTGGATGCGCATGTTGTTGTCGGAGCTGAATCGCATGAGCAGTCACCTGCTGTTCCTCGCCACCAATGGCATGGACATCGGTGCAGTTTCGATGATGATCTACGGCTGGCGCGAACGTGAGGAAGTTCTCCGCTTCTTCCAGAAGGTCACGGGTCTGCGGATGAACCACAACTTCATCCGCCCCGGAGGACTCGCAGCAGATCTCCCCGCAGGGTGGCGCGACGACGTTCTTGAAATTCTCGATCGTCTGCCCGACCGTCTCGCCGAATACGACATCTTGATGACCGAGCAGCCGATCTGGCGCGAGCGGTTGCAGGGTGTCGGTGTGATCACCGCGCAGGAGGCCGTCGCGCTCGGTGCGACCGGTCCGATTCTTCGTTCAACCGGCGTGCCCTGGGATCTTCGTCGCGACATGCCGTACCTGCGCTACACCGAGGTCGAATTCGACGTCATCGTTGGTTCCTACGGGGACGCTTTCGACCGCTATGCGATTCGACTCAACGAGATCCGCGAGTCAATGAAGATCGTGCGCCAGATTCTCGACCGGATGCCTTCCGGTGACTACCGCATCCAGGACAAGAAGGTGACACCGCCTCCTCGCGCTCGTATCGATGAGTCGATGGAAGCATTGATCCACCACTTCAAGATCTTCACCGAGGGATTCAAGGTTCCCGAGGGCGAGGTCTATGTGGGTATCGAAAGCCCGCGTGGTGAAATCGGCTGCTACATCGTCAGCGACGGTTCGTCCAAGCCGTACCGGATGCACATGCGCGCACCGTCGTTCGTGAACATCCAGTGCCTCCCACACATGATGCGCGACGGTCTCGTTGCAGACGCCGTCGCGGTCATCTCTTCGGTTGATCCCGTTCTCGGTGAGGTCGACCGATGAGCAGACTGACCGACACCAACCTCGCAATTGCGAACGAAATCATTGCGCGGTATCCACGCCCGAAGTCGGCGCTCATTCCGCTGTTGCATCTCTCGCAGGAGCAGAACGGTTACGTCACCGACGAGGCGATGAAGCACATTGCCGAGCTCGTCGGGGTGACTCCTGCCGAAGTTCTCGGTACCGCGTCGTTCTACGAGATGTTCAAGTTCGAGCCGGTGGGCAAGTACGTCATCAACATTTGTGGAACCATGTCGTGCGCGCTCATGGGCGCCGAGGAATTGTTGCACCACGCCGAGCACCGGTTGGGTGTGAAGGCCGGCGGCACGACGGCGGACGGCCTGTTCACCATCGAACACGCCGAGTGCCAGGCGGCGTGCACCGAGGCACCGTGTCTTCAGGTGAACTATCGCTACCGCTTCCGTATGACGACCCAGCAGCTCGACGTTCTCATCGACGACCTTGCGGCCGGAAAGTTGGCGGAGGAGATCCCGCCGCACGGAACCCTTGCCCGCGTCCGACAGCACATTCCCGCTGACCGTTCCGTTGGTGCGGTGCCACCCGAGGCCCCCGGTCAGGAACCCGTCTGGATGAACGGAAAGGCCGCGCTGTGACCGGTACCTACGCACACGCCGCCGGATTCTTCGCCGGAGATCGCCCGAAGATCGTGACGTCGCGTTTTGAGTACGCCGACTCTCACACGCTCGAGCGGTATCTCGCCACCGATGGTTACAAGGGTCTGCGTGCCGCGCTGTCGCGGCCCGCGGCCGATGTGCACGAAGAGGTGAAGAACGCGACCGTTCTCGGTCGTGGCGGTGCCGGCTTCCCGGCCGGAACCAAGTGGGGTCTCATGCCCCAGGGGAACTTCCCCCGCTATCTCGTCGTGAACGGTGACGAAAGCGAACCCGGTACCTACAAGGACCGTCTTCTCATGGAGCGCGATCCGCACCAGTTGATCGAAGGTTGTCTCATCGCGTGTTACGCGGCGGGACTGACGCGCTGCTTCCTCTACACCCGCGGCGAAATGGCGACTGCACAGGAGCGCGTCGCCGCGGCATTGAACGAGGCCTACGCCGCCGGCTACGTGGGTCGCAACATTCTCGGCTCGAATTTCTCCGTCGACATCGTCCTGCACTGGGGTGCGGGGGCCTATGTCGTCGGCGAGGAAACGGCGCTGATCGAGAGTCTCGAGGGCAACCGTGGAATGCCGCGCCTGAAGCCCCCCTACTTCCCGGCAGCGATCGGCCTGTATGGACAGCCGACAATCGTGAACAACGTCGAGACACTCGCGAATCTTCCGTGGTTGGCGCGCAACGGGGCCGAGGCGTACACCGCTATCGGAACCAAGACATCGCCCGGCACACGCATGGTCGCGGTGTCGGGTCATGTCAAGCGTCCGGGTGTGTACGAAATCGTCAATGGGACGACGACCTTCCGGGATCTTCTCTACGGTGACGAGTTCTGCCAGGGCATTCGCAACGGAAACAAACTGAAGGCGTTCGTTCCGGGCGGTGGATCCGCACCATGGTTCCTGCCCGACCAACTCGACCTTCCTTTCGAGGCAAGCCAAGTCGGTCCTGCCGGTTCCATGCTCGGGTCGGGCGCCATCATGGTGATGGACGAAACCACCGACATTCCGCATGCAGCACTCACGCTCACCCGTTTCTATGCCCATGAGTCATGTGGCAAGTGCACACCGTGTCGCGAAGGTGGTACGTGGCTCGAGCGAATTCTGACGCGCATCGTCGAGGGCAACGGAACCGATGCCGACCTCGAACAACTCATCGAAGTCGGCACGTCGATTTGTCCGGGGGACTTCCCGCATGCATCGAGCGAACGACTTGGTCTCACCGCCGTTCCCTTCCCCTACAAGATGACAACGATCTGTTTTGTCGGGCCGTCGGCGTACGCACCGGTCAACTCGGCACTCACCCTCTTCCCCGAAGAATTCGAGTCGCGCGTCACCAAGCGCAACCGGATTCCCGTGACCGCCGTGGGTGGTGAGTAATGAGCACCACCGAATCAAGCGATGCACAGGAAGTGATCGTCGATCCGAATGCGGTGACCATCAATCTGAACGGCCGCGAGGTGCCGGCGCGCAAGGGCGAGTTCATCATTGCGGCTGCCGACCGTGCAGGCGACTTCATCCCGCGGTTCTGCTACCACGAGCGCCTG
>CAZVPL010000018.1:0-19235 GCA_964629075.1 uncultured Bifidobacterium sp. | reverse complement strand
CCCGCGAATGAAGTCGGTCGGTATGTGTCGTCAGTGCATCGTGGAAGTCGACGGACCGCGCGGGCCGATGATGGTCGTCTCGTGCATGACGCCCGTTGCCGAGGGCCAGGTCGTTCGCACCGAGACCGACCAGGTGAAGCGCGCACAAGAGGGTGTCCTCGAATTGCTACTCGCGAACCACCCGCTCGACTGCCCCGTGTGCGACAAGGGTGGCGAGTGCCCCCTGCAAGACCAGGCGTTTTCCCACGGTCCGGGGGAGAGTCGCTACGTCGAAGAAAAACGGCACTATGAAAAGCCGATTGCGATCAGCGACCTCGTCTATCTCGACCGCGAGCGCTGCATTCTCTGCGACCGCTGCACACGGTTCGCGAGCGACGTTGCCGGCGACCCGCTCATCTCCTTCACGCACCGTGGCAACAACACCCAGGTTCTCACTTTCCCCGACGAGCCCTTTGCGTCGTACTTCTCGGGCAACACCGTGCAGATCTGTCCGGTGGGTGCACTGACGGCAAAGCCCTATCGCTTCAAGGCGCGTCCGTGGGATCTCGAAGAGACCGAGAGCACATGCACCACCTGCGCCGTTGGCTGCCGGGTCTCGGTGCAGTCGAGCCGTGATCAGATCGTTCGTTTGCAGGGCATCGACAACCCCGACGTTCCCGGTGAGGGAACGCTGAACTGGGGTTGGCTCTGCGATCGTGGGCGTTTCAACTTCGAGTCGATCGGCAGCGAAGAGCGTCTCACCAATCCGATGCTGAAAAGCGACAAGGGTCTCGTGTCCACGTCGTGGGCGAATGCGCTTGAAGCCGCGGCCCGGGCAATACGACTCGCCGTCTCGTCGCGCGGGGCCGAGAGCGTCGCAATTCTCGGTGGTTCGCGACTCGCAAACGAAGATGTCCGCGCATGGTCGATGCTGGCCGACGCGATCGGCGTCTCGCTGCGTGACCCACAGATCGACGATGGATTGCCGGCCGAGATCTTCGAACTCCCGCAAGCTTCCATTGACGATGCGGCATCGGCGGGCACGATCGTCCTTCTCGCTCCTGATTTGAAGGAAGAGCTTCCCGTGTTGCATCTTCGCTTGCGTGATGCGGCAACCAAGCGCGGTGCGCGGATCGTCGAAATTGCCCCGAAGGCCTCGGGGCTCACGCGTCATGCATGGAAGTTCGTGCCATACGAACCCGGCAATCAGGTCGCAGCGATCAAGGCGGCGCTTGCCGACCCGTCGATCGCGGCCCAACTCTCCGGTGGCAATGTCGTCGTCGTTCTCGGGCGCAGCAATCTCGCCGAATCGGCCGACTTCACACTTCAGGCCTACAACGCCCTCGCAGCCGGGGTTCCGGGGCTTCGGGTTCTTCCCGCGTTGCGGCGCGGCAACGTGAGGGGTGCCCTCGAGCAGGGTCTCGCACCATCATCGGGCGATGCTCGAGACATTCTTCGCGCCGCAGCCGATGGGCGCGTCGAATGCCTGGTTCTGCTTGGTGCCGATCCGCTCAGCGATGCACCCGATGTCGACTTGGCGCGGCGTGCACTGGCTTCGGCGCGCAGCATCGTCGCACTCGACACGTTCCCGACGGCGTCGTCGGTACTTGCAGACGTTCTGCTTCCGGTTGCGGCGTACGCCGAGCGCACGGGCAGCGTCACGAACATCGAGGGCGGAATCAGCTGTCTTTCCCAGCGCGTCACCGCCAAGGGAACCAGTCGTCCCGACTGGATGATTGCAATCGAGCTCGCCGAACGTCTTGGTCACGACCTTGGCGTCTCGTCGCTCACCGACCTTGCAGCACAGCCCACCGGGTCGACGCGTCGCGACGCGCTCAGCGCAGCGAACCTGGTTGCTCCCGAACGCAACTCCTACGATCTGCGCCTCGTCGTGTCACGGAAGATGTACGACCGCGCCGTCGGCACGGTGACCAGCAAGTCCCTCGCGAATCTCGGTTCGGGGGCCGCCGTTCACCTCAACCCGCGCGACATCGAGGCAATCGGTACGGCAGCCGGTCGCGACGTGCGCGTGTCGACGTCGCGGACGTCGATCGTGCTTCCGGTGCGTGCCGACGTCGGCGTACTGAAGGGAACCGCGTGGGTTCCGTTCAACCAGTCGGGGGCCGACATCCGGGAACTCATCAACAGCGACCAACCCGTCATCGACGTGCGTGTGGAGAACCTGAAGTGAACGTTCTCTCCTTCCTGGCGATCGACCCGCTTCTCGACGGCGACCTTCTCTGGACTCCGCTCATCATCGTCTTGCTGAAGGTGCTGGTCGTCTTCGTGGTCGGACTCGTGGCAACCATGTTGATGGTGTGGTTCGAGCGCAAGGCGATCGCGGGCATGCAGAACCGCATCGGCCCGAACAAAGCCGGCCCCTTCGGCCTGCTGCAAACCCTGGCCGACGGAATCAAGTTGTTCTTCAAGGAAGATCTCCTTCCCGAAAAGGCCGACAAGTTCGTTTTCCGACTTGCTCCGTACTTGTCGTTTGTCCCGGCGTTCCTCGCCTTTGCGATCATCCCGCTCGGCGGAGATTTCCGTGACGGCAACGGCGGATTCGTCACTTGGTTCGGCGAAACAACTCGGGTGCAGCTCGCCGATCCTCCGATTGGCGTGCTCTTTGCATTGGCCATCTCCTCGATCGCCGTCTACGGCATCATGCTCGCGGGCTGGTCGAGCGGCTCGAAGTACCCGCTTCTCGGCTCCGTCCGCGCATCGGCCCAGATGGTCAGCTACGAGGCTTCGCTCGGTCTCTCCCTCGCCGCAGTCATTCTCGTCTGCGGAACGCTCTCGACCAGCGGAATCGTCGACGCGCAGTCGTCGATCGGGTCGTGGAACCTCGTTGCAACCGGAGTCGTTCCCTTCCTCATCTTCCTCGTCTCCGCGACGGCGGAATTGAACCGCCCGCCGTTCGACCTTGTCGAGGCCGAGCAGGAACTGGTCGGTGGCTTCAACACCGAGTACTCGTCAATTCGATTCGCGCTCTTCTTCCTTGCCGAGTTCATGAACACGATCACGATGTCGGCATTCATCGTGACCTTGTTCTTCGGCGGCCCGCAGCCGATCACGATCGGTGACACGACGCTGGACATCCCGCTCATCCCGAATGCCCTCGAGGGCACCGTGTGGCTGCTTCTCAAGGTGCTGGTTTTCCTCTACATCTACGTGTGGTTCCGTGGCACGCTTCCGCGGTTCCGCTACGACCAACTGATGGACCTCGGATGGAAGTTCCTCATCCCCGCATCGCTCGGCTGGTTCATGCTTCTCGCTGCTCAGCGCCTCGCCGACGATCGCGGCTGGGACCAGTGGCTCGTCGTACCGTTGTCGCTCGCGGTGATCATCATCGCGTTCATCATGATGCAGCTCGCATTCCGGTCGAGTGACCGCAACCGCGAAGCCGAGGGGGTGCAGTTCTAGATGGGTTATCTCGGAGGATTCCTCGTCACGGTCCGCCAACACGGCAAGCGCAACCGTGTGACCACCGAGTACTCGGGCGGTCGCATGTTCCGTCGCGGCAAAAAGGAAAAGCGCGACGAAAAGATCGAAAAGCCCGAGCGGCTTCACGGGCGGCACGTTCTCAACCGTTACGAAGACGGCATGGAGAAATGCATCGGGTGCGAACTGTGCGCCGGAGTCTGTCCGGCGAAGTGCATTTACGTCCGCGGCAAGGACAACGACCCCGCCAACCCGACCTCACCGGGTGAACGCTTCGGCTTTGTCTACGAAATCAACTATCTCCGCTGTATTCATTGCGACATGTGTGTCGAAGCGTGTCCGACCGAGGCGATCACCGAAACCAAACTGTTCGAGTTCTCTTTCACCAATCGCCGCGACGCGATCTACACGAAGTCGGAATTGCTCGTCGACGATACGGGCAAGCCGCAACACCTGCCATGGGAAGACTGGCGGCCGGGCGAAGACCAGAACACGTCGGGTTGGATGCGGGCAACATCGCCCAGTGGCGATGCCGACTTCGAAGGCGTCGTGGCCTGGAGCGGTGAACTTGGTTACGGCGTTCGTGCCGCAGAGCCGGCACAAACCGATCGGGACGGTCGCTGAATGGAGTTGTTCGTTTTCGTGTGCGCCGCACTGATGGTGCTCGTCGGTGCCCTCGGCGTCGTGTTGCGGTCGAATCCCGTGCACGCAGCGCTCAGCATGATCCTCACCCTCTTTGGCATCGCGGTCTTGTTCGTTTCGCGTGAAGCGAACTTCCTTGCCGCCGTTCAGGTGATCGTCTACGCGGGAGCGATCGTCGTTCTTTTCCTCTTCGTGATCATGCTGCTGGGTGTCGACAGGGCCGAGGATCTTCGCACCGAGCCACTCGGGCGTATCCAGCGTCCACTCGCCATCGTCCTCGGACTCGGGGTGTTTGCTGTTCTTACGACCGCGGTGGTCCGCGCTCGTGAGTCGCTGAGGTTCAAGGGTGAGGGAATTCAGACCTCCACCCTCGAAGACCCCGACGGCAACATCCGTCAGATTGCGCGTTCAATTTTCGGTGATTACGTCGTGGCCTTCGAGTTGACCTCGGTGCTCCTCATTGTTGCCGTCGTGGGCACCGTCGTTCTCGCCCGTCGCCGCAAGTCCGACAGGACCGCGGCATGACCGGCATGATCGCGGCTGCAGTCGTGCCGACCACCACGTGGTACCTGGTACTCGCGGCCGGTCTTTTTGCGATCGGCATGATCGGGGTTCTCGTTCGCCGCAATCCGCTCATCATGTTCATGTGCATCGAACTCATGCTGAACGCCGTCAACCTGACGTTCGTCGCGCTCGCCACTGAACTCACCGACATCAACGGTCAGACGGCCGTCTTCTTCGTTCTCGTCGTTGCGGCGGCCGAGGTCGTCGTCGGTCTCGGCATCATCGTGTCCATCATGCGTCGCCGCCAGCAGGCGACGGCCGACGATCTTGCGGCGCTGAAGGGTTAGTTCCATGCTCGACGTCGTTTGGTTGATCCCCGCCCTCCCGCTTGCCGGATTCGTCATTCTCGTGCTGTTCGGCCGCCGACTGGGCGAGCCCCGCGCCGGGTACCTCGCGGCGGCCATGTGTGGCGGAGCGTTCGTCGTCACCGCTCTCACCTTTTTCGACATGCTGTCGAAGAACGCAGAAGAACGCTCGCACGTCGTTGATCTGTTCACGTGGATTCCGGTCGGTTCGCTCGAGGTCAAAATGGCGTTCCTCGCCGATCCGTTGTCGATCACCATGGCGCTGTTCGTCACCGGAATCGGCACGCTCATCCATCTCTATGCCGTGGGTTACATGCACGGAGATCCGAAGTTCTCCAAGTTCTTCATCTATCTCAACTTGTTCGCCTTCTCGATGTTGATGCTCGTTCTCGGCGAGAACCTCCTCGTCACGTTCCTCGGGTGGGAGGGAGTCGGAACGTGTTCCTACTTCCTCATCTCCTTCTGGCACACCCGCGAGAGCGCGGCCACCGCCGGCAAGAAGGCGTTCGTCACCAACCGCGTCGGTGACTGGGGCGTCATGACCGCGATGTTCCTCGCGTTCGCCTCGGTCGGAACGCTGTCGTACAAGGGAATCAACGACGCTGCAATCGGTGGCTCGCTCAGTCAGGTGACGGCCACGGCGATTGCACTCATGTTGTTCGTCGGGGCTTGCGGCAAGAGCGCCCAGCTTCCCCTCTACATCTGGTTGCCCGACGCGATGGAAGGCCCCACTCCGGTATCCGCCCTCATCCACGCAGCGACCATGGTGACCGCCGGTGTGTTCCTGATGACGCGAATGAATCCCGTCATTCACGAGGCATACACATGGGCTCCGATGATCATCGCGGTGGTGGGTGCGGCAACGGCACTCTTTGCGGCAACCATCGCCGTCGCGCAAAACGACATCAAGAAGGTGCTGGCGTATTCCACCGTTTCGCAACTCGGCTACATGTTCCTCGCGGTCGGTTCGGGTGCGTACGTCGCTGCGATCTTCCACATGGTCACCCATGCCTTTTTCAAGGCGCTTCTCTTCCTCGGTTCGGGCTCGGTCATTCACGGCATGCACCACGAACAGGACATGCGACGCATGGGTGCACTGCGCAAGCTGATGCCGGTCACGGCGGTGACCTTCATCATCGGCTGGTTGGCGATCGCCGGCGTTCCACCGTTCGCCGGGTTCTGGTCGAAGGACGAGATTCTCCTCTACGTCTACGCCAACAACAGGGCGCTCTACGTGGTGGGTTTGGTGACCGCGTTGCTCACCGCCTTCTACATGACCCGTCAGGTCATCATGGTGTTCTTTGGCGAGGCGCGTTGGAACGACAACAGCGAAGAACATGGTGCGCACGGCGACTTCAAACCCCACGAGAGCCCGAAGATCATGTTGCTTCCGCTCGTCGTTCTCGCCGGTCTTTCCATTGTTGGCGGCGGACTGCAGTTGCCGTTCACCAAGGACCTCCACTTCCTCGAGAAATGGCTCGAACCGGTCATCGAGCACGGAGAGGCGAGCATCAAGGGCTCGTGGGCATACGACAACAAGTACGTCCTCATGGGAGTGGCAATCGTCGTCGCGCTCGCCGGAATCGCAGCAGCGGTTTCGGTGTACGCAAAGAAAAAGGTGAAGGCGATCGAGCCCGAGATCCTCGCGAACGGTTGGTTCTACGACCGACTCGTCTCGAACTTCATGGGCGGACCCGGCCGCAAGGCATTCGATGCCATCGCATGGACAGATGCAAATGTCATCGACGGAGCGGTGCGCGGAACCGGAGTGGCCGTTCGGTCGGCTAGTGGCGTCACCCGCCGTGTGCAGAGCGGATTCGTCCGGGCGTACGCGGCGATCATTGCGATCGCGGTCCTCGTGATGCTCGTTTGGTTCGTCTACAGGGGGATCGCCTGATGTTCGCCGCAGAAGCAGCTCACGGCGCGAGTCTCTCGTTCCCGATCCTGACCGCGCTGGTCCTCGTTCCTGCGATCGGCGGCATCCTCACCATCCTCACGAGCAATCGTCGGCCCGAGTCGACCAAGTTCGTCGCTCTCGTTGCCAGCACCGTGACGGCAGGACTCAGCATCTGGCTGCTTTCCTCTTTCGAGACTGCCGATGCCGGTTTTCAGTTCGTGTCCCAGCACCCGTGGATACGTGATTGGGGCATTGGCTGGCACGTCGGTGTCGATGGCATTTCCCTCTTCCTTGTCGTGCTGACGGGCCTGCTGTTTCCGCTCGTCATCGCCGGTGTCGACCCGCACCACGACCACAAGCGCTATCTCGGATGGATGCTGGTGCTCGAAGCTGGGGTGATGGGAAGCTTCATCAGCCTCGACCTCTTCCTCTTCTTCTTGTTCTTCGAGATCGTTCTCGTCCCGATGTATTTCCTCATCGGGGGCTGGGGCTACGACAAGCGCATTTACGCCGCGACGAAGTTCTTCCTCTACACGATGTTCGGGTCTGCCTTCATGCTTGTCGGCATCATCGCCACCGCGGTTCTCGCCAAGAACAGCCTCGGCTACGTGACATTCGATCTTGTGAAGCTCGGAGAGGGCGCCGACTTCGCAACTTCGACCGGGCGCTGGCTGTTCATGGCGTTCGCCATCGCGTTCGCCGTCAAGGTGCCGCTCTTCCCGCTGCACACGTGGCTGCCCGATGCACACACCCAGGCGCCGACCGGTGGTTCGGTCATCCTCGCCGGTGTGTTGCTGAAGCTGGGTACGTACGGCTTCCTTCGTTTCGGTCTCTACCTCTTCCCTGAAGCGTCGGTGTGGGCTCGACCGCTCTTTCTCACGCTCGCGGTGATCGGCATTCTCTGGGGCGCGATCGCAGCCACGATGCAAAAGGACCTGAAGCGACTCGTTGCCTACTCGTCGGTGGCGCACCTCGGGTTCATCGTCCTTGGCACGTTTGCCTTCACTTCGCAGGCGATCACCGGTGGTGTCATGCAGATGGTCAACCATGGTGTCTCCACCGGGGCGCTTTTCTTGTTGGTCGGGATGATCTACGAGCGTCGCCACACCCGCGAGATTTCCGAGCTCAAGGGTCTGCAGAGCGTCGCACCAATCTTCGCCGCCGCATTCATGGTGGTCATGCTCTCGTCGATCGGAGTGCCCGGCCTCAACGGGTTCGTCGGAGAGTTCCTCATTCTCATCGGGTCGTTCGGTAACGCTCGTTGGTGGGTCGTCGTCGGTGCCACGGGTGTGATCCTCGCGGCGCTCTACCTGCTGTGGGCCTACCAACGCGTGTTCCACGGCGAACCCGACGAAGCAAACTCGTCATTTGAAGAGCTGCGTCCGCGCGAAGGGATGCTCCTGCTTGCCTTCATTGCTGCGATCGTCTTCACGGGTGTCTTCCCGAAGCCGATGCTCGACCGCATCGAGCCCAGCGTGAAGGCCCTTGTCACCCACGTCGAAGAACGCACGGGTCGCGACCTCGAGTTCACCGAGAAGGAAATCGCTCCTGTCGACCACTCTGCCGACAAGAAGTCGGATGAGAAGTCGGAAGGGCACGGAGGCTGAGAATGTTCGCAGCAGAGACTCTCGTCGGGCCTTCGATTCCGTGGTTCACACTCAGTCCGCTCCTCACATTGCTGGCCGGTGCATGCATCCTCATGCTGTTCGGCTCGCTTCTTCCGCAGTGGCCGCGAGGTCTGTACGGCATCGTCAGCGCGGCAACGGCGGCAACGGCGATCGTCTTCTGCTTCTTCTTGTGGGACAACCTGAGTGACGGCAAGCCGGAAACGATCATCGGTGACGCTTTGGCGTTCGATCACTTCGCCGTTCTGGGCACCATCACGATCTGCATCGCAGTACTGCTGGCCAGCCTGACGACGAGCGATTACCTCGTGCGAGAAGACGAGGACGGGCCCGAACTGTTCGTGTTGTACCTGGCAGCTGCGATCGGCGGCATCGTCATGGTTGCCGCTCAGGATCTCATTGTTTTGTTCCTCGGTCTCGAAACTCTGAGCCTCGCCCTTTACGTTCTCGCGGCGAGCAACCGTCGGCGCGAGGAGAGCCAGGAAGCCGGTCTCAAGTACTTCATCCTCGGCGGTTTCTCCTCGGCATTCTTCCTGTACGGCATCGCGCTGATCTACGGGGCAACCAGCCATACGAATCTCGGACGCATCATGGAGACGCTCTCCACAACGCAGGTGTTCCCGCGCAACGACGTTCTGTTGTTGGTGGGAATCGGGCTCTTGCTCGTCGGCCTCGCATTCAAGGTCGCAGCGGTTCCGTTCCAGGTGTGGACACCCGACGTGTACCAGGGTGCGCCAACGCCCGTGACTTCATTCATGGCGTCGGCGGGCAAGACCGCCGCGTTCGCGGCATTTCTGCGCATCAGCGTCACGGCGCTCGAGAGTCGTGTCGATGACTGGCGACCCGTGGTCTGGGTGCTGGCCGTCCTCAGCCTCGTCGTCGGTTCGGTTCTCGCCGTCACGCAGACGAATGTGAAGCGCATGCTCGCGTACTCGTCGATCAGCCACGCGGGCTTCATCCTTCTCGGGGTCGAGGCCGCTTCGCACACAACCTCGCCGAACGCGGGCGACGGAATCGCGTCCGCGATGACCTACTTGCTGCTCTACACCGTGCTCGTCATCGGAACGTTCACGATCGTCGGCCTTGTGTCGGGCAAGGGCGATGCCGCGTCGAACCTCGGCGACCTGCGCGGGCTCGGACGTCGTCGCCCGGCTCTCGCCCTTGCGCTCACCGTGTTCCTGCTTGCGCAAGCAGGCATGCCGCTGACGTCGGGTTTCGTTGCGAAGTTCGGTGTCATTCAGGCATCGGTCGAAACCCGCAGTTACGCGATTGCCATCATTGCGATGCTCGCATCGGTCATCGGTGCGTATCTCTACCTCCGCATCATGGTGAGTGCGTGGATGGAAGACGCCGAAGGCGAAGGGGCCGCACCGCAGGTGCCGTTTCTCTCCGGACTCGCGGTCACCGTGGCGGTCGTCTTCACGCTCGTCGTTGGTGTCGTGCCCGGTTGGCTCCTCGATGCAACCCGCCAGGTGATCACCCTCGCGGGGCGCTGAGCCTCAGCGCTCGAGTTCTTCGATTTCATAACCCGCGCGTCGCGCCGCTTCGACGACGATGTCGGCGTGCTCGGTGCCACGGGTTTCAAGAACGATTTGCACACCGGTTTCGCGGACGTGCAGATCGACACCCTCGCGGACGTGTTCGACCTCGATCAAGTTCGCTCCCTGCCCCGCGAGAAGCGTGAGCAGGTTCGCGAGGCCGCCCGGGCGGTCGGGTATGCGGGCAAAGATGAGGAGGCGCCGACCAGCTTGCGTTTCGTGGCGACGAACGAGACCGGGAAGAAGACCGAGGTCGACGTTGCCACCGGAGAGAACGACACATGTGACTCCGTCGGTCGCCGGGCGAACCAGCCCGCGCATCAGAGCGGATGCACCGACAGCGCCACCTCCTTCGACCAACAGTTTTCCGCGCTCCATCAGAAGAATCATCGCGTCTGCGACGTCGTCCTCTTCGACGACAACGATGTCATCGACGTATTCCTCGATGATCGGCCGGGTGACCACTCCCGGCTTTTTGACTGCGATTCCGTCGGCAAGCGTGACAACGGGACCTTCGGGTGCGGGAAGATGTGCGTAGGGGGCACACGCACTGACCTGGACCCCGATCACCTTGATGCGGGGGTTGTGGGTCTTCAGTGCGATGGCGGCTCCACCCGTGAGGCCGCCGCCCCCAAGGGGAATGATCACAGTGCGCAGATCAGCGATGTCTTCCGCGAGTTCGAGACCGAGTGTCGCCTGGCCCGCGACCACCGCCGGGTCGTCGTACGGGTGGCAGAAGTTCATTCCCGTTGCGGCGGCGCGCTCTTTTGCCAGTGTGACTGCATTGTCGAGGGATTCGCCACCCTCGGAAATCGTCGCGCCGTAGCCGCGACATGCAGCGATCTTGGAAATCGACGCGCCTGCCGGCACGAAGATCTCACAGGCGATCCCGTTCACCTGTGCCGCAAAAGCGATTGCTTGGGCGTGATTGCCGGCACTGCCCGCCACGACCCCACGGGATGCCGAGGCACCGAGCGTGGCGACTTTGTTCATGGCGCCGCGGATCTTGAACGAGCCGGTTCGCTGCAGATTCTCTGCTTTGACGACGACATTGCCACCACACAGAGAGGTGAGCGCCGCCGATTCGGTGACCGGCGTTCGCTTCACGTACGTCGCACCAGCCGTGCGCGCCGCGAGGATCTCGTCGCGAGAGATTGGTGCCGACCCCATTCAGAATTACCGTACCCCTGTGCGCGCGATCATCATTGCCAACCACGCTGACGCCGACGGCGGAGTGGTCGCCGAGCGCTTCAGTGAGTTGGGGTGGGACTTCTCGCTCTGGAACCGGGAAGAGGCACACACCTGGAGCGACCTTCCCGACGACATCGGTCTTGTTGTCCCTCTCGGGTCGGATTGGTCGGTGTACTGGGAGGACATCGCCGCGTTCGTTGCCGGCGAGGCCCGGATCCTGGCCACGGCTCACCAGCGCGGGGTGCCGGTCTTCGGGATTTGCTTCGGTGGCCAGATGTTGGCCCATGCGCTCGGCGGGAAGGTCGAGCGGGCCGCCGCCCCCGAAATCGGTTGGTTCTCGGTCGCGGCGGACCCTGAAAACGCCCCGATTTTCGGGCAAAACCCTTGGTTCCAGTGGCATTGCGACCGTTTCATCCCACCTCCGGCCGCCCGGGTGCTGGCGACCGGGCCGCAGGGGTGCCAGGCCTTCGTCCTCGGGTCGAGCCTCGGCGTCCAGTTTCATCCGGAGATCACCCCCGCGATCGTCGAGCGCTGGTCGTCGGGTGCCGGCGCAGAGGAACTCGCCCGAGTGGGCCATGAGCCCTCGGTCCTCTTGTCAGACTGCAATTCACATGCGCACGTGTCGGCCCGCGCGGCACGGGGGCTCGTCGACTGGTTCGTCGAGCACTGCATGACCGGGCGCTGACGACTGCCGACTCTGCCGCTTGTTTCACGCCGGACGGGGGGTGGGTAGTAGTTTCGGGGGCGATGTCCCCCTTTCTCCGGTCCTACCTCACGGTGGTGTGGTTCGGGCTCGCAGCTTTCCTCCTTGGTGGTCTTTTGTTGTGGGTCGCCTCGCTGCTGCGACCCGTCAAGCCCAACCGCGAAAAGGTCATGCCATATGAAAGCGGCGTCGACCCGGTCGGCGAGGGCTGGTCGCAGAGCCAGATCCGCTATTACGTCTTTGCCCTGCTCTTCGTCGTGTTCGACGTCGAGGCGGTGTTCCTCTTTCCATGGGCGACGCAGCTCGAGCGTTACGGAAGTTTTGGTTTGGTCGAGATGGGCGTGTTCGTGGCAGTGCTGTTGCTCGGCCTGGTCTATGCCTGGCGCAAGGGGGTCCTGCGCTGGGTCTGATCCGCGCAGGGCACAAGTCATTCAAGGGCAACGCAACAAGGTTCGAACGAGAAGAGACACGGGAAGAGACGCACAATGGGACTCGTAGATCGTGGCCGCCTGCCCAAATCGCTGAACTCTCTGTTCAACCTGGGACGCTCGTATTCGCTCTGGGTGTATCAATGGGGTTTGGCCTGCTGTGCGATTGAAATGGGTGCGGCTTTTGGCTCGCCGCGCTACGACGTCATGCGACTCGGTGTCATTCCGCTGCCGGCCAGCCCGCGACAAGCCGACCTGGTTGTCATCTCCGGCACGGTCACGGACAAGATGGCCCCCGCGGTGAAGCGTCTCTATGAACAGATGCCCGAGCCCAAGTACGTGATCTCGATGGGGAGCTGCGCGAATTGCGGCGGTCCCTATTGGGACAGCTACTCGGTGACGAAAGGTGTCGACCAGATCATTCCCGTCGACGTCTACGTGCCCGGTTGCCCACCGCGTCCCGAGGCACTGCTCGAGGGCATCGTCCTTTTGCAGCAGCGCATCAAGAACGAGGACATGGCTGCGCGCTGGCGCGGCGAAGGAACGGTGTCGCTTGCCGCAGCCGCGGAAGCCGAGCGAAAAGGGGAGCCCGTTGTCGTCGCTCGCTGAGATCACCGCTGTTCTCGGCGACGCCGTCGAGGAATCGTTCGAAAAAGGGCCCGAGGGCAACGTCGACACGTGGGTGCGTGTGAAGACGTCCGCGTGGCGCGAAGTCGCCGAGACGCTGCGCGAAAAGTTGGGTTACGACTACTTCTGTTTCTTGTCGGCCATCGATTGGATGCCGTCGCCCTACGGCCGCGGCGAAGAAGATCCGACCGCCGAGCGCGAGCCCATCGACCCGACGATTCGTCAGGGATACGCCGGTGGATCAACGCGCATGCAGGTTTTCGCACGCCTTGTCAATCACCGCACGCACCACGGCGTCACGCTGAAGGCCGACGTGCCCGACGACGCGATGACAATCGACTCGTGGGTTGGCGTTTTCGCCGGTGCGAATTGGCACGAGCGCGAAACACACGAAATGTTCGGCATCAACTTCGCCGGGCACCCCGATCTGCGCAACATGTACCTCCCGACCGACTTCGAGGGGCACCCGTTGCGCAAGGATTTTCCGCTGCTCGCACGCATCGTGAAGCCCTGGCCGGGCATCGTCGATGTCGAGCCCCTGCCCGGCGGTGGCGATGACGAAGGAGGCGCAGAATGACGATGTTGGGTGATCGCCAGCAGCTCGCGTACATCGCGTCGCAGGCCGCAGATGCGCGCGTGAACGTCGAGCTCGAGACCGAGGGAATGACCCTCAACATCGGACCACAACACCCCGCAACCCACGGGACGCTGCGGATCATTGCGCGTCTCGACGGAGAGCAGGTTCTGTGGGCCGAACCGTCGTGCGGGTACATGCATCGTGGCTACGAAAAGCTGACCGAAGTGCGCACGTTCCCGCAGGTCACCGCACTCATCAACCGAATCGACTGGCTCGGCAGTTTCGCCAACGAGGTTCCCTTCATTCTCGCCGCCGAGCAGTTGATGGGCATCGAGGCACCGCCGCGGGCGCAGTGGATCCGCACGATTCTCTTTGAACTCTCGCGCATCGCCAACGTGTCGCTGTTTCTGGGCGACCTCGGTGTGCAGCTCGGTGCGATCACCCCGGTGTTCTTCGCCTTCCGTGACCGCGAATACGTCCTCAACCTCATCGAAGGTGCGACGGGCGGTCGTTTCCACCCGAACTTCGACCGCATCGGTGGCCTGAAGGACGACCTCCCGGCGGGCTGGATCGACGAAACCCGTGCCGTCATGCGCAAGATGCGCAAGTTCTGCGACGAGATCGAGGGCCTCCTCTTCGGCAACGAAATTTTCGAGGCCCGCACACGCGGTATCGGCGTCATTCCGCGCGATGTTGCTCTTCAGTACGGCCTCTCCGGAGCCAACCTCCGCGGCAGCGGCGTCGATTGGGACCTGCGTCGCGACCAGAAGCTTCCGATGGCGTGGGACAAGATCGACTGGAAGGTGTGGACGCATCCCGATGGCGACTCGTACGCACGTTGTTGGATTCGCCTCCAAGAAGTACGCGAGTCGACGTTCATCGTCGAAAAGCTTCTCGACTCGCTGCCGTCCGGGCCCGTCATGGCGAAAGTTCCGCGCATCATCAAGGTGCCCGAAGGCGAAGCCTGGGTGTCCACCGAGAATCCGCTCGGCGAGATGGGTTACTACGTCGTGTCGAAGGGTGAACTCGGCCCGTTCCGCGTGAAGATCCGCTCGGCGAGCTTCAACAACATCTCGATCGTGCCGTGGCTGTTGAAGGGCGTCTACGTCCCCGACATCATCACGATCCTCGCATCTCTCTATTTCATCCTCGGGGACATCGATCGGTGATGCTCGGACTCATCGCCAGCATTCCGTACTGGGCGCAGTCTCTGCTGCGTGTGCTCGGTGGCATCGTCGCGGTTCTCTTGCCCGCGGGAACCATCGTCTACGTGTTTCTCTTCAAGATGATGTCGTTCATGCAGAGCCGTCTCGGCCCGATGGAGGCCGGACCGTTTGGTTCGCTTCAGTTGTTCGCCGAAGTGGGGAAGTGGCTGCAGAAAGAGGACCTGTACCCCGAGCGTGCCGACCGGTTCATTTTCAAGATCGCACCGCTCATCGTGCTGTCGAGCACGTTCCTCCTTGTCGCCGTCGTTCCCTTCGGGCCCGATGCGTGGTTCACCAACTTCGAAGCGGGGATTTTCTACGCCCTTGCCGTTTCCTCGGTCTCGGTGCTCGGCATTCTCATCGCCGGTTGGTCGAGTGCCAACAAATACTCGCTCCTCGGTGGTCTGCGTGCCGCGGGCCAGCTGATCGCCTACGAACTGCCGATGGTTCTCGCGGTCATCGGCGTCGTCATCCAGGCGGGCACGATGAATCTTCAGCAGATCGTGGTGGCCCAGAACGCGGGGTCGATCTTCGGCTGGGACGGCCTCGGCAACCCCTACATCCTCACCCAGTTCGTCGGTTTCGTCATCTTCATGATCGCTGTTCAGGCCGAGCTCACCCAGACGCCCTTCGACATGCCGATCGCCGAGTCGGAACTCGTCTCCGGATACATGACTGAGTATTCGGGCTTCCGATTCCTCATCTTCTTCATCGGTGAGTTCGCGACCGCAGGCGTCTTCGCGCTCATTGCGTCGATTCTCTTCCTCGGCGGCTGGGGCGTGCCGTTCGCTTGGTTCGGATGGACCAGCATCGACAGCATCGACAACTGGATGAACGTGGTCGGTCCGCTGATCATGTTCACCAAGATGATGCTCCTCGTCTTCATCATCATGTGGGTGCGATTCAGCTACCCGCGTTTCCGCGAAGACCAGCTCCAGCGATTCGCGTGGAAGGTTCTCATCCCGCTGTCCCTCGTCAACATCATGGCGACTTCGGTTCTGAAGGTGGCGTTCTAATGGCGAAGATCCCCGGCCTCCTGAAGGGTCTCGGTGTCACGCTCGGCACGATGGTGGAAACCGTCACCAAGGGTGCGAACACCGTGCAGTACCCGCACGAAAAAGAGACCCCACCAATCCGCGCCCGTGGCGTCATCGCATTGCACGAGGGCAATTGCACCTCGTGCATGCTGTGTGCCCGTTCGTGCCCCGACTGGTGCATCTACATCGAGGGTCACAAGGAGCTTGCACCCCCGCGCCGTGCCGGAGGCAAGCCGCGTCAAGTGAACAAGCTCGATCGCTTCGACATCGACTACGCGCTTTGCATGTACTGCGGAATCTGCGTCGAAGTGTGTCCGTTCGATGCTCTCTTCTGGAGCCCCGAGTACGAGTATTCCGAGCCGCGCATCGCTGATCTGTTGCACGACAAGGCCAAGCTCGGCGAGTGGATGGAAACCGTGCCCGAAGCCCCCGATCTCGAGGCCGGAGCCGAGAAGAAGGGCAAGAAGTAATGGTCGCCCAGAACATCGCGTTCGGCATCGTCGCCGCGATCATGGTGTGGGGTGCGCTCCGCGTGGTCACGGTGAACAACGTGGTCCACGCCGCGCTGTGGCTCGTGCTCGTTCTCGCCGGTGCGGCAGCACAGTACGTGATTCTCGCAGCTGAGTTCATCGCCATCACCCAGGTTCTCGTCTACATCGGAGCCGTGATGGTGTTGTTCCTCTTCGGCACCATGCTCACCCGCGCACGAATCGGCGCCGAGCGTGAACTGAACAACAAGTCGTGGTGGCTCGGCGTTCCGTCGGCGGGTCTCCTCCTCGGCGTCCTCACCCTGGCCCTCGTTTCCGGCTTCGGCGATGAAGAGCTGCCCAAGGACGCGGCCGTCGTGTCGACGCAGCAAATCTCCGACCAGATCTTCGGGCCGTACCTGCTTCCGTTCTGGGCGCTTTCATTCGTTCTTCTCGTCGCCGTCATCGGTGCGATCGTCCTGGCCCGGAAGGACTGACCGATGCTCGTCAATCAGTTCCTCATCCTCGGCGCGGTGCTCTTCTGCATCGGTGTCTACGGCGTCATTGCCCGTCGCAACGCGGTCATGGTTCTCATGTCGATCGAATTGATCCTCAACTCGGTCAACCTCAACCTGCTTGCCTTTGCTCTGCGCAACGGCAGCGTCGACGGTCACGTGTTCGCGCTGTACATCATCACCGTGGCCGCCGCTGAAGTCGGTGTCGGTCTTGCGCTCGTTCTGCTCGTGTACCGCAACCGCAAGTCGATCGGCCTCGAAGAGCTGTCGGAGATGAAGGGCTGATCATGTTTGCTGCATCCGAAGCCGCCGCGAAAACCGCCGCAGTCGCATTGAAGTCGGGGTGGTTCCTCGAGAACGCGTGGATCATTCCGATCATTCCCGCCTTCGCCTTCGCCCTCATCATCTTCTTCGGCAAGAAACTTCCGATGAAGGGGAGCGAGCTCGGCGTTCTTTCCATGGTCGGCTCTCTTGTGTTTGCCGGAGGCGCCGCCTACCAGTGGATCGACCGCGTCAACTCCGCGTCGGAGGGTCAGTACATCGAGCCCGTCATTCGCACGTGGACCTGGTGGCAAAGCGGCGGATTCGACCTGACGATCGGCCAGCACATGGACGGCTTGTCGTTGACCGTGCTCGTGGTCGTCGCCTTCATCTCGACCCTTGTTCAGATCTACTCGCTCGAATACCTGCGTGGTGACCGTCGGTACACGCACTTCTTTGCGTCGCTGACGCTGTTCTCAGCCGGCATGATGAACATGGTCATCGCCGACAACATGATCCAACTCATCCTCGGTTGGGAAATCATGGGCCTCTGCTCGTTCATGCTGATCGGACACTGGTGGGAAGATCACGCAAACAGTCGTGCGGCTCTCAAGGCGTTCTTCACCACCCGCACGGGCGACATTGGCCTGCTCGTCGGCACCAGCATCCTCTTCTTCAGCGCGAATTCGTGGACGCAGGAGAACCTCGGAGTATCGGGCTTCAGCATCCGTGGTCTTTCGGCGTGGGCTCTCAGCGGCAGCCCGAGCAGCGTCGCCATCACGGCAGGAGCATTCGCACTCTTCGTTGCCTGCATCGGCAAGTCAGGTCAGTTCCCGTTGCACACGTGGCTTCCCGACGCGATGGCCGGGCCCACCCCGGTCAGCTCGCTGCTCCACTCCTCGACCATGGTCGTCGCGGGTGTCTTCCTCGTGGCCCGTTTGTTCCCCGTCTTCTACGAGGGTATGAACATCTACGGCTCGTCGCTGAACTTCGTCACCCTGATTGGTGGCATCACGATCATCATCGCGGCACTGCTGGCCTTCGTCCAGAACGACATCAAGAAGGTGCTCGCCTATTCGACGGTTTCGCAGCTGGGTTACATGATGATGGGCCTCGGGGCCGGCGCGTGGTTGCCCGCGGTCTTCCACATCTTCACCCATGCATTCTTCAAGGCATGCCTCTTCCTCGCCGCCGGATCGGTCAGCCACAGCGGCTCGCACCATTCGTTCGACATGAAGAAGGACATGGGTGGTCTGCGCAAGTTCATGCCGATCACGTTCGTCACCTGGGTGATTTCAACTCTTGCGCTCTGCGGCGTCTTCCCCCTGTCGGGCTTCTTCTCGAAAGACGAGATCATCGACAACGTCGGCTACGCCGGTTACGACATCTTCATGATTGTCGGCCTTGTCGGCGCCTTCATGACGGCGGCGTACATGACCCGCGCGACCTACCTCACATTCTTCGGTGAGCCCCGTGGCGCCGCCGCCGGCGAGCACCACGAGGAAGAGGCACACGGTCACGCCGCGCATGATGATCACGGCCACGACGATCACAACGGTCACGATGATCACGGTCACGACGCACACGCGTCGCACGGCCCGCACGAGTCGAATGCATTCATCACCGTTCCGCTCATCATCCTCGCCACGCTTGCAATCGGCGCCGGCTTCTTGAACGCGGTCCCCTTCGGCGAGAAGTGGGAGAACATGAAGAAGTGGGTCGAGCCACGCGCGGTTGTCGTCGGCGACGTCGACCATGCAGCCGTCGGTGAAGTGCGCGGATTCGGTGCCGCCGACGAGGCGGCATACGGGGAAGAGGGCCATGGCTCTCACTCATCGGACTGTGGCAAGAAGACCCCGAAGGATGGGGTGTGTTACGCGCCCTATGTCAAGCACGCACCGTTCAAGTGGTCGAAGGCAGCCCTGTCGATGGCCATCGTGTTTGCGGGGATCATCCTCAGTTGGCTCGTCAGTGTCCAGCTCTACACGCGCAAGCGCGGCTTCTTCGTCGGTCTGACGAGGAAGAACAAGCTGCTTGCAGCGGGTCACTCGTTCCTCGTCAACAAGTACTACCTCGACCACCTCTACGAAAAGATCATCGTGAGGGGCATCGCCCATCCGATTGCCAAGGGTGCGTACTGGATCAACCAGAACGTGCTCGACGGTGTTTTGCACGGCGCCGGTATCGGCACCAAAGGCATTGCGCGTTGGGTCTATCGCAACGTCGACCAGCGAGT
>CAZVPL010000017.1:0-28588 GCA_964629075.1 uncultured Bifidobacterium sp. | reverse complement strand
GGTCTCTGCGCCACCGCGGCCGGGCCCGTCCCCCTCCGCGCGCTGCCGGTTCTCGGTGGTCGCCAAACGTTGTCCGGGCACTCCGTCTCATCGGTGATCACGTACTAGCGGGGAACCATGGCGACCGGTGACCGCGTTCTTCCCTGGAGGCGGCAGGCGGCCGCGCCGAGCGACGAACTCGCACCGTTGTTGGCGGCCTACAGGTCGCGTCACCCCAAAGCGTCCGTTTCGCTCATCAACCGGGCGTATCTCACCGCACGTCGCGCGCATCAACATCAGGTGCGGGGGAGCGGCGAGTCGTACATCAATCATCCGATTGCGGTTGCAAAGATCGCCGCCGACATCGGCCTCGACGACATCTCGTTGGTGGCGGCGCTGCTTCACGACGCGGTCGAAGACACCGAGATCACCCTCGACGAGGTCGAGGCCGAATTCGGCACGGAGGTCGCATCGATCGTCGATGGCGTCACCAAACTCGAGCGGCTGCAGTTCGACTCGAAAGAGGCGCAGCAAGCAGCCACGATGCGCAAGATGCTCGTCGCCATGGCGAAGGACATCCGTGTGCTCGTCATCAAGCTGGCTGATCGCCTGCACAACATGCGCACCATCGCCGGAATGCCGGTCGAGAAACAGCAGCGCATCGCCCACGAGACTCTCGATATCTACGCTCCACTCGCGCACCGCCTGGGTATGCAGGAGATAAAGCAACAACTCGAGGACCTGTCGTTTTCAGCCATCTACCCGAAGCGTTTCGCCGAACTCGACCACCTCGTGGCGACGCGTTCTCCCGAGCGCGACGTTTATTTGGCAAAGACGATCGCCGAAGTGCAATCACGGCTCGGCGAATTGAACGTACGCGCCGATGTCACCGGTCGCGGAAAGCATTTGTGGAGCATCTACGAAAAAATGGTCGAGAAGGGTCGGGAGTTCGACGAAATCTTCGATCTCGTCGCCATCCGAATCATCGTCGATTCGGTGAAGGACTGTTACGCCGCACTGGGTTGCATTCACGGCCGTTGGAAGCCGGTTGTCGGTCGGTTCAAGGACTACATCGCCATGCCGAAGTTCAACCTGTATCAGTCGCTCCACACGACGGTGATCGGTCCCGAGGGAAAACCGCTCGAGGTCCAGATTCGGACCCGCGAAATGCACAATCGAGCCGAGTGGGGTGTGGCGGCTCATTACTCGTACAAGGACGGATCGGCGCCGGGCGACATCGATTGGCTCAATCGCATCATCGAAACGCAAGCCGACATCCTCGACCCGACGCAGTTCATGGAGGGCTTGAAGGCCGATCTCGTTCAAGATGAGCTGTTCGTCTTCACCCCGAAGGGCGACGTCATTCCGCTTCCACTCGACTCGACCCCGGTCGACTTCGCGTATGCAGTGCACACCGAAGTGGGACATGGGTGCGTCGGGGCAAAGGTGAACGGTCGTCTCGTCACGTTGAACCACCTGTTGCGCTCGGGGGATACGTGCGAGATCTTCACGGCGAAGAACGCCGATGCCGGACCTTCGCGCGATTGGCTCGAGTTCGTCGCCAGTCCGCGTGCCCGCAACAAGATCCGCCAGTGGTTCTCGCGCGAACACCGCGACGAGATGATCGAAACGGGAAGAGACGAACTCACCGCGGCATTTCGTCGCGCGGGGCTCGCACTCGGTGGCATCTGGGCGTCCGATGCCCTGTCAGCCGTCATGGACGAGCACGGACACAAGGACATCGACTCGTTCCTCGCCGAAATCGGCGAGGGGACCGTTTTGTCGTCCGATGTGGCAAGTCGCGTGATCGAGACATTGAGCGGCGAGGACCACCCCGAGCACATGGCCGGAGGTCTGCGCATCGATCGGCCGCGGCGACCGGTTGGTGGAACCATCCGAGTCGAAGGAACCGACGACGTCATTGTGCGGTTGTCGACGTGTTGCACGCCTTCGCCCGGCGACGAGGTGACCGGCTTCCTCACCAAAGAGCGGGGAGTGTCGGTGCACCGGGCCGATTGTCCCGAAGCTGCGTCGCTCGTGCGGCACCCGACGAATCGCGTCGTCGACGTCGAATGGGTCGAAAACGGTGGAGCCTCCACCTTTCGCGCATCGGTCGAGGTGGCGGCGCTCGACCGCACGCGCCTGTTGCGTGACGTGGCGAACGCGCTGTCCGACCAGCACGTGAACATCGTCGCCTGTTCGACAGTTACCGGCGCAGACCGTGTCGCCCGCATGCGGTTCGACTTCGAGTTGGCAAATGCAGGACATCTCGACTCGGTCATGCGGACCATCAAGAACATCGACGCCGTTTTCGAGGTTCGCAGTGCGGGGGAGTCCGTCAATTCAGGGCCGAACCCTCGGGCCGACGACTAGCCTGCGGGCGTGCCTGAATTCCAGACGACGCCGGGGACGCGCGACATTCTGCCTCCCGATGCGGCCCGCTGGAGACGGTTTGTCGAAGTCTTTGCGGCGGTCGTCGAGTCCGCGGGTTACGAACAAATCATCCTCCCGATGTTCGAGGATCTCGGAGTCTTTCAGCGACTCGGCGATGCGACCGATGTCGTGACGAAGGAGATGTACGACTTCGTCGACAAAGGTGGCCGACACGTCGCTCTCCGACCCGAGCAGACTGCCGGCGTCTGTCGGGCATTCGTCCAGCACCACCCCAACCAACCGTGGAAGGTCTGGTACTCGGGACCGAATTTCCGTTACGAAAAGGCCCAGCAGGGCAGGTACCGCCAGTTCGACCAGGTTGGCATCGAAGTTCTCGGTGTCGACGACCCGTTGCTCGACGTCGAAGTGATCGCCCTCGCACACGACTTCTATCGGACCCTCGGTCTGCGAAATGTCGAACTGCATGTCAACTCTCTCGGCGACACGGGTGACCGCGCGCGCTACGTCGCCGCACTCGAGTCGTACTTTCGGGCACACGAAATCGACCTCACCAAGGAGAGTCGTGCGACGCTCGAGCGGAATCCGCTGCGTGTGCTCGACTCAAAACGGCCCGAGGATCGTGACGTCATCTCTCAGGCGCCGTCGATCAGCGAGTTCTTCAGCCCCGCTGCGGCTACCCACTTTGCTGCTGTCCAAGAGGGTTTGTCGCTCCTCGGAATCGACTTCGTGGTGAACGACCGGCTCGTTCGCGGGCTCGACTACTACCGCAGTACAACTTTCGAGTTCGTGTCCACCGCCCTCGAGGCCGCCCAAACCGCGGTGGGTGGGGGCGGGCGCTACGACGGTCTCGTCGAAGATCTTGGCGGCGAGGCCACCCCGGGCATCGGATTCGCCATCGGCCTCGATCGTACGTTGCTCGCTTGCGATGCCGAGACCGTGTTCCAGGTCGACTCTTCGGGTACCGATGTCTTCGTCGTCGATACGACGGGTGGGCGTTCGGCACTGCTTCTGACAACCGAGCTTCGCGCCGCCGGCCTTCGCGCCGACCGCGCATTCGGTGCGAAGAGCATGAAGTCGCAGATGAAATCGGCGAACAAGAGTCGAGCGGCCGTCGCCGTTATCATCGGCGAAGACGAACTCGCCCGCGGCGTTGCAACCGTGCGTCCGATGGATGGCGGCGAGCAGTCGGAATGCCCCCTCGGTCAGGTCGTTGCGACCGTCGCCGACATCGTGAAGAAAGCCAAGTGATGACCAACTCCGCCACCTCCCTGCGAAGCCACCTGTGTGGTGAACTGCGTCCCGCCCACATCGGGTCGACGGTTTCGGTCTGTGGTTGGTTGGCGCGGCGCCGCGAGCACGGTGAGCACCTTGCTTTCTTCGACATCCGCGACCATTCCGGCGTCATCCAGTGCGTCGTCGACCGTACCGTCGACGTCCGTTCCGAGTACGTCGTGCGTATCACCGGAGTCGTGCGTCAGCGCCCCGAAGGTACGTCCAACGACACCCTGCCCACGGGTGAGGTCGAGATCGGCGACTGCCACGTTGAAGTTTTGAATGTGGCCGAACCACCGCCGTTTCCCGTCGACTCGCGTGCCGACGACGTCGACGAAAACGTTCGTTTGCGTCACCGCTACATCGACATCCGTCGCGAGCGCATGCAGCGCAATGTTCGATTGCGCGCGAGAATCAACTCGGCCATTCGTCGTGCGATGGAAGACCAAGGTTTCGTTGAAGTCGAGACTCCATTCCTCATGCCCTCGACGCCCGAAGGGGCCCGCGAGTTCCTCGTTCCTTCGCGCAAGGAGCCGGGCTCGTTCTATGCGTTGCCACAGTCGCCGCAGCTGTGGAAGCAATTGCTCATGGTGGCCGGCGTCGATCGCTACTACCAGATCGCGCGCTGTTTGCGTGACGAAGACCTGCGAGCCGATCGTCAATACGAATTCATGCAGCTCGACGCCGAAATGAGCTTCGTCACCCAACCCGATGTTCTGGCCGCCATCGGTCGTGCCGTCACCGCCGCAGCCAAAGCCGCCACCGGCGAAGACGTGCCGGCCATCGAACAGATCACGTGGCGCGAAGCAATGGAGCGCTTCGGCGTCGACAAGCCCGACCTCCGCTTCGGCATGGAACTCGTCGAACTCACCGATGTCTTTGCGACGACCGAGTTCAAGGCGTTTGCATCGGCCGCTGCCATTAAGGGAATTCGTGTCGACGCGGCGACGTATCCCGAACAGGCGGCCTGGGGTCGCGGTCGTCTCGACGCCATCACTGATCGCGCAAAGCAATTGGGCGCGAAGGGCCTGGTTTGGTTGAAGGTGACTGCAGACGGTTCCTTCGAGTCACCCGTTGCCAAGTTCATTTCCGCTCCGGAGACTTCGGAAATCATCGCGCGCTTCGGGGCGGTCGCCGGGGACATGATCCTCATCGTTGCCGACGAGTGGGCAACCACTTGTGAGGTGCTTGGTCAGTTGCGCAACGACATCGGCCGTCCGCCGGTGCACGAGGGTCCGTACCGTTATGTGTGGGTCGTCGAGTTCCCGTTGTTCGTCGGGCTCGACCCGTCGACGGGCAAGCCGCGTCCCGGGCACCACCCGTTTTGTCATCCGCACCCGGACGACATTCCTTTGCTCGACACCGACCCGCTGCGTGTTCGCGCGTTGGCGTACGACCTCGTTTTGAACGGGTGGGAACTTGGTTCGGGATCCATTCGGATTCACGACCCAGCCATGCAGCGCACGGTCTTCAACAAACTCGGCATCAGTGACGAGGAAGCCGACCGGCGATTCGGCTTCTTTCTTCAGCCGTTCCGCTACGGAGCACCGCCCCACGGCGGATTCGCATTCGGAATCGATCGCCTCACGGCGATCCTCGCCGGCGAAGAAAACATTCGTGAGGTCATCGCGTTTCCGAAAACCCAGTCCGGTCTCGACCCCATGACTAATGCTCCGACGAAGGTCGATCCCGCGCAACTCGCCGAGCTCGGCATTCGCGTCTTGCCGCCCGCGACGAAGTAGGGCGTCACGGCCGACGATCTCTTCTCCGCCTCGGTGAACGAGCAGTTGCGTCGGCAGGCGCCGCTCGCGGCGAGATTGCGACCCCGTCACATCGACGAGGTCGTCGGCCAGCACCATCTCGTTGGGCCCGGCGGGCCGTTGCGTGCGCTCGTGGAGACCGACCGTCTCACGTCGGTCGTGTTCTGGGGGCCACCGGGTACCGGCAAAACCACGCTCGCGGAAGTCGTCGCGGCAACGACCCGAGCAGAATTCGTTCGTCTCTCCGCCGTGACGTCGGGCGTGAAGGACCTGCGCGAGGCACTCGTCATGGCGCGTGACCGGCTCGGCCAACACGGTCGTCGCACCATCGTCTTCATCGACGAGATCCATCGCTTCAACACTTCCCAACAGGATGCGCTCCTTCCGGCCGTCGAAGACGGCACCATCGTGTTGATCGGCGCAACGACGGAGAACCCCTACTTCGAGGTGAATGCGCCCCTTCTCAGCAGATCGACACTCTTTCGCCTGGAACCGCTGTCGAGGGAAGACCTCGGTGTGCTCGTCGCTCGCGGGCTCGACGCCGAAGGAATGTCGATCGAGCCGCAGGCATCGGCTCATCTGTTGTCGGTCGCACAGGGTGACGGTCGACAGATCCTTACATCACTCGAGGTTGCATGCGCACTTGCCCGCGCCCGATCCACGGACGTCGATGCCACGTTGGTCACGGTCGTCGACGTCGAGGCCGCCATCAGTTCAAGTGCGCTGCGCTACGGCCGCGACGACCACTACGACGTCATCTCGGCGTTCATCAAGAGCGTGCGAGGTTCCAGTGTCGACGCCGCCATTCATTGGTTGGCGCGCATGCTCGTTGCGGGGGAGGACCCGCGTTTCATCGCGCGCCGTCTGGTCATCCTTGCAAGCGAGGACATCGGCATGGCTGATCCGACATCGTTGGTCATCGCAACGGCGTGTGCGCAAGCCGTTGATTTTGTGGGAATGCCCGAGGCGCAGCTGAACCTGGCGCAGGCAACGGTTCATTTGTGTCGGGCTCCGAAGAGCAACTCCACCTCGATGGCCATCTGGTCAGCGATGGACGACGTCCGACGGGGTGACATTGGTGCCGTTCCGGCCTTCCTCCGTGATGCCCATTATGCAGGAGCCGAAAAGCTCGGTCACGGGCTCGGATACGTCTCGCCGCATGTCGCCTCGATCGACATGCCGGCCGCGGCCGCGGAGGATCACCTGCCCGACGAGCTTCGCGATCGCACCTACTACCGTGAATGACATGTTCGCCGCGGACTCCGGAACCAACACCGCGCTCGTGGTGGTGCTCGTTCTCTGCGCAGTCGCCTTCGCCGCTTTGGTGCTGGTTCTTTACAGGGTTCTCGTCGCGCTCGCCGATCTTCGTTCCGACCTCGAAGTGATCGAGGCCGAGATGTTGCCGATGGTGAACGAGTTGCGTGAGGCGACAAGGGAGACCCGCGACATCATCGACGCGGCCCGGGGCGACCTGAAACGGTTCGACAAAGTGCTGGGATCAGCCGAATCAATCAGCGAGGCCGTTGCCGATACGTCCCGCGTGGCGCGTACCGTTTTGTCGGCACCGGTCATCAAAGTGGCTGCGGCAGCCACGGGAACGCGGCGGGCATTTTCGGTTCTGCGTCGTCGTCGGTAGCGTGTCGCCATGCGTCGGCTCACATGGTTCCTCATGGGATTCGTCGTCGCGCTCGTCGGCGGTGGGTATGCAAAGCGTCGCGTCCGTGCGGCGGCAACATCCATCACGCCCGTCAAGGTGGCCCAGCGCGTCAAGCACCGGGTCACTGATGCCGTTGCCGAGGGCAAGGCGGCGATGCGGGCCCGCGAACACGAACTGTCTTAGGCTGTCCGCCGATGTCATCGCTGCAACGCCCCCGCACTGCCGACGAGGTACGTGAAGCATTCCGTTCGTTCTTTGCAGATCGCGGTCACACACGCGTTGAATCGGCAAGCCTGATTCCCCACGATCCCACGGTCCTCTTCACGGTTGCGGGCATGGTGCCGTTCAAGCCCTACTTCGTTGGCGACGAAGTCCCGCCGTATTCTCGCGCCGTCACGGTGCAGAAGTGCGCACGAGCGGGTGGCAAACACAACGACCTCGACGACGTGGGTCGAACGAAGCGCCATCTCGTTTTTTTCGAGATGCTCGGCAACTTCAGTTTCGGCGACTACTTCAAGGAAGATGCGATTCCGTGGTCATGGAATCTCGTCACCGAGGTCTTCGGTTTCGACGGCGATCAACTGTGGATCACCGTCCACGAAAGCGATGATGAAGCCGAAGCGATCTGGCACGAGAAGGTGGGCGTGCCGATGAGCCGCATCCAGCGTCTCGGCGACAAGGACAACTTCTGGCAAATGGGTGAAACCGGTCCATGTGGTCCGTGCTCCGAGATCCACATCGATCGCGGACCCGACTTCGGGCCCGATGGTGGGCCACTGAACGATCCTCGCGGTGATCGCTTCCTCGAGTTCTGGAACCTTGTCTTCATGCAGTACAACCAAGCGCCCGATGGGTCGCGCACCTTGCTGCCCAAACCGTCGATCGACACCGGCGCGGGCCTCGAGCGCATCGTCACCCTCATGCAGGGCAAGGACTCGGTCTGGGAGAGCGACGTGCTGTATCCCCTCATCGAGACCGCGCAGTCGGTCACCGGTCGTCCGTACCGCGTTGCCGACTACGACGATCGTGCAAGCTTCAGCCTGAGGGTGCTCGCCGAGCACGCAAGGTCGTCGACAATGCTCGTGAACGACGGCGTCTTTCCTTCGAACGAGAACCGTGGCTACGTGCTGCGCCGAATCATTCGTCGTGCGGTCAGACACGCGTACCTTCTCGGCACCGAGAAGTTGGTCATGCCCACGTTGGTGTCGACGGCAATCGACGTGATGGAAAAGGCGTATCCCGACCTCTCGAAGAACCGTGATTTCATCGTCGACGTGTTGACGCGTGAAGAAGAACGTTTCCGTCAGACGCTGAAGACGGGCACACAGATCCTCGATGCCGAACTCGACCGCAGGAGTGGCCGTTTGTCGGGCGAGGCTGCGTTCCTCCTTCACGACACGTACGGGTTTCCGCTCGAGCTCACCCAGGAAATCGCCTCCGAGCGATCGGTCGACGTCGATCTCGACGGTTTCGAGCGCGAGATGTCGGGTCAGCGAGAGCGCGCAAAGCAGGCACGCAAGGGCGGCCAGGTTTCCGACGAGAAGATGGCGGAGTACCGCGGTGTCCTCGACTCGTCCGGCGTCACCACCTTCACCGGATACACCGATACGGAGAATCTCGCGAAAGTCGTGGCCGTACTCGACGGCGACGACGATGGAACCTTCGAGGTGTTTCTCGACGTCACGCCGTTCTACGCCGAAAGCGGTGGCCAAGTTGGCGACACTGGGTCGTTGCGTTCCGACTCGTTCGAACTCGAAGTCGTCGACACGACGTTCGCATTGCCGGGCCTGCGCCGGCACGTGTGTCGCCCTGTTCGTGGGTTGCCGCGGGTGGGTGAAACGGTCACTGCCCGGATCAACAACGAAAGACGTTCCCGCATTCGACGTCATCACACCGCGACGCACGTACTCCACTGGGCGTTGCGCAATGTGCTCGGTGACCACGTGAAGCAGGCGGGTTCGCTGGTCGAAGACGATAGGTTGCGGTTCGACTTCAGTCACTTCGCAGCCGTCACCGATGACGAGCTTCTCCAAGTCGAACGTCTCGCGAACGGCGAAGTGCTCGCCAACTCGGGCGTCGAGGCTTACGAGACCTCGAAGGATGAGGCGACGGCTGCCGGGGCGATCGCATTCTTCGGGGACAAGTACGGCGACACCGTGCGGGTGTTGCGGGCGGGGAGCTCCTTTGAACTGTGTGGCGGCACCCATGTCTCGGCGACGGGCGACATTGGGGCCATCAAGATCGTCGGCGAGAGTTCCATCGGTTCGAACCTGCGTCGCATCGAGGCAGTGGTGGGCGAAGCGTCGGTTGCGTACATGCAGCAACAGGCTCTCACGATGGCGCGGGCAGCGGGGCTCTTGGGTGCACCTGCAGACGCCCTCGAGGCGGCCGTCGTGCGCAAGATCGAGGAACTGAAAGTGGCGAACGACGAGATCAAGGCTCTGCGTGCACGAGTCGCCGCCACGCGTGCGCGTGAAATCGCCGAGTCGGCCACGAACGGAGGGGTCGTCGCGCGCGTCGACGGGTTGTCTCCCGGAGAACTGCGCGACCTCGCCGTCGCCGTGCGCGCAGTCGATGGCGTGCGCGCCGTTGTGCTCGCGGGTATCACCGACACCGGCGGAGTGTCGCTTGTCGGTGCAACCGGGGCAGGAGTGTCGGGTGGCGCGGGCCCGCTCATCGCGGCTGCTGCCAAGGCGGTCGGCGGTGGCGGCGGTGGCAAAGGTGACGTCGCTACGGCCGGAGGCAAGAACCCCGATGGCCTTGCCGATGCACTTCGACTCGCCGAAGACGCCGTGAGGGCGGCCCTCGGCTGATTTCGATGGGGCCAACCAAGTGAACGACGGGAGCGGGGCCGACAGGGTTCGCGTTGGTCGCGTGCTCGGGCTCGACCTCGGTTCGAAGCGTGTCGGTATCGCGGTCAGCGACCGCAGTGGTCTCATTGCCACACCGTTCAGCGTGTTGCAGCGCAGCGGTAGCGAACGTCGCGACCACGCGGCAATAGCGAAGTTGGTCGAAGAAGAGGAGTGCGAGCGCATCGTTGTCGGGTTGCCGCTGTCCCTCGACGGGTCGATGGGCCGAGCCGCCAAATCTGCCGTCGCCGAAGCCGAACGGCTGGCTACGGTGGTGAGCGTGCCGGTCGAAACATACGACGAGCGCCTCACGACGGTGTCCGCTGAACGGGCCCTCATGGAGGCGAAGATGCGTGCCGATGCGCGTCGTCGTGTCGTCGACAAAGTGGCAGCTGCAGTGATGCTGCAGTCCTGGATCGACCGGCAAGCAAACCGCTGAATGTCCGATCCGTTCGGTCCGCTGCAGGGGAGAGGGCAGCCCGTGGAAGAGCCGCGCGACTGGGTGCCCGACCCGTGGGACCACGTCGAAGCGGCAACCGACGAAGAACTCGTCGAGCAGCGGCGTTTTCCGCGTCCGAACAGATGGACCGTCCGCGTCGTCCTCGGCGTTGTCCTCGTTCTGGTCGTGGCAGCGGGCTCTGTCGGTTGGTGGTACCTGCGCCAGGTGAACCCGCCCGGTGAGGCAAGCACGGCGGTCAACTTCACCGTGCTCGAGGGGGACACTCTGGATACCGTCTCGCAACGTCTCGAAGCCGATGGTTTCATCACTTCGGCCGGAGTCTTTCGTTGGTACGTCAACCGCAAGGGCGGCATTGATTTCGTCCCCGGCTACTACCAGCTCAAGTTGCGCGATCACATGGGAAACCTCATGGGTGCGTTGAGCACCCCACCGGCGCAAACGTTCGTGAACGTGACGTTTCCCGAGGGCTACACGCTCGAGCAGATTGCGAATCGTCTTGCCGGCAAGGTGCCGCGCCTCGACGCCGCAACCTTCCTGCAGCAGGCCTCGGCGGGCGTCGTCGTGTCCGATTTCGGGCCCCAGTCGTCGGTGGCAGGATCCACGGCCCTCGAAGGATTGCTCTTCCCCGACACGTACCAGATCTCCGGCGATGACTCTTCGACACGGGTCATCGAGCGCATGGTCGGGCTGATGGAGCGCGTTGGTCGTCAAGAAGGTCTCGACAAGTCCGAAGAGAAGGTGGGCCTCTCGCCCTACGAGGTGCTTGTCGTTGCATCGATGATCGAACGCGAGGCAAAGGTGCCCGAGGATCGGGCAAAGATCGCGAGGGTCATCTACAACCGCCTGCGCCGCGACATGCTGCTGCAAATCGATGCCACATTGCGTTACGGCCAACCCGATGAGCTGTCGATCGCCGAGCTCACCCAGATCGACAATCCATACAACACCTACACGCGAAAGGGTTTGCCCCCGACCCCCATCGCCAACCCTGGCCGGGCATCCATCCGCGCGGCATTGAACCCGGCCCCGAACCCGCCGTTGTCCGACCCCATGTGCAAGGACCTGAAGAAGTCACAGCGCTGTGAGTACATCTATTACGTGATCGCCGACAAGGAAGGTGGACACGTCTTCGCCGCGACGCTGGAACAACACGAGGCAAACGTCGACGCTGCCCGGGCTGCCGGACTCATCGGTTGACGGTTGGTCGCGACATGAACGGCACGATCAGCGCAACGACACGTATCGCGTGTGTCGTTGGCAACCCTGCTCGTCACAGTCTTTCGCCGGCCATTCACAACGCCGCGTTCGCGGCGGCCGACATCGATGCCGTCTACTTGGCACTTGAGATCGGCGCCGACGTGTTGCGTTCGACGATCGCAACGCTGCGGAGCATCGGGTTCGTCGGCGCCTCGGTGACCATGCCCTACAAGGAACTGGCGCTCGAACTGTGCGATGAATCGAGCGATACTGCTCGGGTACTCGGCTCGGTCAACACTCTCGTGCCACTGGCAGGAGGCCGACTCAGGGGGGAAAGCACCGATGGTGCCGGGTGCGTCGGTGCGCTGCGTCATGCCGGTGTCGACCCGAGTGGGCGTCGATGCATCGTCGTCGGAGCCGGGGCGACGGCACGGGCCTGTGTTGTCGGTCTCGCGCAGGCGGGCGCCGAATGGATCGGAGTGCTCAACCGGACACCAGAACGGGCGGTGTCGGCGGCAGCACTTGTGCCGGGAGTTGCGCATGTCGCGTGCGCCGACGACATCGACACCTGCGACATCATCGTGCACACCACGCCGGCAGGGATGGGCGACAACGTCGATTTTGCATTCGACGTGTCGCGGATCGGCCCGCGTCACACCGTTCTCGACGCGGTGTACCAGCCGCTCGAAACGGTATTGCTGGCCACTGCTCGAGCATCCGGCGCTCGCTGCATCGATGGGCTGTGGATGCTTGTTCATCAAGCGGTCGAGCAGCAGCGTCTGTGGACAGGAAGCATGCCGGACTCGGCAGCGATGCGACGCGCGGCCGATCTCGAGTTGGTTCGACGGCGCGAAATGCGCCGCTGATCGACGCGGCGTCGCGGATAGCCTGCAGGTCGTGTTGCGATACCTGACCGCCGGCGAATCCCATGGTCAGGCCCTCGTCGTCATTGTCGAGGGGCTGCCGGCGGGCCTGGCAGTCACCGAGGCCGACATTCAGGCCGAACTCGGTCGACGCCGGCTCGGGTTCGGTCGCGGACCGCGTCAGCGGTTCGAGGTCGACGAGATCCTGCTTCTCGGGGGTATCCGCCATGGTCGCACTCTCGGGTCTCCCGTCGCGATCGAAATCAAGAACACCGAGTGGTTTCGCAGTGACAAGTGGCACAAGGAAATGTCACCCGCGCCCGGCAAAACCGAAGACCCACTCACGCAACCGCGACCCGGTCATGCCGATCTCGCAGGTATGCAGAAGTACGGCTTCGACGATGCACGTGACGTGCTCGAACGGGCAAGTGCCCGCGAAACCGCTGCTCGGGTTGCTGCAGGCGCACTGGCCAAGTTGTTGCTTCGCACGATCGGTGTCGAGGTGATCTCCCACGTGATCCAAATGGGCGACGCGCGTGCATCGCTCACCGTCAGGCCCACCGCCGCCGACCTCACGAAGGTCGACGAAAGTCCCGTGCGCTGTTTCGACTCCGCATCCGAAGGAGCGATGGTGAAAGCCGTCGAAGACGCCGCGCGCGAAGGCGACAGTCTGGGCGGAATCGTCGAGGTGATCGCCTACGGCGTACCCGTCGGTCTCGGAAGTCACGTGCATTGGGACCGCAAGATTGATGCGAATCTCGCACAGGCCATCATGAGTATCCAGGCCGTGAAGGGCGTTGAGATAGGCGATGGATTCGAAGTCGCCGGTCGACGCGGAAGCCAGGCGCACGACCCGATCGAATGGGACGAGTCAACGAAGTCGTATCGTCGTTTGTCGGCACTGGCTGGTGGCACCGAAGGCGGGATGACGACGGGTGAGCCCGTCATCGTTCGCGCGGCAATGAAGCCGCTCGCCACTCTCAACCGACCAACCCTTCAAACCGTCGACACGGTGACGAAGGAATCAACGGTGAGCTTCAAAGAGCGAACCGACGTCACCGCAGTGCCCGCGATGGGTGTCGTCGCGGAAACCATGGTGGCGCTCGTTCACGCCGCCGAGGCGCAGCGCAAGTTCGGTGGCGACTCGGTCGACGAATTCACTCGCAACTGCGCATCGTTCCTCGGGACCCTGTAGCCGTGGCCGCACCGCACGTCGTGCTGGTCGGTCTCATGGGGGTGGGCAAGTCCTCGGTTGGTCGAGCACTTGCCCGCGAAACCAAGCGACCGTTCGTCGACACCGACTCCGTGATCGAATCGAGCGAGGGTCGATCCATCGCCGATATTTTCCGCACCGACGGTGAGCCCGCATTCCGTGACATCGAGCGTCGTGCGCTCGAACGAGTCCTCGCTTCGAGCGAACCAACTGTCATTGCAACGGGCGGGGGAGCAGTGGAAACCGCGGCTTGCCGCGACATGCTCGCCACGGCCCGTTCCGGCGGCGCGCGCATCGTGTGGCTCAGCGCGTCGGTTGCCACGATGGTCGAGCGAACGGGACGATCCAACAATCGTCCTCTCCTCGACGGAGACCGCGAGGCAACGCTTGCGACTCTCGCCGAGCGGCGTCATCCGCTCTACGAGTCGGTGAGCGACATCCAAATCGACACCGATGGCAAGTCGCTTCAACGTATTGTTCGAGAGGTCATGAACGCCCAGCCCCGAGACCCAAGCGACGGAACTCACGAGCGGGTACGTGTTGCTCTTGGTGAACGCTCCTACGACGTGGTCGTCGGGGCCGGTGCCATCGGTGAACTGGCATCGGTGATTCCCGCCGACGTGAAGCGTGCCGTCATCGTCTCCCAGGTGGGGATTCCCTCGATTCCCGAGATCGACCTGCCGACACAGTTGGTTCATATCGGCGACGGTGAAGGCGCAAAGACTCTGTCAACGATCGAGAATCTGTGTCGCCAGTTCGCGGCCTTTGGTCTCACCCGCAACGACCTGGTTATCGGCGTCGGTGGGGGCCTTGTCACCGACGTTGCGGGATTTGCCGCGGCCTCGTGGCACCGTGGGACCCGCGTCGTCCACGTCGCCACGACACTCCTCGCAATGGTCGATGCCGCGATCGGTGGCAAGACGGGAGTCAACCTTCCCGAGGGGAAGAATCTCATCGGTGCCTTCTGGCAACCCACAGGTGTCATCTGCGATACCAACTGGCTTGCATCACTTCCCGAGCGTGAACTGCGGTGCGGGTGGGGTGAAGTGGCGAAATATCACTTCCTCACCGGCGGCGATCTCCTTTCCATGCCGACCGACACGCGCATCGCTCGGTGCGCACGAATCAAGGCCGACATCGTCACCGAAGACGAACGCGAGGGCGGGCGTCGGGCTTTGTTGAACTACGGCCACACCTTCGGACACGCCATCGAGACGGTGACGGGGCACAAATTCGCCCACGGCGAGGCAGTGGCCATTGGGATGATCTGTGCCGCGCACCTTGCCCGGATACTCGGACGAATCGACGAGGAACGCGTCCAGCAGCACCATCAGGTTCTGGCGGAATACGGTCTCGAATCCGTCTTGCCCTCCGACATCGATCATGCGGCACTTCTCGACGTGATGCGTCGCGACAAGAAGGCGACCGCGGGTCTTGTCTTCATTCTCGACGGACCGTCGGGGCTCGAGTCGGTGGCAGGAATCGACTCGTCGTGCGTTCTCGAGGCTCTCGCTGCGGCGTCTGGGGTACGGTGATCGCCATGGCCGCGCGTCGAATCCTTCTTTTGAACGGGCCGAATCTCAACCTTCTGGGCAGCCGCGAACCCGCCGTGTACGGCTCGGCAACCCTTGCCGACCATGTCGCAAACGTCGAGGCATCGTGCGCGGCACTGGGGTGGTTGGTCGAACACCTGCAGTCGAACAGCGAAGCCGAGATCGTCGGTGCCGTGCATGCGGCTCGCGGCAAGGCCGATGCGATCATCATCAATCCCGGAGCGTTCACCCACTACTCCTGGGCGATCCACGACGCGCTGGCGGCATTCGACGGCCCGGTCGTCGAGGTGCACCTGTCGCAGCCTCTCTCGCGGGAATCGTGGCGGCATACGAGTGTCGTGGCGCCGGTTGCCATCGGCACCATTGCCGGATTCGGGGGAGTCGGGTATCAGCTCGCCGTCGAGGCGTTGTCGCGTCACTTCGACGCCGCGAAACCCCGATAGGTATCCGCGTGCTCGGCACTTTGCTCGTCGAGGGGCGTAATCGCAGCTTTGCCGAGCGCCTCATCGCCGTCGGTGCGGCCGGAGCGGTGGTCACATCCCACGCAAACGTGCGCTGGCTCACCGGGTTCACGGGAAGTGCGGCAACCCTCGTCGTGTCGGCGGAAGAGGGTTGCCCCATGACGCTCGTGACCGATGGTCGGTACGCCGAGCAGGCGATCCGTCAAGTCGCCGAGTCACAAGCCGACGTCCGCGTTGTTGAACGTCGATCACAGGTGGACGTGCGTGCGGCGGTTGCGTCGGCTGTCGCAGCGATCATTGGCTCGAACGGCTCGGTGGGTTTGGAAACCTCCGACATCAGCCTTGCCGATTACGAGGCGCTCCGTGCCGCATGCGAAACCGTGGGTACGAACCTCGCACGTGATCAAGTGCTCGACGCGTCACCGATTCTCGCCGATCTTCGTCGATCGAAGACCATCGCCGAAGTCGAACGAATCGCTCGCGCCGCGTCGATCGCCGATGCGGCGCTTGCCGACATCGGTGCGGTCATCGACGCGGGCTCGACAGAGGCCGAAATCCGCGATGCTTTGGAATACGCCATGCGTCGCCACGGAGCCGACGACGTGAGTTTCGCGACGATCGTTGCGTCGGGCGAAAACGCCGCTTTGCCACACCACCGTCCGTCAGCACGGCGACTGCAACCGGGTGAAGCGGTGGTCATCGACTTCGGGGCGCTCATCGACGGTTATCACTCGGACATGACACGAACGTTCGTGGTCGACGGGCCCGGCGCCGCAGAAATGTTCGAGCGCCATGCGGTCGTGCGCGCGGCCTGCGAGGCCGGTGTCGCGACTGTCGCGCCCGGAGTCGTGGCACACGAAGTCGATGCGGCGTGCCGTCGGGTGCTCGCAACCGCGGGTCTCGAGAACGAACTCACGCACGGCGTCGGTCACGGAGTCGGCTTGTTGATTCACGAGGCGCCGTGGGTGAATGCGCGCTCACAGGACGTGCTGCGGCCGGGGGACGTGGTGACGGTCGAGCCCGGGGCGTATCGTGTGGGTGTCGGGGGAGCCCGGGTCGAGGAACTTCTCCTCGTCACAGACTCCGGCCACCTCGTTCTCAGCAACAGCCCGAAGGAACCCACATGCCCGCCATCTCCACGAACGATTTCAAGAACGGAATGACCCTCGAACTCGACAACGGTCTGTTCACCGTGGTCGAGTTCCAGCACGTGAAGCCGGGCAAGGGTGGGGCCTTCGTTCGCACCAAGCTGCGGAATCTGCGCAACGGGAACCTCCTCGAAAAGACCTTCAATGCGGGCATCAAGGTCGAGCAGGCAATCCTCGACAAGCGCGACATGCAGTACCTCTACAAAGACGGCGACGACTTCGTCTTCATGGACACCGAGTCCTACGACCAGATGACCGTCGCGCCGGTTGCCCTCGGCGAGACCGCCGACTATCTCATCGAGTCGGCGATGGTCATCATGGCCATCTACAACGGCGACATCGTTGGCGTCGAAATCCCTGCAAGCGTCGAGTTGGAAGTCGCCCAGACCGAGCCCGGTATCCAGGGCGACCGCGTCTCGGGTGCGCGCAAGCCTGCGACTCTGCAGACGGGCAAGGTCATTCAGGTTCCCCTCTTCATCAACATCGGTGACCGCGTCAAGGTCGACACCCGCACCGGCGACTACATCACACGCGTCTAGATGTCGACGCTCGATGCCGCAGAGGCCCGCGAGCGTGCGCTCGTCCTCTTGTACGAATCCGAGTCGCGCACATGCTCTGTCGCCGACGTCGTCGCGTCCGAGGTCGTCGCGCCACCCGCAATGGCGGTCGACCTTGCCACGGGTGTCGAATCCGGGCTCGAGCGCTACGACGCCCTCATCTCGTCAAAGGCCCGAGGCTGGCGCCTTGAACGAATGCCGATGATCGACCGAGCGATTCTGCGTTTGGCTCTTCACGAGTTGGCGTCGAGCGCGGCGACGCCGACCGCCGTCATCTTGAACGAGGCGGTGGAGCTCGCCAAGCGGTACTCGACCGAGGACTCGGGGCGCTTTGTGAACGGCGTCCTTGCCGCATTGGTGCCCGACGTCCGATGACTGCTAGCGTGTAGATCAACAACACGACCGTCAAACGGGTCCCGTGAGGCCCGAACGGAAGGACACATGGCAACCATCAACGACGCAGCATGCGTGCTGCCCGCAGATCAAGTGAGGCGCGCGATCAAGCGCATCGCCCACGAGGTCCTCGAAAACGTTGCCGGTGGCGGTCGTGAACCCTTTGTACTGATGGGCCTCGCCCGGGGTGGCGTCTGGATTTCCGAGGCTCTCCGCAATGACATTGCCGCCATCGACCCTGCAGTCTCCGTGTCGTGCGGGTCCCTCGACGTCAGCATGTATCGCGATGACCTTGCGTTGCGACCCACTCTGCCCGCCAGTGCCTCACACGTGCCGTGCTCTCTCGATGGAGTCGAGGTGGTTCTGGTCGACGACGTTCTCTACACCGGCCGCACCGTGCGCGCTGCCCTCGATGCCCTGATCGAGTACGGCCGACCCAAGGCTGTTCGGCTTGCGGTACTCGTCGACAGGGGACACCGCGAATTGCCGATCCGTCCCGACTTTGTCGGCAAGAACCTTCCGACGCACGTTTCCGACGAGGTGTCGGCGACCCCGGACGGGGTGTTCCTGAAGACCGGGATGCGCGCGTGAGACATCTCATCTCGCTCGACGAGTTGACGGCCGATGACATCGTCGGTCTGCTCTCGACGGCCGATCACATGGCGGAAGTGCTGACTCGCCCGCAACCCAAGGTTCCGGCGTTGCGCACCAAGACCGTGTGCAGTCTCTTTTTCGAGGACAGTACCCGCACGCGTCTGTCGTTCGAGACCGCCGCAAAACGTCTCTCGGCCGAGACACTCACCTTCACCGCTTCGTCGTCGAGCGTGAACAAAGGCGAAAGTCTCCGCGACACGGTCGAGACACTGTCGGCGATGGGTGTCGACGTCTTCGTCGTGCGACACAAGACGGCCGGTCTTCCGCTCGCAATCACGCGGTGGTGTGATGCGCGGGTGGTGAACGCCGGCGACGGTGCCCATCAGCACCCGACCCAGGGTCTTCTCGATGCCTTCACACTGTCGCGGGCGATGAAGCGCGGCAACGACCTCAGCGGTGTTCGGGTCGCGATGGTTGGCGACATCCGACACAGCCGCGTCGCGCGCAGTACGGTGCGTGCGCTGCACGTGCTCGGTGCGTCGGTGACGCTCGTGGCGCCGGCCTCGTTGTTGCCGGCCGCGTTCGTCGGCGCCGAAACCGTTCCCGAGGGTTGGCCCGTCACGGTGAGTCACAGTCTCGACGAGGTCATTGAAGAAATCGACGTGCTGTATCTCCTGCGCATGCAGCGCGAACGCATGGACAATGCGTTCATCTCCTCTCCGGGCGAGTATTCGGCGCACTTCGGACTCACCGACGCTCGGCTCGCGCGGATGCGCCGCGGTTCCTGGCTCATGCATCCCGGCCCCATGAATCACGGCATCGAGGTTGCGGTCGATCTTGATTCTCTCGACGCCCACGGCGTCACGAACCTCATCACACGGCAGGTCACCAATGGCATCGCCGTGCGGATGTCGGTTCTCTTCACTCTCTTCGGTAGCGCAGCGGAGGCATTCGATGGGCAATAACGGTGGTTCGGTGCTCGTCGCCGGCGGAACGGTTCTCAACAGGGCGGGCGAGGCTCGCGCCGACGTGTTGGTCGTGGACGGCCGGGTGGAACGGGTGGCACCCGGCCTCGATGCGTCGTTGCCCGCGGAAACCACGGGTGGGCCTCGGCGGCTCGTTGCCGATGGCTGCGTGGTGTCTTCATCGTTCGTCGACCTGCACACGCACATGCGCGAGCCCGGCAGGGAAGAGTCCGAAACGATCGCAACCGCATCCCGTGCCGCGGCGCTGGGTGGTTACGGGGCCTGTGTCGCGATGCCCAACACCGACCCGGCACAGGACAACGTCGCGGTTGTGGAATTCGTCCGGCTGCAGGGCGAACGTGCGGGGTTCGTCACAGTGGCTCCGTCGGGATGCATCACCGTGGGACGCAACGGAACTCAGCTTGCTCCGTTCCATTCGATGGCGGCGGCCGGAGTGCGACTCTTCACCGACGACGGCAACGGAGTTCAAGATCCGCTCATCATGCGCCGGGCCCTCGAGTATGCCCGCGAACTCGGCGTCACCCTTGCGCAGCACTGCGAGGTGGCGCGTCTCACCGAAGGTGCCGTGATGCACGAAGGTTGTTGTTCGTCGCGTCTCGGTCTGCCCGGTTGGCCGGCGATCGCCGAGGTGTTGATGTTGCAGCGGGACATCGAACTCGTCCGCGAAACCGGGGCATCAATGCATTTTCTCCATCTTTCGACCGCACGTAGTGTGGAAATCGTGCGACAGGCAAAGAACGACGGACTTCCCGTCACGGCAGAAGTCACGCCGCATCACATCAGTCTCACCGACGAAAAGCTCGCCACGTTCAGCACCCTTTTCAAGGTCAATCCTCCGTTGCGCACAATGGACGATGTCGAAGCGCTTCGTGCCGGTCTGGCCGACGGGACAATCGATGCAATTGCAACCGACCATGCTCCACATGCGGCGCACTTGAAGGATCAGGATCTCTCGGCGGCACCACCCGGAATGCTCGGGCTGCAGACGGCGGTTGGTGTCGCCCTTGCCTACTCGGGCTGTACGACCCGCCGCATCGTCGAGGCGATGTCGTGGGCGCCGGCGATGATCGCGGGCCTCGAAGATCACGGACGCGACATCGTGGCCGGGTCGCCCGCCAATCTGGTTGTGTTCTCGACCGAGGGCTCGTGGCGCCAGACGCCCGAGTCGATCGTCAGCAAAAGCACCAACAGCCCTTACTTCGAAGTCGACCTGAAGGGTGGCGTGCGTCATGTCATGCACCGCGGCGAGGTTGTCGTGGCCGGGGGAGTACTGCGATGAGCGGCATCGTCGAAGGGGCTCTCGTGCTTGCCAATGGCGAAGTTTTCGAGGGCGAAATCATCGGTGCGGTTCCAGCCGACGGTGTGGCCGCCGGCGAGGTGGTTTTCAACACTGCGATCACCGGTTACCAGGAAATCGTGACCGATCCGTCGTACGCGGGGCAGATCATCACATTCACCCAACCGCACATCGGCAACTACGGCGTCACGTCACTCGACAACGAAGCACGCAAACCCTTCGCGCGGGGCATCGTGGTACGAGAGCTCGCCCGTCGCCACAGCAACTGGCGCGCGGAAGATTCGCTCGCTGCGAGTCTCGCCAGCTGGGGTGTGCCGGGAATCGCCGGTATCGACACGCGCCGGCTCACCCGGGTGCTGCGCGACACCGGGGCAATGGCGGGCGCCTTCGGCACGGCCGATGTCGCCACACTGCGTGAACGGGCGGTACGCGAGCCCGGCACATCGGGAGTCGACCTCGTCGGCCTCGTGACTGTCGACACCGCCTATCAGGTCGGAGCAGGCCGTTTCAACGTCGTTGCTTTCGACTTCGGCATCAAGTCGACGATTCTCACGTGTCTTTCCGAAATCGCGACGGTGCGCGTCGTGCCAGCGTCCACGTCGTCCGACGAGGTGTTGGCCATGAAACCCGACGGTGTCTTTCTCAGCAACGGGCCGGGTGATCCCGAGATGGTCACCGAGGCCCCGGCGACGATCCGTCGCATCATCGATGCCGGAGTACCGCTCTTTGGAATTTGTCTCGGACACCAACTTCTCAGCCGGGCGATGGGGGCGCGCACCTACAAACTGCCTTTTGGTCACCACGGTGCGAACCACCCGGTGCGCAACCTCGCCACCGGAAGCGTCGAGATCACCAGCCAGAACCACAATTTCTGCGTCGACACGTCGCCGATCGACCATCTCGTCGAGGTGACTCACGTCAACTTGAACGACGGCACGAACGAGGGAATGCGCGTGACGGGGGCGCGCGCATTCAGCGTGCAGTACCACCCCGAAGCGGGACCGGGTCCCCACGACAGTCGCTATCTCTTTGCCCAATTCGCCGAACTGATGGATGGTCGCTGATGCCACGCCGCAACGATCTCTCCAGCATCCTCATCATCGGCTCGGGACCAATCGTCATCGGCCAGGCCTGCGAGTTCGACTATTCGGGAACGCAGGCCTGTCGCGTGTTGAAAGACGAGGGCTACCGCGTCATTCTCGCCAACTCGAACCCGGCGACGATCATGACCGATCCCGACTTCGCTGATCGCACGTACATCGAACCTCTGACTCCCGAGGTGCTCGAGCGCATCATCGAACGCGAACGTCCCGATGCGGTGCTTCCGACCCTCGGCGGACAGACGGGCCTCAACCTTGCGATGGAGCTCTTCCGTCGCGGGAAAGTCGGCGTGCCCGGAACACCCGAATTGATCGGCGCCAACGCCGAGGCCATCGAGACCGCCGAGAACCGCGAACGATTCAAAGAAGCGATGATCGAAATCGGCCTGTCGGTGCCCCGCAGTGGGATCGCCCACGACATGGAAGGCGCCCGTCGCGTGCTCGACGAGATTGGCCTTCCCGTCATTATCCGCCCCGCGTACATCCTCGGCGGTCGCGGAACCGGAATCGCCAACTCGAAGGAGGAGTTCGAGCACGTCGCGGCGAACGGCATCGCTGCGAGCCCGATCGGTGAGATTCTCATCGAATCCTCGATCGTTGGCTGGAAGGAATACGAGCTCGAGGTCATGCGCGATCGCGCCGACAACTGCGTGATCATCTGTTCGATCGAAAACCTCGATGCGATGGGCGTGCACACCGGCGACTCCATCACGATCGCCCCGATCCAGACCTTGTCCGATGTCGAATACCAGAAGATGCGCGACGCGGCGTTCGCCTGCATTCGACGGGTGGGGGTCGAGACCGGCGGTAGCAACGTTCAGTTCGCGGTCAACCCGGCGACGGGTGAACAGGTCGTCATCGAGATGAACCCACGCGTGTCGCGGTCATCGGCGCTTGCATCGAAGGCGACCGGTTTTCCGATCGCCAAGATCGCGGCGAAGCTCGCCGTCGGCTACACCCTCGACGAGATCCCGAACGACATCACCCGCAAGACCCCGGCGAGTTTCGAGCCGACAATCGATTACGTCGTCACGAAGATTCCCCGCTGGGCCTTCGAAAAGCTGCCCGGCACATCGGGCGTGCTCGGAACCCAGATGCAAAGCGTGGGCGAGGCAATGTCGATCGGTCGCACGTTCACCGAGAGCGTGCAGAAGGGTTTGCGTTCCCTCGAACAGGGCCGCCTCGGTTTGAACGCCGACCCTGCCGAGGCGAACTACGCGTCCGTCAGCGACGCAGACCTTCTCGCCCGTTGCGCGGTTCCGACGCCCGAACGCATCTTCCACGTCGGTGAGGCGATTCGTCGCGGCCTGCCGATGGACGACGTGCGGGCGCACTGCCTGTACGACCCATGGTTCCTCGATCAATTCCTCGCCATCATCGAAGAACGCCAAGCGATCGAATCCCATCGCGGTTCCGATCCGCGGACGCTGCCGAAATCGCTGTGGCGGCGCGCCAAGCGACACGGATTCTCCGATGGCCAACTCGCGTACCTTCTCGGTTCGACCGAGCGCGACGTGCGTGCGGCGCGACTCGGAGCCGGAGTTCGGGCCGCGTTCAAGACAGTCGACACCTGCAGTGCGGAATTCGAAGCGTCGACGCCCTACCACTATTCCTCGTACGAAGATGAAAGTGAGGTGCGCGACTCGCCGCGCCGGCGCGTCATCATCCTCGGCAGCGGTCCCAACAGAATCGGGCAAGGCATCGAGTTCGACTACTGCTGTGTGCATGCCAGCTTCGCCCTGAGGGACGCGGGTTTCGAAACGGTGATGGTCAATTGCAACCCGGAGACGGTCTCGACCGACTACGACACGAGCGACAGGCTCTATTTCGAGCCGCTCACGTACGAGGACGTGATGAACGTGATCGAAGCAGAAACCGACGCGAGCGGTGGTGTCGAGCCCAAACTCATCGTCACCCTCGGTGGACAGACGCCGCTCAAGCTTGCGTCGCAGCTCCCCGCGCACCTGATCGCAGGCACGTCCCCCGACTCCATCGACCTCGCAGAGGATCGCGAGCGCTGGAACGTGCTGTGCACAAGCCTGTCGATTCCCCAGCCGCCGGGTGGTACCGCGGTCACGTTCGAAGAAGCGCGCACGATCGCACGCCGCGTCGGTTTTCCGGTGCTCGTGCGTCCGAGTTACGTGCTCGGTGGCCGGGCGATGCAGATCGTTCACGACGAAGCGCATCTCGAGCGAGCGATGCGCGAGCTTGCCCACGACGGCTCGCTTGGTCGTGAAGGCGGTCTGTCGGCCGAACGTCCCGTGCTCGTCGATCGCTTTCTCGAGGATGCGACCGAAGTCGACGTCGACGCCGTGCGCGACCACACGGGCGAGGTGCTGATCGGCGGAGTGATGGAGCACGTCGAAGAGGCGGGTGTGCACTCGGGCGACAGCGCATGTGCGATTCCACCGCAGAACCTCCCGGCGTGGGTCGTCGAGGTGATCTCCTCGTACGCGACGTCTCTCGCGAACGCCCTCGGTGTCGTGGGTCTCTTGAACGTGCAGTTCGCCGTGTCGGGTACGACGGTCTACGTCATCGAGGCCAATCCGCGGGCCAGCCGTACCGTGCCGTTCGTCGCCAAGGCCACCGGGGTTCCGCTTGCGAAGGTCGCCACGCGCGTCATGCTCGGCGCAACGCTCGCCGAACTGCGTGCCGAGGGTCTTCTCGTCGAGCCCGTGACCGGACACGTGTCGGTGAAAGAGGCCGTGCTTCCGTTCAATCGGTTCCCCGATGTCGACACCGCGCTCGGGCCCGAGATGCGCTCGACGGGTGAAGTGATGGGAATCGATGCGACGTTCGGCGCAGCATTCGTCAAGGCGGAAACTGCGGCCGGCACGATCCTGCCGACGGAGGGTCTCGTTTTCCTTTCGCTTGCCGACAAGGACAAACCAGCCGGCTTGGTCGTCGCCAAGCGTCTGCGGGCCCTCGGTTTGGGTATCGCAGCCACGTCCGGCACCGCCGACTATCTCTCGCGTTTCGGCATCGTGGTCGACGAGATCGTCGCCAAGGTGTCCGAAGAGTCGGACATCGCAAAAACCGCGGTCGGTCTCATCGAAGCCGGTCGGGTCGCCTTCGTCGTGAACACACCGCGGGGAAGTGGCTCGCGCTCCGACGGTCAGGCAATCCGCATGGCGGCAAACGTGAACCGCGTCTCGTCGGTGACCACCATCGAGGCCGCGCTCGCAGCCTTCAACGGTCTTCTCGAACAACGCAACCACGACGTGAGCGTGCGCTCGATCCAGGAGTACCACCGGAGCGGGGCCAAGTAGATGCGAAACCGCCGGCTGCGCGCCACGGTCAACCAGCCGGTTCGCATCGGTTCGGTCACCTTGTCCCAACCGGTCATGACGGCGTCAGGAACAGCGGGTCACGCAGCCGAGCTGGCGCCGTACATGGACATTGCCGCACTCGGTGCCATCGTCGTCAAGTCCCTCTATCACTCGCCGTGGCCCGGCAACGCTGCACCTCGCGTTCATCCGCTGCCCGCAGGAATGATCAATGCCGTTGGACTGCAGGGTCCAGGCATCGAAGCTTGGATCGCCCACGACCTTCCGGCGATCGAAACATCGGGTGCGACCGTGGTCGCAAGCATCTGGGGACGTTCGGTCGACGACTACGCCCGCGCTGCCGCCATGTTGGCTCCCGTGGCTTCGCGCATTGCCGCGCTCGAGGTGAATCTTTCCTGCCCGAACCTCGAGGGTCGCGGCGGGATCATCGCCCATGACATCGAAGTCAGCTCCGCGGTCGTGGCCGCATGTGGCGTGGCGGGGATTCCGCTGTGGGCGAAGCTCAGTCCGAACACCGACCGCATTGTCGACGTAGCCGCAGCCGTCGTCGACGCCGGCGCCGAAGCCGTGACGCTCATCAACACCGTCGTTGGTCTTGCCATCGACATCGAAAGTGCTCGACCCGCGCTCGGCAACGGGGGAGGTGGAGTGTCCGGTGCGGCCATCCATGCGGTCGCTTTGCGTGCCGTTCACGACGTGCGCAAGGAGCTTCCGCAGGTTCCGATCGTCGGCGTGGGTGGTGTGATGTCGGGGCGTGACGCGATCGCGATGATGCAGGCCGGGGCGAACGCGGTGCAGGTCGGAACCGCATCGTTCCTGCGGCCCGACGCTGCGATGCGAATACTGAACGAAATGCACCGCTGGATGCGCACACACCGTGAGTCCTCGTGGACTGACGTCACTTCTCGGCTCCATCGGTGATGTTTCGATAATGTGACACCATGCAGGACGAAAGGCACGACGAACTGCACCAAGCGTCGCCACTCGTCTTCATCGTGTCCGGGCCCGGCGGAGTGGGAAAGGGCACCATCGTCGAAGCGCTGGTGGCCCGCGACGAACGGCTGTGGCTCAGCAGATCGTGGACAACGCGGGCGCGGCGCGACGGCGAACGCCACGATGCGTACCACTTCGTGTCGCGCGACGAGTTCGAGGATCGCATCGCCGCCGCAGGTTTTCTTGAATGGACCTCGTTTCTCGGTCAGTACTACGGAACACCCCTTCCCGACGCGGTGCCGGGGCGTGACATCGTCCTTGAAATCGAAGTCGACGGCGCGCGCCAGGTGAAACTGATCCACCCCGACGCCGTACTCGTCTTTCTCCTCCCACCGTCGCGTCTTGAACAGCAGCGGCGTCTCCGCGGCAGGGGTGACGCCGAGGACAAAGTCGAGGCGCGGCTCCGCAAGGCCGAAGAAGAAGAGCCCGTCGGCATTGCCATGGCCGACCACGTGGTCGTCAATGACGACCTCGAATTGACCCTCCAGGAGCTGTCCCGGATCGTCCACCACGAGCGCAAAGCGCGGACGAATTAGGCCGTTTCGTCGCTAGCCTTCAAAGCCATGCGCGCAAACGACTCCATGATCACCCCTCCGGTCGAGGATCTTCTCAATCGCACCGACTCGAAGTTCGCCCTGGTCACCCTCGGCGCCCGTCGCGCGCGTCAAATCAACTCCTACTTCAACCAGCTCGGCGATGGCCTCGGCAATTCGATCCCGCCGCAGGTCAGTTCGGTGGCCCGCAAGCCGCTCAGCATTGCCTTCGAGGAAATCGCCGCCGACAAGATCGTGAAGACCGAACTGCCCGACGACGTCTACTACGACGCGGTCGATGGCAACTCGTACCTCAACGACTGGGCGGTCTCCGCCGACGGTGACAACGCCGACAACGTCGATGCCGATGCAGCGGCCGCCGATGTCGCCGACGAGTCAGCCGAGTAGGCCGACGCTCTTTTTCGCATGACAATCGCCGGCGATCTCTCGGGGCGATTCATCGTCGTTGGTGTCTCGGGTGGCATCGCGGCCTACAAAGCCGTCGAGGTGTGTCGTCAACTCGTCGACGCAGGTGCTCACGTGGCGCCCATCATGACCCCCGACGCCGAACGTTTCATCGGGAAAACCACCCTCAGCGCCTTGTGCTCCGAACCGGTGCACACGTCGTTGTGGGACGACGCCAGTCCGATACCGCACACCCGCCTCGGCCAGCGTGCCGACCTCATCGTCGTTGCGCCCGCCACCGCGCGCGTCATCGCTGCCTACGCGGCGGGAATGTCCGACGATCTTTTGACGGCAACCCTCATCGCCACTGTCGCGCCGGTGGTTGTCTGTCCTGCCATGCACACCGAGATGTGGGAACACCCCGCAGTTCAGCACAACATCTCGACGCTGCGTTCGCGTGGTGTGCGCATCGTCGACCCCGAAGACGGCAGGCTTGCGGGCGGCGACATCGGTCGCGGTCGACTTGCGTCACCCGATTCGATTCTCGCGGCGGTGCGTCACGTGCTCGCTCCGGGGCAGTCCTCGCTTGCCGGTCGTCACGTCGTCGTATCGGCGGGCGGAACGCGCGAGCCCATCGATGCCGTGCGCGTCATTGCCAACCGTTCGAGCGGCAAGCAGGGCCACGCCATCGCCGCCGAAGCCGCACGTCGCGGGGCCGACGTCACGCTCGTCACCACGGCCGAATTCGCGCCGGTTTCGGGCGTCACGGTTGTCCCCGTCGACACTGCCGCCGAAATGAAAGCGGCCATCGATGCATCGGCCTCGACTGCAGATGTCGTCATCATGACGGCCGCGGTCGCCGACTTCCGCCCGGTTCCGGTCGCCGAAGGCAAATGGAAAAAAGAGGACGGTGTCCCACCGATCGTCCTCGAACCGACCCCCGACATCCTCGCGGGTCTCGGAGCAGCCAAACGACCGGGTCAGGTGCTGGTCGGCTTCGCCGCCGAAACGTCGAATCTCGTCGAAAATGCAAAGGGCAAGCTGGTCCGCAAGAACCTCGACATCGTGGTCGCAAACGATGTTTCGCAGCCCAAGGTGGGCTTCGGCCACGACACCAACGCCGTCACCATCGTCACGAAAATGGGCGCCAAAGACGTTCCCCTGGCCGACAAACACAGCGTCGCAGCACACGTATTGGATAGTGTCGAGCAGTCACTTCACCCCACACAGGAGCATCCGTGAGCAAGTACACGTTCACCTCGGAAAGCGTCACCGAAGGTCACCCCGACAAGATGGCCGACCAGGTCTCCGACGCCGTCCTCGACGCCATCCTCGCCAAGGACCCGAATGCGCGCGTCGCCTGCGAGACCCTTCTCACCACCGGTCTCTGTGTCGTCGCAGGTGAAATCACCACCGATGCCTACGTCGACATTCCGCGTATCGCCCGCGACACCATCGCAGGCATCGGATACGACAACGCTCTCTTTGGTTTCGACAGCAAGACCTGTGGCGTCGTCGTCACGCTCGACGCACAAAGCCCCGACATCGCCCAGGGCGTCGACAAGTCCGAAGAGGTTCGCAAGGGCAAGAGCGGCGAGGACATCCTGAACAGCCAGGGCGCGGGCGACCAGGGAATG
>CAZVPL010000016.1:0-30058 GCA_964629075.1 uncultured Bifidobacterium sp. | reverse complement strand
GTCGATGCGAACGGAAACCCGGTGGCTATGAAGGGGGTCTCGGTATCGGGCAGATTCGTCTGTGATGACAGTCCCCGCGACTGTCGCAATTCGAACGATGAGGTATTGGAAATAGTTACTACCGATGACGCCGGCATCGCGCGTTTCACGAATCTCGCACTGCGAGACCGCATTGGTTCCTATGTCGTCCAGTTTCAGGCGTTCGAACGAGAATCCGGGTTCTTTGCAATTCGGGCGAGTTCACGAGTCAACCTCACGCCAGGTAGTGCGGCTTCAATTGTCGTCGGACGAAGCACAACCGTATTCACCTATGGCACTTCGGTCGACTCGGCATTCGATCTGGCTGTCGTCGATGCGTTCGGAAACCTTGTGGGCGACTTCAATGAAATTCTTGAGGTCGCGACGTTGAAGAGCGTCGATTTTTCATTTCCTACCCCGGTCCGCTTTACAAAGGGTCGACTGACTTTGCAGAACGTGACCGTGAAGGGTTCGGCCGGAACGATCGGCTACACCTTCCGAGCAGGTGGGCTGGCATCGTCTGGGCAGTCGCTCACACTCATTGCTGGTGCCCCGGCCCGGATGGAGATCTTGAACCGCCCAGGGACAATCAGTTCTGATGCCACGCTGACGACGCCGCTCGCCGTCCAGATTCTTGATGAGGGAGGTAACACCGTCAACGTGCCGAATCTTCAGGTTCGTCTCTCGGCATCTGACCCGAACCCTTCGACAGAAAATGCGACGACAACCGAGCGCGGAATCGCAGCGTTCGTCATCGCGAAGTTTCCAAAGGCTGGCATGACGACAGTTCGGTACGAAGGCACTCTCGGTTTATCGAGTGTTCCTTCAGTCAGTGACAACATCACGGTGGTTGCCGGGGTGGCAAAGTCGGTGAAGCTCCTCACCTCCAACAGCACTTCCGGTCGATCCGGACTTCCTGTCGCGTCGCAGCCAACTTTGCAGTTGATCGACACAGCAGGTAACGACGTCTACCAAGGGCAAGTCGAAGTGAAGGCGCGGGTCAACCTGACGTGCTCCGGTCACAACTCGCAGTTGAGTAACGGCACCGCGCTGTCGGATAACAGCGGGCGCGTGACCTTCGATTCATTCGCGATCACGGGCAAGGCGTGTGGATATGTCGTGAGATTCATTCCCACCGGTGGGGTTGGTGCCGGAGACTTGAGCGTCACCTTGCGCGGTGGTGTTGCCACGGCACTCGAGATCGTCACGCAACCATCAGGAGCCGTGAACGGCAAGGCCTTCACTACTCAGCCGGTCATTCAGATTGTTGATTCGGCTGGCAATCCGGCGCAAGAACCGGGCGTCACAGTGTCAACAACTTTGGACGGAACGCCCTTCAACGCGCAGACCGATTCATCTGGTCGCGCGACGTTCGTCGGCGTCACGGCGACTGGTGTCGCCGGCAATCGTCAAGTCCTGTTCACTGGTACGGGCTTGAAATCCGTCAAGAGCAGTCTCTTTCTCATGGCGCCCGGGGATGTGGCCCAACTGGTTCCGGAAGTCACATCAATCGACATCGGGCAAGCAGGCTCAATTCCGTCTGTGGTCTTGCAAGATGTGTCGGGGAACAAAATCTCTTCGACTCCGTCCGTTGCACTCACTTTGACAAGTTCTTCAGGTACCTCGTGGATCATGGGAAGTTCCGAGGCAATCTCAAGTGACGGGACTGCTCAATTCCCGAATACGAAGATCTCTTCCACGGCCACTACGGCATCGCTGCGCTATTCGATTTCAGGCCGCAGTATCGCAGCAACTGTTGCCGTCAGCTTCACGCAGGGACCTGCCGCGGGTCAGGTTGGTCCGTCCGGCGGTGTGATTTTCGCCGCTCCGGTTCCGAATGACGACATCGCTGCCCGGGCGTACTCGGCGAATTACTTCGGAGTGCCGATCGAGGTGACGAAGGGTGGGCGTTTCGGCGAGGTCGCTCCCGTTGGCTGGGCGGGATTAAGAACTGATCCGATGTACAAGTGGTCCGACGCGGCGTATGCACCGGACGGCATGGCTGAGAGCGGAGGTTGGTCTGGTATAGCCACCGCACAGATCCTGAACGGCATCGGAAAGCTCACGAAGGCCCAGCACACTGGTCAGTCAGCGGCTGAGGCTGCCGCATCGCTCGACAAATTCGGCTTCAACAATTGGTTGTTGCCTGTGTCGGGAGACATGTCGTTGATCATCGATGGTGTGAAGAATGGCAAGCTGAACAATGTCGGACTTGCACCCGGGGGAAAGTACTGGACTTCATCCGCCCTCGGTAGTACTCCCATCGTGAGGTGGCTGTCGACCAATCCCGCCGAAGGGTTCTCGACGATGCCCAGGACCTCGATGAACTACGTGCGCCCAATCCGTTATTTCAATTGACGTCCGCATAGACCATCAATTGTGAAATCCAGGAACATCGAAGAAGGACATGGCCGTCACGAATGTTTCGGCGTCCCCAGTGATCGACAGTGTGCTTCGAGCCAGCGCTGCTGAGAGCGTCGTCTTTCCTCCGAGTATCGCGGCCCAGCTACCGAGATCACAAGAGACGGTGACCTCGGCGTCGTCACCGTCGGTCGGGCAGGCAATTCCGTTGCGGAGGTGAAGCCCGCGTCGCGAACCGTCATTGAAGGCCCACGCGAGGTGGAGGTTGGTCGCGCCGAGGCGGTCGGGGTCGAGAAGAACCCGCAGGATGTCGACCGCGGCGGCAGCGGGTCCTGCCGAGAGTGCTGCGGTGCTCAATCGATGCTGGTTGTGGCGTGACATGTCGAGCGAGCCCTCGTGTTGGCGCGCACGGGTGAGACACCAGTTGCGAATGTTTGCCGCACTTGTTCGCCGAGCGATCGTGCGCAGGCTCGCAGCGAGAAGGTCACGGTCTTCCTGCTCAGCCTCGTCGGAGTAAGACAGATACGAAGCGAGTTCGAGGGCCCAGCGCGTGTCGCTGTTGATTGCGTTGCGCACCGCTGACCGAACTTCATCGCGCCCGCCCATTGCGTGAATCATCTTCGTCGAGTGCTCGCGGCGATTGAGTGGAAACAAGTTCGCCTCGTCGCCATCGAAAAAACCGAAGAGCCCACTTCGCACCTGACGCACGTGGTGCTCGAGGACGCCGTACAACTCGGTCGTGATGTAGTCGTCGGCGTAGGCGGCAGGGAGTTTGATGCGCGCTGCGAGTTCGGGCCCCGTCAACCCGCGGTTTGTCCAGCGCACCGTTTGATCCCAGATGAACTGGATCGAGTCGCGGTACTTCGTCGCGCGTTCACGGATTTCTTCGGCGCCAGAGATCACCGGACCATGTGTCGGCACGAGGTGATCGGCGTTCAGCGAGATGAGGTGGTCGAGGCCAGCGAGAAGAATTCGCGGGTCACGGTATTCCTCGCCGCGAATGGCAAAGACGTTGAAGAGAACCGGCCACAGCGCATTGTGCACCGCCACGCCCAACGTGGGGAACCAATAGGTGACCGAGTCGTCGGCATCGGATGGTGCGAGTTGAACCTCGCAACGCAGTCCGGCGATTGAGAGTGACGCGCGTTCACCGAAGGTTGCGGTCGGTGCGACGTAGCCGGGTGTGTTCGGTGCGTGGTTGGGGTTCTTGAATGACAGGCCGAGGCCCACATTGATGAGTCCATCCGGACCGTCGAGGGGAAGTGACGTACCGAACTGTTCGACAAGGCCGCGGTTGTACGCCGCGGACACCTCGGATGAGGTTCGGGCACGGTTGGCCGCGACACGCTCATGGGCATAAACGGGCAGTGCCCGTCCTGCGGCGTCGAACACCGCGGCGGTGCCACCCACGTAGTGGAAGTGGGTGTAGGCAACCGCTGCGAACGGGCGGTCGGAAACCGTTCGCAGGTGTGCAATCGCCGCGCGCATTTCCTCCACGCATTCACCGGTGTCAATCGCGATGATGCCTTCCGGGGCGTCAATGAACACCTGGTTCGACAGTCCGTTCGCCGTGACCACCCACACACCGGGCCGCACTGTGTGGATTGCTTCCGTGTAACGGGCGCTGTTTGCAACGTGTTGGCGATGACCAACCCGCCCCTTGGCGTCGGTGATCGTTTGGTGTTCGTCGTTTTCGAATGCGGGCACTGGGCCACCCCCTCGGGGGCGAAACTACTGCGCCCAGCGACAGTCGACGGGTGCCACTGCACCGAACCGCGCTTCGAGAGCATCACCCGCATCGAGCAACAGGTCTTCTCGCCATGATCGAGAAAAGATCTGCACTCCGATCGGCACACCATGGACATTGCCGGCGGGGAAGGCGAGAGCGGGCATGGCGACGGCCGACAGGTTCATGCCCCAGCGACCGATGTGGGTGAGCTCATCCATCGCGCCCGGATGCGCGGTGTCGTAGCCGCGTTCGATGAAGGGCCGCGCCATGAGGGGCGTCACCACGATCGGGTATTCGGCAAGGAATCGAGTCCACGCTCGCATGACGAAGTCGCGATCGTTGAGGGCAGCCATGAAATTCTGCGGTGTCGGGGTCGGGATACCCGACACCCAATCAGACACAGCGATATCGAGGCCACTGTCGTCGATGTCTTTCAACATCGACGCCAAGCCGAGAGCGATATCAAAGGCGCCGAGTCGCTGCCACAGCGAGAAGAAAGTCTCAACCATGGGCGGTGTCACTTCGTCGACTTCGTAACCCGCATCGGCAAGTGCGGCTCCGGTGCGGCGGACTGCGGCGAGAACCTCGGGGTCGATGTTCACGCCGTCGTCGGTCACCAGCGCGACTCGGATTGGTCGCTTGTCGTGATGGAATTCGTGCTCGGCGGGAACCCAGTTGGGGTCGTTCCAGTTCTGGCGTGTCATCGCGTGGTACGCCGTGCGGATGTCGGCCATGGTGCGTGCAAGCGGACCGTTCGTCGACATGTTTGTCGCGCTCCACCCGCGTGGTACGGAAGGATTCGTCCCGCCGGTCGGCATGCGACCGATTGTCGGGCGCAGTCCGATGATTCCGTTCAAAGTTGCCGGCCAGCGAACCGATCCTGCGACGTCGTTGCCCTGCGCCACCTGACACATTCCGGTCGCAACTGCGACCCCGGCGCCTCCGCTTGAACCGCCGCAGCTGACGTTGCGATCGAATGGATTCAGGGTTTCGCCGTGCAGGTCATTCGACGTGTGGAAACGCATGGCAAATGCCGGTGAGTTCGTGCGGCCCAGCATGACGAGGCCTTCGGAGAGAAGACCCTGCACGCAGGGGTGCGTTTCGACGGGGCGGTGCTGTGCGAGTGCTTTGATGCCGTTGTCGCTGGGGTACGGGATGTGGTCGGTGTTGATTTTCGTTGTGAGTACTGCACCAGCGAGCACGCCGCGCGATCTACCCGCATCGACGTCGAGCGCTTGTTGCCGGGCATCGTCGTCGGCACGCCGCACGATGGCATTCAGCCGGGGGTTCAGTTGGTCGATGCGCGCGATGTGCGATTCAACACACTCGACCGCCGAGAACTCGCCCTTGGCAATGAGTTTCGCGGTCGTTGTCGCGTCAAGTTGCCAAGGCTCCATGAGGTTCCACCTAATACGTTGTCCAAGACGAAACTAGTCGGAGTCTTTTCGTGTCGCGGCGAAACCATTAATGAAATTTGTTTCATTTTGGGAAACAAACGGTTCGGATCAACGAGGAAAATCGAACTCGGGAGAAAAACGCAGGTATTCCTCGGCACGCAGTTGCTCGGCCAGTCCGACCTCCCACGACAGGTACTCCGCCATTGCCTCGCGGGCCCCCTCGGCCCGAGCCCAGGGCGGATACCACATGTCGTCGGTTGGTGTGAGAAGGCGCGGATCATCGGCAGCGCCGATCGTTTCGAAGGTGCCCCCGGCGCGTCGCCATGCGGGGCGACCACCCACGAGCGTGCGCACCTTCGTGAACCCGAGTCGTCGTGCATCGCCGGCGGCGAACGGCGCAACGTTGCCGGTTGAGCAGCAAAAGACGATCGTCTCGTCCCGTGAGAACTGTGACAGTGCGTCTGCGAGTTGGCTGCGCATGGCGTAGTGCGAGCCCGGGATACGGCCTTGCCGGTACCAGTAACTCTCACCAACGTCGACAATCACGCACGACCCCGACTCGGTCAGCGCGACCAGGTCATCGGCCCCGATGCTCTGAACCTGCGGGTCGGGTTGCACAAGGGTTGCACGGGTATCGGGGCCGTGCTCCGTCAGGTGATCGAGTGGGTTGGCCAATACCGCAACATCCCAACCCATACGACCCAGCCAATGAGCCGTCATGACGGCTTGTACTTCGTGTTCGTCGACCACGACGATGCGGGCGTGGCGCACGGCAGCGAAGGTATCGGTCGACTGAATCAACTGCCCACCCGGTGCGTTGACGCTGCCCGGAAGCCGTGCGAGAGAAAAAGCCTCGGCCAGCCTGACGTCGAAGACATAGGTGGTTCGGTTCTCGTCCGCCAACCACGAGTCGAGGGTTGGCATGTCGATGAAGCGGACGGCGTTCCGTTTGGCGAGCGTCTTGGCCGTTGAACGCGCAGAGGAAAGGCCGTCTCCGACGGGTTCGGTGACGATGTTCGACTGACCGTGGTCGGGAGTGAAGTCGTGAAGTTGCCAGCCCATGGTGCCGTTTTCAAGCGCAAAAACGGGATTCGTCAGGCCGAATTCGCGGAGGCTTTGTGCACCGATGATCGAACGAGTTCGTCCGGCGCAATTGACGACAACGGGAATCGTCGGGTCGTCAAGTGTCGACGGAATACGAAAGATGGTTTCCATGCCGGGGCAATTCGTGGCTCCGGGAATGCTGACCGTGCGGTACTCGGCAAGAGGTCGCACGTCGAACAACACGTACGGTTGACCCTCGGCCATCCATGACGTGAGCGTGGGTGCATCGATGTGAGGGGTGTGCAGTCGTTCCTCGACGATTTCGCCGAATACCTTCGAGACGATGTTGCTGCCGGAAAACAGCCGAAAGCCCGCAGCCGCCCAACCTTGGTTTCCATTGGCGAGCACGTTCACATCGCTGTAGCCGCACGACTCGAGGAGAGACGCGGCTTCGGCGAGCGTCGACCCATCGCCGTCGGTGAGCACGACCCGTGTTGATCGGCGTGGCACCAGCCGTGGAATGGTTGTCTCGAAGCTCGCCCTTGGCGCGCCGGTCGCAACGAGAATGTGCCCACGTGAGAACGGACCGCCATCACTGATATCGAGCAAAGCCAGCTCGTCGCCGTCATTCAGCCACGAACGCAACTTCTTTGCGTCGATCGTATGAGGCATCGACGTCTCAGTTCCGCAGTCCGGCTTGCTTCATGAGCGGCAAGACCCGTTCACCGAAGTACTCGAGATCGGGGAGGTAGTCGTAGAAGTTCACCTGGATGCCGTCGATACCGCAGTCGTGCAGTTTCAACATCTTCTCGACCACTTGCTCCGGTGTCCCGACCATCTGCATGTTTCCCCCGACCGCCAGGTCGTCGCGCATCGCACCCTTCCACGAAACGGTGTCACCACCCGTGATGAATTTGAAGAAGTTCTCGAGCGCCACCGGATCGGCGTTGTCAATGAAAGCCTGACGGCGCTTCTTTGCTTCTGCTTCGGTGTCGGCACAGATGACGTGGGGATTGATGATGGTCTTCACCTCGTATCCGGACTCGGCGGCGCGAGCCTTGATCGATCGGTTGTGTTCCTTCAACAAGCGGTAGATGTCGGCCCCGGCTGGCCGGGTGATGAAGAGCAAGTCGGAATGTTTGGCAGCGAAGTCGACCCCTGCGCCGCTGCTCGATGCGTTCACGATGATGGGCCGGCCATTCACGGGTTTCGGTGACACGAAGCCTTTCGTCATTTTGTAGAAGCGGCCGTCGTGGTCGACATTCTCCGCCGATGACCAGAGTTTCTTCATGACTTCGAGTAGCTCGTCGGCCATCTCGTAGCGCAGGTCGTGCTCGATCGGTTCGAGACCGAACATCGCAAAGTCTTCGGGCTTGATACCGGTGACCATGTTGATGCCCCAACGTCCCTTCGACATGTGATCGAGTGTCGCGGCGTACTTCGCCAGTAGAAGGGGCGTCCAGCCGTAGAGAACGTGAACCGTCGAGATGAGCATGATGTTCTTTGTGAGCGCCGCAAGGCCCGCCGTGACGAGCAGTGGATCCTGGGTGTTTTCACGGAATCGCATCTCGCCGCCGAGACCACCGGCCCCGTGCCACTGCGCGAGCCCGAACACGAGATCGAAACCCAATTCCTCGGCGCGTACGGTGCACTCGGCGTTGTACTCGAAGGTCCAGTCGGTCGACCGCGGGTAGAGAGAAGGTGTCCATGCGCCGTTCTGCAACGGAATAAAGAGGCCAAGAATCATCTTGTTCTTGGCGGCACGCTGGAACGGTGTGAGTCCGTCGCTCGCATCGTGTTGTTGCGCCGTGCTGAGTCGCAGCATTCCGTTCCCCCCGAAGGACTCGTCGCGTCCAACGTTTCGGAGTCATCTTTTCACGGCACGCGAAAAGGAAGTTTTTTCGCGATGGGATGGCGGTGTCAGACGGGGCGAACCGCAAGGGTCATCGATGCCGGACCCCACACGGGCAACTTTGCGTGTTTCCACGCGATGGGTGCGGCGAGCTCGACGGATTGCCAGCGACCGAGCAGCACAGACAGTGTCTCTTGCAGTTCGGCGCGGGCAAGTGCCGCGCCGAGACAATGATGCACGCCGAACGAAAACGCCATGTGGTCGCGCGCGTTGCCGCGCTCGGGTGCGAACACGTGGGGATCGGCGAAGTGGGCGTCGTCGCGGCTGGCGCCCGAGAGGCCGATGCCGATCAGGGTTCCGGCGGGAAAGACGACGCCCCGGTATTCGAAGGTTTCGTGTGCGAGCCGCATCGCCATGCGGATGGGGTTCAACAGGCGCAGCGATTCCTCGACGGCACCGTTGACGAGCTCGCGGCGCTCGCACAGCCTTGCCCAGGCGCCGGGTGTGTCGATGATCAGCGCCATCATCGACCCGATTTGGTTGCGGGTGGTGTCGATGCCCGCGGCGATGAAGCTGCGGATCAGCGACACCAATTCTCCCGTCGACAAGCGATCACCGGATTCTTCGGCGGTGATCAACTTGCTCAACAAATCGCCTGTCAGGTTTCGCCGACGTTCATTGATCAGTGTGACGCAGTAGCGGTCGAACTCTGCTGCATCGCGTGCGAGGCGCGCATCGCGCTCGGTGTCACCAACTGCCGACGACTTGAGAACCTGGAAGTGGGACTCGGCCCACTTGCTGTAGAGGGGAAAGTCTTCACGTCCGGTTCCCAGCATGTCGCCGATCACCGCAACGGGTAGTTCGTCGATCATTGTCTGGAAGTCGACAACGGAGCGACCGTCGATGTCGTGCCGTGCACCCGACATCGCGTCGTCGACCAGACGCTCGACATGCGCGCGGATGGCGGGTCGCAGTCCGTCGACCGACTTCGGGGAAAATGCCTCGGCAACCAGTCGACGGAGACGGAGGTGTTTGTCGCCTTCGGCGAGAAGAATGTCGTCGGCGGGCAGCGAGCTCACCGGGTTTTCGATTCCGGCAAGAAGAGCCGGCACTTTGCCCGCCGCCTGGTGCAGGCGACGCTCGCGAAGAAGCGCAGAGACGTCTTCGTGGCCGAAAACGACGTAGCCACACAGCCATCGCTGTATCCAGCCGTGGTTTTGTGCGGCGGCCACCTCGGCGTAGTACTCGTGGTGTGTCGGGTCGTCGAGCGACATTCGGTAGCGGGGGAGATCAAGATCGCCGACCAGGGTTGCCATGGTCAGTTTCTCCTCAACAGCGGGAGGACGTCACGACCGAAGCGGTCACACTCGTCACGATGCGGGTACCCGGACAGAATGAAGGCATCGATTCCCATGTCGCGGTATCGATTGATCTTGTCGGCAACCTGACGCGGTGAGCCCACGATCGCCGCACCGCAGCCGCTGCGCGCCCGACCGATGCCCGTCCACAGGTGCGGCTCTGCAAAGCCGTCGTCGGCCGCCGACTCGCGCAGTTCGGCTTGGCGTCGAACGCCGGTGCTGAGCGAGTCGAGGGACCGCGCACGGATACGCGCACCCTCTGCATCATCGACGGCGGCCACGAGACGTTCCGCGGCCCTGAGAGCGTCGGGCTCGTTGTCGCGCACCACGACATGGCAGCGATAGCCGAACCGAAGGGTGCGCCCGTGTCGTGCCGCGCGCAACCGCAGGTCGTCGATCGTCGCGGCGATCATGTCTTCGGTGTCGGGCCACATGAGATAGACGTCCGCTCCCGCGGCGGCAACCTCGCGCGCCTCGTCGCTGAGCCCACCGAAGTAGAACGACGGGTCGACGGGATTGTCGACCGTGATGCGTGGCGGGTCGAGGTGCAGAGAATGGAACTCACCGTCGAGGTCGAGCCGTTCGCCCCGCATCAACGTCCGCAGCGCCGTCATGGTTTCGAGGGTGCGTCGGTACCGGGTCGGGCCGTCGAGCGTTTCACCCGGCATCTCCGAGGAAATGATGTTGATCGTCAGTCGCCCGCGCAACGTCAGGTTCAACGTGGCAAGTTGGCGCGCAAGTTGCGGCGCCCACACCTCACCGCAACGAACGGCGACGAGCAGCTTCATGCGTGATGTCAGGGGTGCGATCGACGAGGCGAATGAGACGGTGTCGATGCCGAGCGAGTAGCCCGAGGGCAGAAGGATGTTGTCGAACCCGTTGCGCTCGGCAGCAAGAACGATGTCGCGACAGTGCTCCCAGCTGCTCTGCAAGTCGGCACGCACGACGCCCAGCTGTTCGTAGTCGTCGTCGCAGAGCGCACCGAACCAAGAGAACTCGGCCGGCGGCCGTGACGATGTCACGGCAACGGCACGCCGTCACTCGCAACGACGATGCGGTAGACGTCGGTTCGAGACAAGTGGACGCGTGTCGAGGCTGCAATGTCGGCGAGGCGTTCGGGGGTCTGGGTACCCACCAGCGCGACGGCATCGACGGGATGCGCGAGAACGAATGCAACGGCAATCGCGGCGCGCGACACCCCTTCGCGCCCGGCAAGCTCGTCGAGCACCGACAACAAGTCGGGGCGCAGATCGTGTCCCGTCGCCAGGCGACCGCCGGCAAGCGGGCTCCAAGCCAGGGGAGTGATCCCCTCCTCCATGCAGAGGTCGAAGGTGCCGTCGCGCAAAGGTGAAAGTGTCGCGCACGAGAACTCAGGTTGTGTCGACACAAGCGGCTCTTCGACGTAGGCAGAAAGCGCCATCGTTTGCGACGGCGTGTAGTTGGACACACCGAACATCGACACCAAACCACGGTCGCGCAGCGATGCGAATGCAACGGCGATTTCCTCGGGGTGGGTGAACATGTCGGGGCGGTGGATCTGATACAGATCGACGTAGTCGACTTTGAGTCGACGCAGCGAGGCTTCGCATGCCGCGATGAGATACGCACCCGACGAGTCGTAGGGAACGCCGGGGATGATGCCGCCCTTCGTTGCCAGCACCATGCGCTCGCGAAGTGACGGCTTGGCGGCAAGGACACGACCGAGCGCCTCTTCGCACGATCCGAAGCCGGTGCCGCCCCAGTCGAGGCCGTACACATCGGCGGTGTCGATGAGGTTCATTCCTAGGTCGAGCGCAGCGGTGATCAACGCGGCGTTGTCGGCGTCGGACGATCCCGTGAACCGCCAACAGCCAAAACCGATCGGTCCGATTTCGACCTCGTCGCCGAGGCGCCGGGTGGCATCGGACACGAGGTTGTCGTCCATGGGCTCAGGTTAGCCATGCGTACGAATCGGCCTTTATGGTGAGCGCGTGAACGAGTCGTGTCCCGACCCCGTGCGTCGCGCGGTGATGGTGCAGCAGTGGCGCGACCTTGCCTACATCCACTGGCGCTACGCCCCTGATGTGGTTCAGGGTCTGCTGCCCGCGGGTCTCGAGGTCGATACGTACGACGGGTCGGCGTGGGTCGGCCTCATACCTTTCTCCATGCGCGGAATCGGCGTGCCGCGGCTGCCCGCTGTTCCCTACTTCGGGTCGTTTCCCGAAATCAACGTGCGTACCTACGTGCGTCGCGACGGCGTACCGGGCGTCTGGTTCTTCTCGCTCGATGTCAACCGCCTCATCCCGGCGGTTGTCGCCCGCACCACCTATCTGCTCCCGTACTGCTGGGGTCGCGCAGCAAACCGGATCGAGGGCGGTCTTCTGCGGTCCGATGTCGAGCGCCGCTGGCCGGTGCGCGCCCGCTCGCACACCACCGTTCGGATCGGCGAGTCGATCGACAAGCCCGACGATCTCGCGGTGTTCTTGTCGGCACGTTGGGGGCTGTACTCGCGTGGCGTGTTCGGCGGCCTCATGTATGCCCCCGTCGACCATGAACCCTGGCCGCTGCAGCGCGCCGAGCTCGAGTCGATCGACCAGAACGTTGTGCAGGCGGCGGGATTGCCCGCACCAAGCGGTGATCCGCACGTGATGTTCTCGCGGGGTGTTTCGGTTCGCATCGGCCGGCCGCGTCGTCACGCGCGACGCGCCTAGTCTCGGAAACATGCAGTCGTTGCGGTTCGGTGTCGTCGGCACCGGAATGATGGGGTGTGAGCACCTGCGCAACCTTCTTCCGATGAACGACGTCGTCGTCACCGCGGTGTCCGATCCCAATGAAGAACCGCTTCGCTGGGCTGAACTGACGCTCGGAGATTCGTGGAACGGCGTCACCACGTTCCGTGATCACCGCGACCTTCTTGTATCGGGTCTCGTCGATGCGGTCATCGTGGCCTCGCCGAACCACACCCACAGGGCGGTGCTTGACGACGTACTCGCCACCGACGTTCACGTTCTCGTGGAGAAGCCGATGTGCACCACGGTCGATGACTGCAAGACGGTTGTCGCCGGCGCCGAGAGTCGTCGCGCAGTCACCTGGGTCGGCCTCGAATACCGCTACATGCCGCCGATCGCTCGTCTTCTCGATTCGCTCCGCGCCGGTGACATCGGCAAGCTGAAGATGCTGGCCATCCGTGAACACCGGTTCCCCTTTCTCGTGAAGGTGGACAACTGGAACCGTTTCACGCGCAACACGGGTGGAACGCTGGTTGAGAAGTGTTGTCACTTCTTCGACCTCATGAACCTTGCAGTTGGTGTCCGCCCCTCGCGGGTGTACGCCAGTGGCGGGCAAGACGTGAATCACCTCGACGAGGTGTACGACGGCCAAAGGTCGGACATTCTTGACAACGCCTACGTGATCGTCGACTACGACAACGGCGTGCGGACCATGTTGGACCTCAGCATGTTCGCCGAGGGCGGCCGCAACGAACAAGAGATCGTCGCGGTGGGTGACACCGGCAAGCTCGAAGCTGCGGTTCCGGGAGACGGGAATCTTCACCTCGGCCGGCGCGCCGACAGGTCGGTCACCGCCATTCCCGTCACGGTTGAAGAGGTGGGCCATGTCGGGTTCCACCACGGAGCGAGTTTCATCGAACTGCGCCGCTTCATCGATGCCGTTCGTGGCGAGGGCCCGGTCGAGGTCGACACCATTGCGGGCCTGTGGTCGGTTGTCGTCGGTGCGGCGGCACACCGTTCGATTGACGAATGCCGTCCGGTCGACATCTCTGAATACGGTCTGTAAGGGAAATCACGGCAAAAAAGTCAGGGGTTCGTGCGGGCATACAGTGGCGAGCATGCTCCACCCCTTCGACGACTTTCCGGTGCACCAGAGCTCGGCGCCGCTCATGCACGTCTTCAGCGATGCCCCGGGTGTCTACGACCGCTACTTCTACAACGGCCATGACGCGAAGGGTGACATCTTCTTTGCGGTCGCATTCGGGGTGTATCCGAACAAGCAAGTGATGGACGCCGCGTTCTGCGTGTCGGTGGCAGGAGAACAGCACAGTGTTCGTGCGTCACGGCACTGCGACCGCGACCGCACCAATCTGGAAGTCGGGGCCATCAGTATCCACATTGTGCGCCCGATGCTCGAGCATCGAATCGTCGTCGACAACCGATTTGGTATCGCCGCCGACATCACATGGCGCGCCACGTCGGCGCTGCTCGAAGAACCGTCGTTCAAGCACCTCGAGAACGGTCGTCCGCAGATGGACTACACGCGCATGACACAGTTCGGCGAGTGGTCGGGCTGGATCGAAGTCGACGGCCACCGCATCGAACTGGCCGACGCCGGGCTGATCACGGGGTGTCGCGACCGGTCGTGGGGGGTACGCAACTCCGCCCGTAGCGCGAACGGTCCGAAGAAGGCCCCGCAGTTTTTCTGGCTGTGGGCGCCCACCACGTTCGACGACCACTACACGCATGCCGCCGTCAACGACTACGCGAATGGCCGGTCATGGCACCGCAGCGGTGCGGTCACCGCGCGGGTCAACCATGCATCGACATCCGTCGAGTCGGTGCTCGACGAAACGAAAGTCGACCGTGTCACTGCCGTGAGCATCGAGCCGAAGTGGGTGACGGGTACCCGGTGGGTCGAGTCGGCAACCGTCACTCTTGAACGCTGGCGTGCCGAACCCGTGGTTGTCGCCTACACGCCGCTCCTTCGGTTCTTCATGCGCGGCATCGGATACACGCACCCCGAGTGGGGTCACGGGGAATGGAAGGGTGAGTTCGCCGAGACGCGCGACAAGTTCGTCATCGCCGACGCGAACCCCGCCGATCCGACGATGATCCATCTGCAGAATCTTTGTCGGGTCGAGTCGAATGGCAAGGTGGGCACCGGCGTGTTCGAGCACCTTGCCATCGGTCCACACGAACCGAGTGGCTTCACGTCCATCCTCGACGGCGCAATCTGAACAAGAATGCTGACCATGAACAACGTGTCGTCCCGCCTCCACCGCCTCAATGTGATTGCGACGGTGCTCCACTTGGTGCAGGGCGTCGTGATTCTCCTCATCTCGAACGACTTCGCACTGCCCGTCACCACCTTCTTCTGGAACGATGCCCCCAACAACCGTCTCGACACCGCCCGTCTCGAGCGCAGTTTCGACGTCTCCGTCGCCTGGGCGGGGGCGTTGTTCCTCTTTCTCTCGGCCCTCTTTCACTTCATCGTTGCGACCATCGGCAAGCGGGCATACGAAACCGAGATCGCGGCCGAGCAGAACCGGTTCCGATGGGTCGAATACTCCATTTCGTCGACTCTGATGATTGTCACCATCTGCCTGGTGTTCGGTATCGGCGACATCGCGGGCTTGCTTGGAATCGCCGGGGCGAACGTCGGAATGATCCTGTTCGGTTGGGTGATGGAAGTGGTGAACCGACCCGGCAAGCCGGTGTGGTGGACACCGTTCTGGTTCGGCTGCATCGTCGGCATCGTCCCGTGGATCGGCCTCTTCATCTATCTGCTCGGGCCCGGTAGCGAAATGCCGAAGTTCGTCTACGGCATTTTCGTCAGCATCTTCATCTTTTTCAATCTCTTTGCGCTCAACCAGTTCCTCCAGTACCGGAAGGTGGGGAAGTGGGCCGACTACGTGCACGGGGAAAAGGCGTACCTGTGGCTCAGCCTCATTGCGAAGAGTGCGCTGGCGTGGCAGTTGTACGGGAACACGCTGTCGGCCTGAACCGACTCAAAGTTTTTGTAAAGACCTGGTGACCGGTTCGTCACCATGAAAGAGCGTCGCCGGGCGTCAACTACTGTTGGGTCATGAGAGTCGACGCAAACTTCTTCTGCACGGTGCCGATGGACGACGCAGGCAAGGTCGAGCCGACGAAACGTCGCTACGACAACAACGCAGTGATCGAGTGCTACAAGAACCTCGTGGCCTGGGCCAAGACCGCCGACGAGGTGGGGATCGACACGATGTGGCTGACCGAACACCACTTCCAGTACGAGGGCTACGAAGTGTTGCCGAACCTCATTCTCTTCGGCCAGCACCTTGCGGGTCAGACAACGAATCTGCGTCTCGGTCAAATGTTCAACGTGGTGCCGCAGTGGCATCCGCTGCGACTTGCCGAGGACTTTGCGATCGCCGACATCGTGACGGGTGGGCGCATGGAGTTTGGCGTCGGTCGCGGCACCGTGCCGCGTGAAGCGTGGAGCCTCGGAACGGTGGTGGCCTCGGGGGACAACGCGATGTCGGCCGAACACGACCGCATCAACCGCGAGGTCTTCGAAGAGTCGATGGAGGTCATCAAGACCGCGTGGACCAACGAGCGGTTCTCCTACCGCGGCAAGCACTTTGTCTTTCCGCCCGACGACATTCCCGACCGGGGCAAGTACGTCGATGACCTGACGCTCATTCCGCGTCCGTTGCGCCACATCGACGTGTACCAGCCGGTGACGTCGCCCGAGACGATCGAATACGTCCCGCGCGAGGGGCACAAGGCTGTGTATTGGTTGCAAAATGCCGATTCGCAATTGCAGAAGTGGAACCGTTACGCCGAGATCTGCGAGGAGATCGGTCGGCCGGTCGGTCCCGGCGAGGACCGCTGCCTCGTCATGAACATCCACGTCGCGAAGACGCGCGAAAAGGCGATGATCAAGGGCAAACCCGGCCATGACGAGTTCGCGAACTTCTTGTCGCCATACGGCCGCTTCTCCTCGTACCGCAATCCCGATGGAAGCAAGGTCGCATTCAACCATTGCCCCACCGTCGAGGAATCGAACGAGCAAAAGATCCAAATCGTCGGCTCGATCGACGACGCAGTCGACACCCTCGGCTTTTGGCGTGACTTGCTCGACTTGAAGCACATTTGCTTCTTCTTCGATTTCCCGGGTGTGTCGCGCGAGGAGATGATCGAGCAGATGCACCTCGTCACCGAGGAAGTGTTTCCGAAGCTGGGCGAAAAGGTCGAGCGTCGGCCCTTGCCCAACCTGGAACCGCTCGTCTGACAACGGGCCGCATCGAACGTGCTCATCACCAACGTCACAACGCCGTCATCGAACGGCACGTTGGTGTCGGTGCGCATCGAAGGCGAATTCGTCACCGAGGTGGGTGCGAAACTCGTCGTACGCACCGGTGATTCGGTGATCGACGGCGGCGGCGGGTTGTTGACCGAGTCATTGGTCGAAACGCACGCCCATCTCGACAAGGCATACCTCGCCGAATTGATTCCCAATCCAACGGGTGACTTGATGGGTGCGATCACCGCAATGATTGCCAACCGTCATGTGATGACGGTCGAGAACACCATCGAGCGGGCCGAACGTGCGGTGCGGACGATGGTGCGCCACGGCGTGACCCGAATCCGGTCTCACGCCGATGTCACCGAAGAGAACGGTCTGACCTCGGTCGAGGCTTTGCTTGAGGTGCGTCGTCGAACGACCGACATCGTCGATCTTGAAATCGTCGCGTTGCTCGGATGGCCCGTCACCGGTTCAGGAGGCGAGGCTCATCGGCGTCTCGCGCGCGAGGCGGTGGGCATGGGGGTCGACCTTGTCGGCGGGTGTCCGCACCTCGACGAAGACGCCGTGACGGCGAATGCAGAACTCGTGGATCTTGCCGGACAGCTTGGCGTGCCACTTGATCTGCATGCCGACGAACACACCGATGCCCATCGGACCTCGTTGCAGAATCTGGCCGAACGGGTCATCGCGACTGGTTTCGAGCACGGGGTCACGGCAAGCCATTGCGTGAGCCTCGGCATGCAAGACGTCGATACGCAGCGTGCGACAGCGGAAAAACTTTCGGAAGCCGGAGTCGGCGTGGTCGCGCTTCCGCACACGAACCTGTTCTTGCAGGGACGTGACATGCAGTCGGCGATGCCTCGAGGCCTCACGGCCGTGAAGCATCTTCGTGACGCGGGCGTGCGGGTCGCTGCGGGGAGCGACAACCTGCAGGATCCCTTCAACCCGATCGGTCGTGGTGATCCGCTCGAAGCTGCGGGTCTCATGATTCTCACCGCACATTTGCTGCCCGAGGACGCCTTCGCCAGTGTTAGTGCAGTCGCGCGTGACGTCGTGCGCGCTCCCGCCGCGGGGCCCCGTGTGGGTGCCGTTGCTGACTTGATGCTCACGGCGGCGTCGAGTGTGCGCGAGATGATTGCGGTCGGTAGCCCAAGGTCGTTGGTGATGCGGCGTGGAGTGGTTGTCCACAGGCACTGACGCGTCTGCTTAACAAAGTATTAAACGCCTGGTAACACCACGCATTTCGATGTCACCTGTCGACGGATTATTCTGCAGAGATGGCTGGGGCACTGTCGTTCAACAACGTTGGGATGACTTTCCCGGATGGAACGCGAGCCCTCGGTGGGGCAACTTTTGATGTCAACCCCGGTGAGTTCGTCACCGTCGTGGGGCCGAGCGGGTGCGGTAAGTCGACACTTCTGCGGATCGCGTCGAATCTCGAAACCGCCACTGAAGGAATCTGCAACGTCGACCGCGACAGCATTGGTTACGTCTTTCAGGACGCGACCCTGCTGCCATGGCGCACGGTGTCGCGCAACATCGAGCTGCTCGCCGAGTTGCACGGTGTCGACAAAGCAGAACGCGAAGAACGAGTGCGTAACGTCATCGACCTCGTCGGTCTCAGCGGATTCGAGGACAAGTATCCAAAGCAGCTGTCGGGCGGCATGAAGATGCGCGCATCGCTCGCGCGCTCGCTCGTCATGAAGCCGAGAGTGTTCCTTTTCGACGAACCATTCGGCGCACTCGACGAAATCACCCGTGAACGTTTGAACGACGAACTGCTGCGGCTCTTCCAGTTGGAAGGGTTCGCTGGTCTCTTCATCACGCACTCGATCTCGGAGGCCGTCTACATGTCGACCAAGGTTCTCGTGATGTCGTCGCGCCCGGGGCGCATCGTCGCATCGTTCGACGTTCCTTTTGCTTACCCGCGTGCACACACGTTGCGTTACGAACCTGATTTCGCCGAATTGTGCGGCGAAGTATCCACTGCTCTGCGTGGAGCCTTGGTATGACCGACGTGAAGGTTCCGAGCGGGGTTGGCGCGGTACCCGCCAAACGTCCCGATGATGCGCCGATCGAAACGCAGAACCGTGTTCGTGCGAGCGACGTCATCGGTCCGGCCGTGGTCTTCGTTCTGTTCATCGGCCTTTGGTACGCGCTGTCGACAACGATCCTGCCCGAACAGAAGCGATTCTTGTTGCCCACTCCACACAAGGTGTTGCAAGAAGGCTTCTTCACATGGCAAGAGGGAGAACAGCGCGGTCTCTTCCCGATTCTCAAGTCGATGTGGAGCTCGATCCAGGTGGCGATCATCGGTCTCGTCATCACCATCATCATCGGCACCGCCCTCGCAACGGCGATGGCGACGCGTCGGTGGGTCGAGCGAGCGACATGGCCGTACCTCGTTGCGCTGCAGTCGGCCCCGATTCTCGCCATGACGCCGCTCATCCGCGCGCTGATCGACGGAGTGCAAACGCAGCGTGTTCTCGTGGTCGTGCTCATCGCATTCTTCCCGATCGTCAACAACACACTCTTTGGTCTGTTGTCGGTCGAAAAGAGCCAGCACGAGCTCTTCACGCTTCACGGTGCCAGCAAGTGGACCCGGCTCACGAAGTTGCAGTTCCCCGCGGCGATGCCGAACATCTTCGTCGGCCTGCGTATCTCGGCCGGTCTCAGCGTCATCGGTGCCGTCGTCGGCGACTTTTATTTCCGTCAGGGCGGCGTGGTGGGCATCGGAGCACAGATCGACATCTATCGCGGTCGTCTGTGGGGTTCTGAACTCGTTGCTGCGATTCTGGTGGCGAGCGCTTTTGGTCTTGTCGTGTTCATCGTCTTTGGCTTCCTTTCGAAGTTGGCCATCGGCAAGTGGCACACGACAACGAGGGGTCAGTGATGTCCCCCATCCGCAATACAGCAAGCACCATCCAACAAAAGGGAGAGCAAATGAAAAGGAAAGCAGCAGCCATCATCGGCGTGCTGAGTCTGGTCAGTCTTGCCGCATGCGGTGGAGACGACGGAGAAACAACCGACACCGCAGCCGCGACCGAGGAGACCACTGCGGCTGCGACCGAGGAGACCACGGCACCTGCGACCGAGGAGACCACGGCACCCGCCGCTGAGCCCGTTTCGCTCGCCGGAGTCTGCCCCGAGACGGTGACCTTCCAGACCGACTGGAACCCCGAATCCGAGCACGGCTTCCTCTACCAGCTCGTCGGCGACAACTACGAAGTTGATGCTTCGGGTCTTCGCGTCACCGGCCCGCTCGTGGCTTCAGGCAACGCCGACACCGGCGTGAAGGTTCAGGTCCGTGCAGGCGGTCCGGCGGTGGGCTTCAGCTCGCCGACGTCACTCATGTACCAGGATCCGGACATCTTCCTCGGCTTCGTCAGCACCGACAGCGCCGTCCAGGACTCGGGTGAATTCCCGACCATGACCGTCGTTGCACCGTTCAACATCAACCCGCAGATCATCATGTGGGACCCCGCGACGTACCCCGACGTGAAGACGATCGCTGATCTGAAGGCTGCGGGCGCCAAGGTCCGCTACTTCGGTGGCGCCGCTTACATGGAGTACTTCACGGCGAACGGCATCCTCGACTCGAAGCAGGTTGACGGAACCTACGACGGTACGCCCGCCAACTTCGTTGCCGACGGTGGCAAGGCGGCCCAGCAGGGCTTCGCAACTTCCGAGCCGTACTACTACGAAAAGGTTCTCGAAGACTGGGCCAAGCCCGTTGCGTACCAGACGGTGCACGACGCAGGCTGGACCGCCTACGCGCAGTCGTTGGGTGGCAAGCCCGAGACCATCGAGCAGTACAAGGACTGCCTGAAGCTCCTCGTGCCGATCATCCAGCAGGCACAGGTCGACTACGTCGCCGACCCGGCCGAAACCAACGCACTGATTCTCGACCTCGTGAAGCAGTACAACAACGGTTGGCTCTACGACGCGGGTCAGGCTGCAGCCGCGGTTGAACTCGCACTTCAGAACAAGCTGATTGCGAACAGCCCCGACGGCACGCTCGGCAGCTTCGATCTCGACCGCGTCGAGGAATTCATCAAGATCGCGGTTCCGACGTACGAAAAGATCGGCGCCAAGATGAAGGAAGGCATCACTGCCGCCGACATCGTGACGAACGAATTCATCGATCCGTCGATCAAGTTGCCCTGATCGGTTGAACAACAAGTGAAGGTGATGGCCCGGGGGGAACCCCGGGCCATCGTCTTTTCAGGGAGGTTTCCATGTCTCAGGTGATCGAAATGTTGCGCTTCGAGGTGAGTGAGGCGGACCGTGAGAAATGGATGGAAGTCGAGCGTCGCGTCTGGACGGGATTCCTGAAGACGGTGCCGGGCTTCCAGCGCAAGGAAACGTGGATCGACGACGATGAACCCGGTGCGGTCACCGTGGTGATTTGGTGGGAGTCGCGTGAGCAGTGGTACGCGGTCACGGCCGAGCAGTGCGCCGCGGTCGACCGTGAAATGGGGGAGTGGTTGCGCCCCTGCACGATGCGTTCGTGGCGCGTCGTGTGCGCCGACTGAACGCTTTCAGCGACCGAAGTTGAAGGCCGCGATTTCGTGGAGCGCGGCGACGAAGTTCGCCACGGCCGACTCGAACATGGTTCTGCCCATGTCGGCTGTCGCGTGCGTGGGGTCGCCGATGTGGCCTTCGGGGAAGAAGTCGTTTGACAACCAGCCGAAGCTGACGGTGCCACCGAAGCGCACGTAGCGGTTCTCGGCAATCTTTTCGGGTACCCGTCGTATGGCCTTCGACATGTCGACTAAGTCGGGCCGCAGGTGAAGCATGACGGCGGTTTCGTCGGTGCCGCCGTGCACGCCCATACCCAGTTCGCTCGCCGCCGATGCGCCACCCTGGTCGGGCGGGATCGAAGGGTGTGTCGTGAAGGTTTGCAGGCCGTGGTGGAGGCGCAGTTCGCGGTTGGCAACGTTGAGGAGCGCCGAGTTGCCACCATGACCGTTCAGGAAGACCAACTTGCGCGCCTTTGTGCGCGCGATGCTGCGACCGAGGTCGTCGAGTACGGCCAGCAGGGTGGTGGGCGACAGCCACACGGTTCCGGGCGCCCAGGCATGTTCATTCGACTTCGTGTACGACAGCGTGGGAAGAAGCCACACGTTCAGGTCGTCCGGTGCCGCTGCGACGGCTGCTTCGGCGACCGCGGTGGCCACTACTTCGTCGGTGTTCAGCGGCAGGTGTGGGCCGTGTTGTTCGATCGCGCCGAGCGGCTGGACGAAGATCGCGTTTTCGGTGATGCGTCGGTCGACATCGGGTCCACGCAGGTCGCCGAGTCGTCGGAGTTGAGCCATTGGAGCGAGCCTACCGCTGTGGGATACTTCACTTCATGTCCACGACGCCGTCGCTCGAGTCGCGCTTTGATGCACTGATCGTGGGCGGCGGGCACAACGGGCTGGTGTGCGCCGCCTACCTCGCACAGTCGGGCATGAAGGTTCTCGTGATCGAGGCACGCAGCGAGGTCGGTGGAACCGCCGCCTCCGAGTCGTACGCCGGCGTCACGGTCAACATCTGCAATTGCGACCATCTCACTTTTCGTACGGCGGGCATCTCTGACGACCTCGGGCTCGACCGTCATGGTCTGCGCTACATCGACATCGATCCAACACAGCTCGCCACGTCGTGGTCCGACAGGCGGGTGTGGCCCATGTTCCACGACCTCAACCGCCAACTCGAGGTCATCAAGCGCTTCTTCCCGAACGAAGTCGAGGGCTACCGCAACTACACAAAAGCAGCGATGCCGGTCGTCGAGCTGATCCTCGAGGCCGGAAGTCAGCCGCCGACCCGACGTTCGCTGGTGGGCAAGGTGCTCGCCAAGCGTGGCCGCGGGGCAACGACGATGTTGAAGTGGAGCAAGTTGTCCTCGGCTCAGGTGCTGCGGCAGTTCTTCTCGAGTGAACTTCTCATTGCGCCGTCACTCGTCACCGGACCAACGGTGTGGGGAGTCTCGCCACACACGCCCGGCACGGGCCTTGGAGCACTGGTCTATGCGATGCGCCATGTCGCCAAGGTCGGCCGTCCGGTGGGTGGCAGTGGCATGGTGCCCATCTCGCTGCGGCGCAGCATCGAATCGAACGGGGGAGTCGTCGCGACGTCGACCATGGTGTCGGGGATCCTCTGCGAGGGCGATGCCGTGCGCGGTGTCGAATTGACCGATGGACGCATCATCGAAGCACCCCTCGTCGTGTCGGCGTGCAACCCGCACGACACGTTCCTCAAATGGCTGCGCAACGCGCCGGCGAGTGCGCAGCCGTTGGTCGAGAAGTGGCGCAACACACCGCACTACGAGGGCTACGAGTCGAAGATCGACGCGCGCATCACGCGCAAGCCCGTTCTGCGCGACATCGACGAGGACACCCTCCGCAATCTCGGCGCCGACCCGCTCGCTGCGACGATGGTCGTCGCACCCACAACCGAGGAATTGCACGAAGGGTTCGGAAAGATCGCAACGGGCGAAATTCTCGATCGCCCTGCGATGCTGGTGAACCTGCCGTCGATCGCCGACCCCACCATGTCGAATGGTGTCGACGAAGTCTTCAGCCTCGAGGCGCTTTTCACGCCGTACTCGTTCCGCGGCGGTTGGGCTTCCGACGCCGAACCGCGTCGTTGGCTCGAGTTGTATTCCGACTTGGTCGAACCCGGCTTCCTCGACTCGATTGCCGAGTGGCGTTGCATGACGCCGGCGAAGTACGAAAGCGAGTTTTTCCTGCCGCAAGGACACGCGACCAGCTTTGCGGGTGGTCCGCTGGCGGCGCTCTTGAACACGAATCCCGAACTCACCCGCTATGCGACGCCAGTGAAGGGTCTCTACCTCACGGGCGCGGCGACGTTTCCGGGCGCCGGCGTGTGGGGAGCAAGCGGCAAGAACGCCGCGCTCACAATTTTGCGGCGATAACCGCAATCTCCATTTTCCACTCGGGTCGTGCAAGAGCCGGAACCGTGACGAGGGTGCTGGCTGCAAGATGCCCCGCTAGTGCTGCATCGCGGGCCGCCATCACGTCGCGCAGATCAGCCGTGAGATTCGGTGTCGCAACGACATAGGTTGTGATCGACACGATGTCTCGAGCCGTCATGTTTCCCTCGGCGAGAATCGCGGTGAGGTTGTTCCACACCAGCGCTGCCTGCTCGCCAATTGAATCGGGGGTGGTTCCGTCGGCACGCGTTGGAACAACGCCCGAGGTGAACACAAGTCGTGATCCGGCAGGAACCTCGACACCGTGTGCATAGGCCGCAGCAGGTGGAGCGATTGATGCGGGGTGAAGTTCACGGTTCATGAACGAATGCTTGCAGCACCCCCGCAGGGGGTCAAGAGCTGAGCAACCTCTTGGCCTGCGAGATGCGGGCGACGTCGATGGTCTCGTACATGATGAGGATCACTCGGTTCACGCCCCACGATTCCCACTCGGCGACTTGTGGGTTGCCGGGTGTCAACAGAGCCTCGTCAAAAAATGCCCAGACCGTTGCGTGAAACTCTCCGGTCGCGCCCGACCGTTGCCGCTCGTCGTGGAAGCCGGTGATGACCGCGCGAGCCTTGTCGCTTGTTGCGCGAACGTTCACTCCCTGCGTGCGACGTCCCGCGATGCGCGCCAGGCGTTCACCGTTCACGCCAAGCACCACCGGCGGTCGCGGCTCGGGCAGGGGAAAGGTCGAAAATTTCTCGTCGCGGTCGGCCGACCACATTTCATCGAGAACATCGAGCGTGTGTTCAAGAATCGCGTGACGCTCGGCGACCGTTGCGGGCGGCACGATGCCAAGCGCCAGGCGTTCACGCGCTGCCGAACCCGTGGGACCTCCGCCTGCGCCAAGCCCGAGAAGCAAGCGTCCATTGGATACGGCCTGCACCGTGGCCGCGGCATTTGCCAACAGGCCCGGATGGCGGTTGCCAACGTTCACGACAAGTGGGCCGAGTGCGATCTTCGAAGTGGAAGCCGCGAGTGCCCCGAGAAGGCTGAAACATTCGGGCATGTCGGGCGCGCCCATCACCGAACCCTGGAGATGGTCGATTGTCCACAGAGCGGCGAACCCTGCCTCCTCGGCTGCGCGTGCAGCATCGCGAAGTGTCGGCCACGGGGCAACTCCGGGATTGATCTGAAGGTCGAAGATCACCGAAACGAGTGTGCCACGCCCACGACGGGCTCAAGTAGTTTGGGCGCGTGCGTGACTACACGGTGGGTGGCCCGGAGGCAAAAAACGCCGAGGCGAACAACCTTGTCGAGGCCGACTGGTACAAGCCGCACGTCGAGCGCGAGACGATGAAGGCGCTGATGGCGCGCAACAACGGCATCGCCGGCCGCGACACGATCATCTGGCTGGTCCTCCTCGTTGGCTCGGGCATCCTTGCCTATTTCTCGTGGGGAAGTTGGTGGGCGATCCCCGCCTTCGCCCTGTACGGCGTGATGTACGGATCAGCCAGCGACGCACGGTGGCACGAGTGCGGTCACCGCACCGCGTTTCGTTCGCGCCGGGCAAACGACATCGTCTACCACATCGCCGCTTTCATGGATTATCGCGAGCCCATCAGTTGGCGTTGGAGCCATGCCCGGCACCACAGTGACACCATCATCGTTGGTCGCGACCCTGAAATTGCCTTCCAGCGCGGTGCGCCACTCGTCAACACGTTCTTGGAACTCTTTGCAATCCGCACGATCATCGCCGAGTCGAAGAAGCTCTTCCTGAACGCCGTGGGTCGTCCGACGAAGGAACAAGCCGACTTTCAACCTGTTGATGAAATGCGCGGCAGCTACTGGTGGTCACGCGCCTACATCCTCGCCTTTGTGGGCGTCATCGCGTGGTGCATCGCCACGGGCTCGATACTGCCGGCGATGTTCATCGGTCTTCCCACCATCTACGGCCGTTGGCTCATGGTGGTGTACGGCATCACGCAGCATGCCGGCCTTGCCGAAGACGTTCTCGATCATCGCCTGAACACGCGCACCGTCATGATGAACAGGGTGAACCGTTTCATGTACCTCAACATGAACTACCACCTCGAACACCACATCTTTCCGACCGTGCCGTACCACGCCCTCCCCAAACTGCATGCCGCTGTCGCCGACCAACTACCGACCCCGCATTGCAGCATCTGGCACGCGATCCGCGAGATTCTTCCCACGCTCGCCAAGCAGCGCAACGACCAATCGGTCGTTCTTGCACGGGTGGTGCCGTGACCGAACCGGTGTGGCGCGTCGTAGGGAATCTCGACGACGTTGCACCAGACGATGTCATCGCAAAAACCGTCGGTGAGGCGATGCTTGCAATCGTGCGCACCGTCGACGATCGGGTCTATGCCGTCGACTCAATCTGCACACACGGCAAAGCTTCGCTGGCGGACGGCTTCGTCGACGGGATTGAAATCGAATGCCCCAAGCACAATGGTCGGTTCAATGTCACCACCGGCGAAGCGGTCGCCAGCCCCGCCCGCACGGCACTGCGTACGTACCCATGCCGCCTCAGTAATGGTTGCATCGAGGTGCAACTGTGACGGCGGCGTAGCAACCCGTGCGCGCCGTCCTTGTTCACTGTCACCCCGTTGCCGACAGTTTCTCTTCGGCTCTCAGGGATGCGGCAATTCGCGGTCTGCGGAATGCCGGCCACGACCTCACCGTTCTCGACCTCGCGGCCGAATCGTTCCGCAGTGTGATGACGCGTGGCGAGTGGGCGGCCTACATGGCCGGCACCCACGAAGTCTCCGAAGACATCGCCCATCACGTCGATGCGGTCCGAAACGCAGAGATGTTGGTCTTTGTCTACCCAACATGGTGGTCGGGGTTGCCCGCGCAGTTGAAGGGCTGGCTCGAGCGCGTGATGTTGCCCGGTGTCGCCTTCAACATGCAGAACGATCGCATTCGACCCGCACTCGGCCACGTGCGACGCATCGTCGTTGTGAGCACCTACGGCTCACCGTGGATCTATGTCAAAGCCGTGAACGACAATGGCCGGCGAACACTCACGCGTGCACTGCGTGCCGCCACCGGCTGGAGGGCACGTTGTCGTCACTTCGGCCTTTATGCGATGGACACCTCGACCGATGAGCAACGACGCAGGTTCATCGAACGTGTTGAACAAGGTCTCGCGCGATGAAGGTTCTCGTCATTCACGCCCATCCGTCGCCTGACTCCTACGTCTCGCACCTCCGCAATGCGGTGCTCGAAGAATTGGCGAAGAACGGGCACGAGGTCCGTCACCACGACCTGTGGCAGGAGGAATTCGATCCCGTCTTCACCGCGGACGAAAAGAACACGCACCTCGGCGCCATCATGTCGAAGCTTCAGCGGCATCCGATTCTGAAGAGCCACGTCGACGACATCGCCTGGTGTGAGGTGCTGATCCTCACGCACCCGACATGGTGGTGTGGCCAGCCGGCGATGTTGAAGGGCTGGTTCGACCGCATTCTCATCAACGAAGTCGCCTGGCGACTTCCCGACGGCGCCAACCGAATCGAGCCCCTACTGCGCAACGTGCGGAGATTCATCACCATCACCACCTATGGCTCGCCCCGGTGGGTCAACGCCGTCCAGGGTGAACCCGGCAAGCGCACTGCACTTCGCTCAGTACGACTCATGTTCGGTCTTCGCTGCCGCGCCTCGCGTCTCGCTCTCTACGGTCTCGACCGCGCCTCGCTGGAGAAGCGCCAAGCATTCGAACGACGCGTTCGCCGCCGGATCAGCCTCTTGCGGCGATGAGTGAGAACAAAGCGATGAACGCCGCCGAGAAGATCCCGACCGCGGCCCACACGCCGTGAACGAGCGAGTCGAGACGCTTGTTCACCTCGTTGCATAGGTGCTCGACGTCCGATTTCTGTGCCACGGCTGACCATCCACTGGGCGGCAGATATTCCATCAGCATGTCGGACACGTGTTCCCCCAATCCGTTCCCGAGTTCTCTGTGCATTTCATAGCGTTCAGCCTCGCGTGTTGGCCGTGAACATGTTTCGGAAAATCTGAGCCCGCGGACGATACGAATGTCGCCACTGGACGGAGCCAAGACGCTGCAGGCTGTCGGTATGTCTGGTGATGACGAAGTGCCCGAGAAACGGGGCAATGATGGTGAGCCTCGGTGCACCTGGCATGAGTGACTGTGGCGATGGAACGGCCAGCGGTGACTACGACAACGAAACCGCCGGCCTTGAGGAGAAGTTGCTTGACGGCAAACTGGCAAGCATTGACCGCGCCGCCAGCGATGACTCTCGTGTCGATGGATCTGACGTGAGCCTCGACGAGTGGGAGGCCGACGGAGGTCGCCAATCTGGCGACCCAACGACAAGCTGACGTCCGATCTTCAGGAACCCGCGATGGGAGTCAATTCGTCGATCTCCGCCTGCTGGGTAGCAACGATTTCTTCGGCGAGTTTCTTCGTCTCGGGGTTCGTACCGCCAGTCAGAACGTCGTTTGCCATGGCGACCGCACCTTTGTGGTGAGCGATCATCGCCTCTGCCCACCGGGAATCGAATGCGGGTCCCGTGAGTCCCGCAAGTTCGTCGAGTTCCTCGACGCTCAGCATTCCCTCCATCATCGACCCGTGATCCATGCCGTCGTCCGGCGTGAGTGGCGCCCCCCACGTCGCGAGGAAATTCTTCATCATTGTGATCTCGGGGTCTTGGGACGCCTTGATTCGGGTGGCAAGGTCCTTGATCGCCTCGCTCGCGCCAATCGCCGGATCGAGCGCGATGTCAGCCATCTCGATCGCCTGCTCGTGGTGGGGAATCATCATCTGGGCGAACATCACATCATCGTCGTTGAACTCACCGACGGCTTCCGACGCACCTGCGACTGCGCTATCGACGGTTTGGGATTGAGAGTCGGAGGCTGAATCCGATGATCCGCCGCAGGCTGGCAGAAGCAACGCCACGGCAAGAGCACCGAAGGTGAACCGCGTCTTCATGTCGTCTCCTTGCTTGATGTTGAGAGAACTGTAACGAGTCGTCGCGCGGGCTGCTTGATGGTCAGCCCGGAGTCACAGCGACGAGGATCGCGGTGATCGCGAGAACACCGAAACCAAATACGACTTCAGTGGTTGTTGCGCGCAACAAAAGGTCGCGAGGTCTTTCGTTGTTGGTCACGCTGGCAGAGCGGTGGCGCCGCAGGGTCTCTCGATTGCGGGCAGCAAGACGAATCATCACGGCAACGGCCGCGATTTTCGCGATCAGCAAAAGTCCATGCGCATTCGACAGAAGGTTGACGGGATTGCCGTGAAGCCTCACGGTTTGAATCACACCTGTCAATGCAATGACAGCAACTGCGCGTTGCGCGACGAAGCTGAAGCGAGAGAATGCAGTGACTGCACCTGTCGCATCGATGGATGGAACGACAATCAGAATGAGTGCAACAAGACCACCCAACCAGATCGCGATTGCCGCAGTGTGTGCAACATCCACAGGAACTCCGAGCCACGGCGCAGCCTGGGATCTTGAGTGACCGCCATATGCGAGTGATACAAGATAAGCAACTGAGATGATGCAAATCGGAGTCATCAGTGTTCGCACCGCGAGAGCCATGCGTAGGGACATCGTGACAAGCCACGCAAGCGCCAAGCCCGCGACGATGCGGAGCAAGAGCATCCCACCTGCGGTCATCGACAGTGCATCCGCCGCAGCGGACAAGAAACCCTCTCCTCCTGTACTGATGTCATTCGCGAAGATCAAAAACTGTGCGGCCGGAGCCGCCGCAAGGATGCCCGCAGCCCACAATGCCAGCTTCCGGCCCCGGCGGGTCATCAGCGCTCCGGATGCAATGTCGAACTCGGCGAACAACAGGCCGCCGAGGAGAACGATTGCCGCGAAGTTGGTGAAGCGGAGTGCGACACGGATTGCATCAGGTACGCCGGCAGTGCCGTCGGTAGCGGCGTCAGCATTGGGCGTGGTGGGTACCGGAGCCAACCCCACTGCGTCTTGAACAGTGAAAGAAACGCGCCCGGAGATCACATGGCCATCGGTACTGACCAGACGCCATCGGGCGGAAATCGCGCCGTTCAATCCGGACGGCATCGGAAAGACGATCACACGATCAGTCGCACCATGCTGCGGGCTGGGCAGTGCGATACGACTGCCATCGCCGTTGATGACCGAACCCGATGCGGATTCGAGTGGGACTGATTTCTCAAACGAGACAGACCACGTTGCCGGGGGCGATGTCAGAATTTCGCCGTCACGGGGCGAACTCTCGACAAACGAGTTGTGAGCCGAAGCGGGCGATGCGCCAAACAAGCCGCCAACCAAGACTGCGGCGATTCCCGCAACGATGAACACGATTTTCCGTCGCACGCCGCACCTCCCCGAATC
>CAZVPL010000015.1:8727-31471 GCA_964629075.1 uncultured Bifidobacterium sp. | reverse complement strand
CCGGTGATGAACATGTGGCTGCTCTCGCGCACCATGAAGATGAAGTCGGTCATGGCCGGCGAGTAGACGGCACCGCCGGCGCACGGACCGAGGATGACCGAAATCTGCGGGATGACACCCGACGAGAGAACGTTGCGGTAGAAGATGCCGCCGTAGCTGGCAAGAGAAACGACACCTTCTTGGATACGGGCACCGGCGCCGTCGTTCAGCCCGACGACGGGTGCGCCGACCTTCAGCGCGAGGTCCATGAGCTTGTGGATCTTCTCGGCGAAGACCTCGCCGAGTGCGCCGCCAAACACGGTGAAGTCCTGGGCAAAGACGAAGACCTTGCGACCCTCGACGGTGCCCCAGCCCGTGATGACGCCGTCGGTGTAGGGACGCTCTTCCAGACCCGCGGCGTGGGCGCGGTGTCGGGCGAGGAGGTCGAGTTCCTGGAACGAACCCGGGTCGAGGAGGTAGTCGATGCGCTCGCGGGCGAGCAGCTTGCCCTTCTCGTGCTGGCGCTCGACCGAGCGCGGCGAGCCGGCGTTGTAGGCCTCGTGCTTGCGCTGGCGGAGGTCCTCGATTTTCGCGTGCATGGGGTTGTCGCTCACCCGCGAGACGCTACTAGCCAGTGGTCGAAGGGGGCGAAGTCGTCGCGGTGGGAACGGTTGTTTCGGGGCTGCTGGTCGAGGTGGCGGGGGCAATCGGCGCCAGTGTTGTCGGGCTGGTGACGCCCGGCGGCAGCGACGACGTCGTGGTGGCGGCCGGATCGCTCAGTGTGAACGCAGTGGACAGTGGCTCGAGGTCACCCGTCGTGGTGGTGCCCGAAATCTCGACGCTCCATTCACCGGGCGCAGCGAGCGTGAAGTTGCCCGCGTCGCCAAGGAGTGCCGCACCGCGTCGGGTGAGCGGGACATTGATGAGGTATCCGTCGTAGCCGGGGGCCTTCGGTGTCATGCGAACACGGAACTCTTGAATGCGACGGGGTTCGAAGAGCTCGATGAGGATTTGGTTCTGGCCTGTCGTGGCGGGGCTGATGGAGAAACGAACGCGGAAGCGGTTGTTCGACAAGTCGTCGCTGAATGCATAACGCGGGCCGTTGTCGCGTGCTTCTGCAACGTAGTGAATCGGCGTCGTCGCCATCATCCACGACGTGAGCGCCAAGACGACGACGCCGGCGGTCACTTCGGTTCCGACGGCACGACGCAGATGCGATGCCATTCGTTCGTCGAGCGCGGGGACGCGCTGCATGCGCGTGAGAACGAATTGGCGCGTCACCCATGTTGCGTATGCCATGAAGCCGACCACGAGAATCTTCACGAGGACGAGACGCCCGTGCTGGCTGGTGAAGAGACTGAATCCATCGAAGCGGTACGTCGCAAAGATGCCGGTGGCGATGGCGAGCGGCATGGCGCGAGTTGCGATGCGACCAAAGCCCCTGACGGCCTGGACGAGGTCGATTTCCCCGGGGCCGATGAGCACGACACGTGAGAGAAGAACGAGACCACCGAACCACGCCGAGACCGCGAGCATGTGCAGCACGCCGGACGCGTAGCCGAGGCCGGGCACTCGACCACCCGTACGATCGAATCCGTACGAGATGGTGAGCGCAAGAAGAATCCCGACGCTCATCAACTGCGTGCCGGGGTCGAGAATGTGCTGCGGGTTCCACACGGCCCAGACGGCGAATCCCGACAACAGGACGCGCGCGAGGATGGCCTTTCCCGGCAGGGTGTCCCACAAATCGCGCCATGTGTTCGGACTGATGGATGCGGTGACACCCTTGCCCGTGTACTGCGCCGTTGTGTAGATGGCGACCAAGATGACGGCGACGATGTTCAGTACGACGACGATGCGAAGGAACCGACGGCACACTGCGTACTCGACACCCTCGGGCCAGGCGAAGAGAATGAGGATGACGCCGCCGACGAGGGTTGCGGTGAAGATGTACGCCAGTAAGCGGAAGAGCCCGAGCGGTCCGCCCACCCGCGGGGATGAGTCGACGATGGGGTTGCCCTGTCCTGGTTTCACCGGTTCGGGGACCGTGGTGCCGGTGGGGATGGATGTCGACGTGGTCGGTGCCGAGATGGAAGAGGTGAAGCTGAATGCCCCGCTACTGCCATCGGGCAGAGCCCAACTGACGACGCACGAGCCCGCATTGGGCACCTGGGTGAGGGGCGCGCTCACGGTTTTCAGGTCCGTACCCAGTTGGGCCGCACCGAGGCTGACGATGTTTCCGTTGCAGACGAGCGAGAGACCCATCTGGTTGACGTCGTTCGGGTTCGCCAACGGGTTGGCAAAGACGAGCTGTAGTTGGGTGGGTGCGACGGTGACGTTTTCGCTCGGCGCGGGGTTCGACGACGACAAGGTGTTGTCACCCACCGCATGCGCGGGACCGGCACCGAGCAGCGTGCCCCACAGCGCCAGAAGGAGACCGGTGAACGCGACGGCAAGGACCGACGAACGGACTCGGCGAGGGGCAACAAACATGCGATCTGCACGGTAGTCAATCCACTGCGTTCGCCGAATCACAGTGCACCCGATCGGTAGGCTCGGTTCGTGGCCGTGCAATCGCTCTACCGTCGTTACCGGCCGCGTCGATTCAGCGAACTGCGCGGTCAAGATCACATCGTGCGCACGTTGCGCAACTCGGTCATCAACGAGCGCGAGGGCCAGGCCTATCTCTTCTCCGGCCCGCGCGGGACGGGCAAAACCTCCACTGCGCGAATTCTCGCCAAGGTGTTGAACTGTGAGGCCCCGGTCGACGGCGAGCCGTGCTGTGCGTGCCAGTCGTGCCTCGCGGTTGAAACCGGAACCAGCTACGACGTCATCGAACTCGATGCAGCCAGCAACAACGGAGTCGACGACGTTCGCGACCTCATCGACAGGGCCGGCCTCGGAAGCCCCGGGCGCCACAGGGTTTTCATCCTCGACGAAGTCCACATGTTGTCAAAGGCGGCCGAAGCCGCGCTCTTGAAAACCCTCGAAGAACCGCCGCCCCACGTCGTTTTCGTTCTCGCCACAACCGACCCGCAAAAGGTCAGCGAAACCATTCGCAGCCGAACACAACACCTTCAGTTCCATCTTCTGCCCATCGGCGACCTCGAGGACCATGTCCGATTCGTCGTGCGTGATGCCGGTCTCGACATCACCGAACAAGCCATCGAACAGGTTCTCCTGCAAGGCGGTGGCAGCGCACGCGACACGTTGTCGGCTCTCGAACTGGTTGTTGCGGCTGGTGGTGTTGCCGACGAGGTGGTCAACCTCGATGAGTTCACCGAGGCGATCATCGATGGCGATCCGGGTCGGGTACTCGCCGCCGTTGCCTTCGCAATGCAGCAGGGTCGCGATCCTCGCACGCTGAGCGAGGAACTGGTGCGCCACCTCCGCGAAGCATTTCTCACCCAGATGGCTCCCGAACTCGTGCAACTGCCAGCCGAGCGCGCCGACCACGTTGCCGAGTGGGCACGCCGGATGGGCAACGGCAGCATCGTTCGCGCGATGGAAACCATCGGCGATGCACTCATCGAAATGCGTCACGCACCCGACGCGCGTCTCTTGCTCGAAGTATCACTCATGAAGTTGTGCAGTCCCGGAGACGCCGGCGACATGACAGGTCTCATCGCACGCATCGAACGACTCGAAAAAGCGGTGGCAAGCGGCGCGGCGGCGGCACCATCGTCACCACCCCCGCCGGTCGACCCCACGACGGGGCGCACAAAGCTCGGTGGCGCGGCGCGGCCCGCCAGCGACGTGCCGCGTGCTGCGCCAGAGCCAACCTTGGTGAAGTCAACGGCCCCGAGAGAAACCGCCACTTCCACCAGTGAACCATCCACCGCATCATCGACGGCACCGCCCGCTGGGTCGGCCGCTGCACCAACCGTTGCACCAACCGTTGCGTCGAGCGGCTCGCCCGCGGAACTGTGGCCGCAGGTGCTCACGTCGTTGAAGCCCCTCGTGCGCGCGCTGTACAGCGCGTGCAGTGTCACATCACCTTCGCCCGACACGGTGGTTCTCAGCGCTCCGAACGCCGTGCACCAGGCAAAGTGCAACGAACACGCCGCAACGGTGGCGGCTGCCTTCGAAAAAATCACGGGGCGCTCGGTTGCATTGAATGTCGACGTTGGAGAAGCACCAAAAGACCGCACGGCGGGCACCCTGCGCCCGTCGCGTTCTTCGTCGCGCGACAACGCGGCGAAAAACGCTGCACCGCACGACGAAGTGCCGCACGACGACATCGACCCGAACGAACTGTCCGACATGCCGATCGTCCCGGTTGAGAGCGTGCTCGACCGCGTCAACCGGATTCTCCCGGGTTCGCGTGTTCTCGACGAAAGCGACAACAAGGACGCCGGAAAGTGAGCGCGTACACCGCTCCGGTACAGGCACTCATCGACGAACTGGGCCGTCTCCCCGGTGTCGGCCCAAAGTCGGCGCAGCGCATCGCACTGCATCTGTTGAAAGCGGCCGATGCCGATGTGGCACGCCTTGCCGAGTCGATCGTCATTGCAAAGAAACGCGTGCGATTCTGCGAGCGATGCTTCAACATCGCCGACGAAGCGTTGTGTCCAATCTGCACCGACACCCGACGCGAGGGATCGACACTGTGCGTCGTCGAGGAAGCACGCGACATCATTGCCATCGAAAAGACGGGGGTCTTTCGTGGTCGCTACCACGTCCTCCTCGGGGCAATCAGTCCGATGGACGGAATCGGTCCGGAACAATTGAAGATTCGCGAGTTGTTGACCCGGCTCGAACCCGAGTCAATTCGCGAGGTCATCGTGTGCACGAACCCCACCGTCGAAGGCGATGTCACGGCGATGTACCTCGCGCGGGCGCTCTCGATGTTGAGCATCAAGGTGACTCGCATTGGTACGGGACTGCCCGTTGGTGGAGATCTCGAGTACGCCGACGAGCTCACGCTCGGGCGTGCTCTCGAGAGTCGGCGTGAACTACGCGACTAATTGAACGACATTTGACCACTTCAACAACATTTGTGTGCCAGGGCAAGAACATTCGTACCGCACCATCGTTGACATCGACCGACGGCGTGTAGGTTGGGACGATGACGGACGTTTCCACGATTTCGGTCAACCAACCCACATTGATCGATGTCGTGCGTGGAATTCCCGAATCGTGTTATCGCCGTTCAACCACGCGCGGACTCTTCTACGTCGTGCGCGATTTTCTCATCTACGCGGTGCTTGTCGCCGCACTCATCACGGTGAACACATGGTGGGCGGTTCCACTGTTGTGGTTGATCACCGGCATCAGTATCAGCGGCATTTTCGTTCTCGGACACGATGCATCGCACAATGCACTCTTCAACTCGAAGCGTCTGAACTCGTTCATTGCGAAGTTCGCTTTCCTTCCCTCGGCGCATGTCGAGTCGGCGTGGGACTTCGGACACAACCGCGTTCATCACGGTCACACGGTGAAGCAAGGCATGGATTTTGTTTGGCATCCGGCGACCGCGGCCGAGTGGAATGAGATGGGTCGCCTCGCCCGTCTCCGGCACCGCTTCGAGTGGTCGTGGATTGGTGCCGGCCTGTACTACGGGCGCAACGTGTGGTGGAACAAGATGATGCGCTTCAGCACGGAAGGCAAACTTGGTGGCACCATCGCTCGCGAACGTCGCACGATGGCATTGCTTCTCGCAATCGCAGCCGCCGCGGTTGGTTTTGCGGGTTGGCAGTCGCACGAAAGTGTCCTCGGCATTGCGTGGATGATCGTGAAGGTCGCGGTGGTCCCGTGGCTCCTTTTCACCTGGATGATCGGTTTCGTGGTGTACGTGCAGCACATCAACCGCGATATCCGGTGGTACCCGCGGCGCGAGTGGTCGAAGTTCCGGGGTCAGATGGAAGGCACCACAAACCTGCGTATTCCGCGGGTTTTGAACGTCTTTCTGCACAACATCTTCATCCACGTGCCGCACCACGTCGACATGCGGATTCCCTTCTACCGACTGCCTCAAGCGATGAGATCCATCGAAGCCGGATTCCCGGGTGTGGCCATCACGAAGAAGCTGCGCATGCGCGACTATTTCACGACGACGTCAGGATGCAAGCTGTACGACTTCGAGTCGGGCGCATGGTCGCGCTATCCGACGAAGCAAAAGGCCGCCTAGGCGGGGTTCGTTTTTCGCAGGGCCAGGGGCGAGGCGGGGTAGATCGTGTGGTCGCCCGATGCGAGTATCGCGACGACGCAGGCGATGAGGTAGGCCGGTAGGCCAAGCCATCCAAACAGTTCGATGCCGATGATCGCGCAGGCAAACGGAGTCTTCGAGGCTGCCGCAAACACCGCTACAAGACCGAGAGCCGCAAAGAGTGGAATCGACGCGTTGGTGACGCGGGCGAATTGTGCGCCGGCAAGCGCGCCGATGACGAAGAGCGGAAGCATCTCGCCGCCAACGAATCCACTGCCGAGCGAGACGCCGGTGAAGACGAGTTTCCAGACGAACGCGGCCGCCGTGATACCGACGGCGCCGGCGAGAGCGATGTCAACAAGTCCGAACGACACACCCAGGTAGTCGCGGGTGCCGGCAAGGCCCATCAGGGCGAGAACACAGATGCCGCCGACGAAGGGTCGGGCAGGAGGCCAGCGGAAGGCTCGTTCGAATACGTGTTTGACGAAGTGACCGAATCGAACGAAGGCCGAGGCAACCAGACCGAAGAAGATGCCGGCAATCACGTAGCGCCAAAGGTATGACCACGACATGTTGAGGTCGTCGACGTGAAATGGCCGGTGGTGTTCGACTCCAGCCGACACCGCGACGGCGTGTGCGATCACGCTCGAGACGACCGCAAACGGAAAAATCGAAATGTGGCGACGCGATTCGCGTTGCAACTCGAGTGCGAAAAACCCGCCGGCCACGGGTACGCCGAAAAGACCACCGAAGGCCGCTGCGACGGCACACACCAGCAGTGCGGACCGCGAGAAGCGGTCGATGCGCAGGCGGCGACCGACGTCATCGGTGACGCTGGCAACGATCTGGACCGCTGCTCCTTCGCGTCCGACGCTGGCACCGACCACGTGTGACGCGACGCTTCCGCTCCAGATCATCGGTGCCATCCGCGTCGGCACTTCTCCGTCGGGCACGTGTGCTGCGTCGAGCACCAGGCTGGTGCCCCCCGCGATCGGCTGGCCGAAACGGTGGTAGAGCAGACCGACGAGGAGACCACCGACCGGCAACAGCCACACGAGCCAATCAAAGTTGTCGCGTGTGGTCGCAGCCCAGTTCAGCGAGCCGAGGAAAGCCGCGGAGAGAAGGCCGCCGGCGAGGCCGACGAAGCCCGCACCAACGAGTCGGACGAGAAGTGCCCTACAACGAGCGGACAATGATCGCGTCGCCCTGGCCGCCACCGCCGCACAGCGCCGCCGCACCCATGCCACCACCGCGGCGACGAAGTTCGTGGAGCAGATGAAGCGTGATGCGGTTGCCGCTCATGCCGATGGGGTGACCGAGTGCGATTGCACCACCGTTCACGTTGGTGATGTTGTCGGTGATGCCGAGTTCCTTCATCGACGCAATGCCGACCGCGGCAAATGCTTCGTTCAATTCGAAGAGGTCGATGTCGGAGACCTTCTTGCCGATCTTTGCGAGAGCTTTCTGGATCGCGCGGCTGGGCTGGTGGAGGAGAGAAATGTTGTCGGGACCGGCAACGAGGCCGTACGACACGACCTCACCGAGCGGTTGAACCCCGCACGCATCGGCGGCCTTCTTGCTCATCACCACGACCGCGCTTCCACCGTCACTGATTTGCGACGCGTTACCCGCGGTGATGGATCCTTCCTTCACGAAAGCAGGCTTCAGTGCCGAGAGTGACTCGCCCGTTGTTCCAGGTCGCACACCTTCGTCGGTGTCGAACATGAGCGGGTCGCCCTTGCGCTGGGGAATCGCCACGGGCACGATTTCTTCAGCAAGTCGGCCCTCTTTGATGGCATTTGCTGCGCGCTCGTGGCTCTTCGCCGCAAACTCGTCCTGGGCGCTGCGTCCGATACCACCGGCGTTGTATTTCTCGGTGCCCTCTCCCATGAGACAGGCGTCGAAGGCACACCACAAGCCATCCTTGATGATGGCGTCGGCCAGTTCCGTGTTGCCGTAACGGAATCCACCGCGTGCACCGCTGGCGATGTACGGCGCGCCGGTCATCGATTCCATACCGCCTGCGATCACAATGTCGGCGTCACCGGCCTGGATCATCTGGTCGGCGAGATAGATGGTGTTGATTCCAGACAGGCACACCTTGTTGATGTTCACTGCGGGAACGTGCAGCGGAATTCCCGCCTTGACGGCCGCTTGACGAGCAGGCACTTGACCCTGGCCGGCCATCAGCACCTGGCCCATCATCACGTGGTCGATCTGCTCGGGCTTCACGTTGGCGCGCTTCATCGCTTCGGCAATAGCGATGGCGCCGAGCTCGGCGGCGCTGAATCCGGCGAGGGCGCCGCTCATCTTTCCGATCGGTGTGCGGGCTCCGGCAACGATGTATGAACCTGGCATGCGACAAGCGTAGGCGTTCCCCACCACTCGCCCCATACCCGTGGGTAACCTCTCCAAATGGCTGACACCACCACGCCCGACCTTCGAATGGCCGAGATCCGGGACGCGATTCTCGCGGGGGCCGACTCCGCAACGATCGCAAAGTTGCCGATCCCGTCGTCGTACCGCGCCGCACATCTGTTGAAGTCGGAGACGGGAATGTTCGACGGCATGCCCTCGAATCAAAAGGACCCGCGCAAGAGTCTCCACGTCGGCGAGGTTCCCACCCCCGAACTCGCACCCGACGAGGTCTACGTCGCGGTGATGGCGTCGTCGATCAACTTCAACACCGTATGGAGCAGCATCTTCGAGCCGGTCTCCAGTTTCGGTCCGATGCAGCGCCTTGCCCGCGAAAGCGAGTGGGCCAAGCGTCATGACCGCGACTACCAGGTGGTGGGCAGTGACGGATCGGGTGTGGTGTTGCGCGTCGGTGCAGCCGTGCGCAACTGGAAGCCGGGGGACCGGGTCACCATTCACTGCAATCACGTCGACGACCAGGACCAGACCGCCCACAACGATTCGATGCTCGCCGCAAACCAGCGCATCTGGGGATACGAGACGAACTTCGGTGGACTCGCCGACCTTTCCGTCGTCAAGGCCAACCAGCTGATGCCGAAGCCCGCCCACTTGTCGTGGGAGGAGGCGGCCGTCAATGCGCTGTGCAACTCGACGAGCTATCGCATGCTCGTGTCGAAGAATGGTGCGCAGATGAAGCAGGGCGACGTCGTGCTCATCTGGGGTGCCACGGGTGGAATCGGTGCATATGCGGTTCAGTACGTATTGAACGGCGGAGGTATTCCCGTCGGTGTCGTCAGCTCGCCCGACAAGGCGAAGATTCTCCACGACATGGGTTGTGAAGCGGTCATCGACCGCAAGTCGGCCAACTACAAGTTCTTCGACGACAACGGCGACCATGACGAAAAGGAATGGCGACGACTCGGCTCCGACATCCGCGACCTTGTTGGTGAAGACCCCGACATCGTCTTTGAACACCCGGGGCGTTCAACCTTCGGCGCATCGATGTACGTCGCAAAGCGCGGCGGCACGGTCGTCACGTGTGCTGCAACCAGCGGTTTCATGATGGAGTTCGACAACCGGCACTTCTGGATGCGCCTGAAGCGGCTGGTCGGCAGTCACTTCGCCAACTACCGCGAGGCGTGGGAAGCGAACCGCCTCATCGCCAAGGGAATGATCCACCCCGTCATGTCGCAGGTTTTCCCCCTCGACCAGCTGGGCGAGGCGGCCTACCAGGTGCACCACAACATGCATGAGGGGAAGCTCGGGATCCTGTGCTTGGCCCCTGACGCCGGCCTCGGAATCGACGACCCGGACCTGCGAAACAGGGTCGGCGAACAAAAGATCAACATGTTTCGCCGCTAGGCGAAGCAAAATGGGACGATAGAGCCATGTTGCTGACTGAAATCGACCACGTTGCCATCGCCGTTCGCGACCTCGAAGCGGCCATCGATTACTACCACCGCGCCTTTGGCGCGGAAGTCGAACACCGCGAGATCGTCGAGAGCGACGGCGTCGAAGAGGCGCTGTTGAAGGTGGCGGAGAGCTACGTGCAGCTCCTCACCCCGACGCGTGACGACTCGCCCGTCGCCAAGGCCATCGAAAAGCGTGGCGAAGGTTTGCACCACATCGGTTACCGCGTTGCCGATTGCGGCAAGGCACTCGAGTCGATGATCGCCGCCGGAGCGCAACCCATCGACAAGGCGCCGCGTCCCGGCAGTCGCGGCACGACCGTTGCATTCATTCACCCGAAGGGTTCGTTCGGCACGCTCATTGAGCTGGTCCAGGAGTAGGCCACGGGTTACATCGCCGCGCTCCTTGGTCTTGCGGCCGGTGTGTGGGTGGTCGACACCGCCCAGAAGAACCTGCGCCGCATCCGCAAGTACACGCTGAACATTGGCGTGCCACAAACCGCGGCTGTCGCAGCGTGGACAGGTGTCGCTGCGCTTCTCATCCACCGTGAATCAACCCGTGCGTTCCTCACCATTGCCGCGATCGCCGTCTTCACGGGTCTTCTAGCACTTTCGATCATCGACGCCTACACGCACCGCGTGCCGCGTTACGTCACCGGCTTGATGATCGTTACCGGGGTGCCGCTCATCGTTCTCGACGCACTGTGGCATTGGGACCCGACCGAACTTCTCCGGGGCTTTGCCGGGGCGGTGGTGCTCTTTCTCTTGTACTCACTCATCGCGGCCGTTTCCCGCGGCGGCTTCGGCCGGGGCGACGTCATGCTTGCTCCGTCCGTCGGACTTCTGCTTGCCTACCGCGACTGGGAAGTGCTCATCCGTGGCACCGTCTACACCTTCGTCCTGGCCGGTGTCGTGAGCGCGGTGTTGATGGCAATGCGGGCACTCGATCGACGTGATCACATCGCGTTCGTGCCCTACATCGCCGTCGGCGCCTTCATTGCTTTCCTCGTCTGACGTGCGCTGCGGTCGCACGGTTCCTTACTCGTTGAGCAAGGGCAGCCGACGAACCCGAACGTTCTCGTCCGAGATGACCAGAACACTTCCGATGACCAACTCATCTTCAAACATCGGAAGAAGATCCATCAACACGTTGAACTGCTCGTGAGTGGCTCGCAGTGCCCGGGTACGAAACAGGACAACAGAGGGCTGCCGTTTTTCGCGAAGTGCAAGCAATGCAGCAAAGTCGGTGTCCGCGGAGATCAAGATTCGTCCGGTTTGCTCGGCGAGGGTCAAGACGGCATCGTCGGTCGCTGTTGACAAACCCAAGTCACTCACATGAACAGCGTCATACCCAACGGCAACCAGCATTGCCGCCAAGCGCCACGAGCGATTCTCGTCGAGCAGTAACTTCACGCCGAGGCATCGAGATGGATGGAGCGCCCGGTGACTCGAGATGCTGCATAACGCAATGCTGCAGCAATGTCGTCACGATCAAGTGGTGGCAGTTCAGCCACGATCTCATCCGGGGTCATTCCATCGGCCAACATCCCGAGAACCGATGCAACAGGGATTCGAAGCCCCCTGATGCATGGCTCCCCGCCCATTTGGCGAGGATTTACGGTGATGCGGTCCACGTCGTAACCATACCGAAGGGGTATGACAATTAGGCTCGGCACATGAGCGAAATCGAAGACCGTCTCGCCATCGGCGACGTCATCATCCGCTATGCGGACTCCATCGACCAGTGCGACTACGACCGTTACTGCACATGTTTCACCGACGACCTGGTGGTCACCGGCTTCGGGCCAACGCCGATCGAGGGCCTTGCCAACTATCGCGAATGGGTTTCGGCCGCACGGGGGAAGTACGGCCGCACTCAACACATGATCGGCAACATCCAAGTGACCCTCAACGGCGATGAAGCCAAGATGCGCAGTTATGTCCAGGCAACGCACGAAGACCCGTCCGACCCGGAACACCTCGTTGTGCTGTGGGCCGCCTATGTCGATGACATGGTGCGCACGCCGCAGGGCTGGAAGATCAAGCGCCATCACCTCGACGTTCTCGTGAACCGCCGGCGCGTCAAGGTTTCTGCGATCTAGCGCCCGTCGAAAGTGAGAGTTCATCTCGTTGACGGAACGTACGAGCTGTATCGCCAGCACTACGGACAAGCCGTTCGACACAGCGAACCACCGCCTCTCGCCGCAACAGTCGGCGTACTGTCGTCGACCCTGCAGTTGATTGCTGATGGTGCGACACACGTGGGTGTGGCAACCGACCACGTGATCGAAAGTTTTCGCAACGACTTGTACGACGGTTACAAGACGAGTGAGGGAATGGAACCGGTGCTCCTGCACCAGATTCCTCTTCTCGAAGATGCGCTTCGGGCCCTTGGAGTCACGGTGTGGGCGATGGAGGAATACGAGGCCGACGATGCGCTGGGCAGCGCGGCCGCGGTTGCAGCGGCCGACAAGCGGGTGAAGCAGGTCCTCATGTTGTCGCCCGACAAGGACCTGGGACAATGCGTCGTGGGGAAGCGGGTCGTGCAATTCGACCGCCGCAACAACGTGATCATCGATGACGCGGCGATTCGCGAGAAGTTCGGGGTCGGGCCCGAGTCGATCGCCGATTATCTGGGTCTTGTCGGTGACACGTCTGACGGATTTCCCGGTTTGCCCGGATGGGGCGCAAAGAGCGCTTCGGCCGTGCTCGCGAAGTGGAAGACGATCGAGGCGATTCCCGATGATGAAACAAAGTGGGGCGTTCAGGTGCGCGGTGCAGCCAAACTGGCGGCAACGTTGCGCGAAAACCGGGCCGATGCGGCCTTGTTCAAGAAAGTTGCCACGATCGTCACCGACGTTCCCGTTGGAGTGGTTGACGACTGGAAGTGGATGGGGCCCACAAAGGACTTCACCGACCTCACGATGGAGATGGGCCAACCAAACTTGGCAAAGAAAGCCGACGCGCTGGCATCTCGACTCAACTAAGACACAACAACTCGTAACAACTGAGGTGACGGCCAGGCGATCTGCGGCACACGCCTGATCCGGTGGAGGCTGCTGCGTTCCCGCCCTGACCTGGTTGACCGGGCCGACGTTGCACAGGACCCGACCGCCACCTCACTTGCTGCTGGAGTCAGGCTATAGGTGGATAGCCTGCGACACTCGATACAAGTATCCGGAAGAGTGCGAGAGCGGCCGAATCGGCAGCACTGGAAATGCTGTGACCTCGCAAGGGGTCCGTGGGTTCAAATCCCACCTCTTCCGCCAGAACAGAAACAACGGTCACCGGTCACGGTGGTTGACCCGACCGTTGTTGACTACATTGCCCGAGATGGGTGGGAATGAACTGACGAGCGCGGAAATCGCCGCCGACGAAGCCGCGATGCTCGACGCACTCGGCGAAGCGCGCATGGCACTCGCCCACGGTGACGTTCCCGTCGGGGCAGTGGTTGTTCACAACGGTGAAATCATCGCCTCGCGGCACAATGAACGCGAGAAGGCCGGCGATCCCACCGCGCATGCGGAGGTTCTCGCTTTGCAAGATGCGGCGGCGCGGTTGGGGCGTTGGCGGCTCGACGATTGCACGCTGTACGTGACGCTGGAACCATGCATCATGTGCGCAGGGGCATTGCTCAATGCTCGCATCGGGCGACTCGTGTTCGGTGCGGCCGACCTGAAGGCCGGCGCCACCTCGAGTCTCTACAACGTGTGTGCCGACCCGCGGCTCAATCACAACCCGCCGTTCCGCCACGGGGTGCTCGCGGCGCAGTGTTCGGCTCTTCTGTCGGAATTCTTTGCCGAACGCCGATAGCGTTCCCGAACGGAAGGGTGCCAGAGCGGCCGAATGGGACGGTCTCGAAAACCGTTGTGGGTTTGTGCCCACCGTGGGTTCAAATCCCACCTCTTCCGCCAGAAAGCCCGCCGTCAGGCGGGCTTTTTCTTTCGCAGTTGTCAACCCACGCGCAGCGTTGCGGTGTGGCTGATTCCGAGCGTCGCTCCGCTACGCGGGGTGATCGTCATCTTCCACGCTCCTGGGGTCAGTCCCGTGGCGCGGCATGTCACCTTCGTTGCACCAAGCGCACAGCGGACCGTTTTGCGGACCTTGCCTTTGGTTGCCACCGCAGAGTAGGTGAGGCCCTTCACGCGGGTGAACGTGATGGTTCCGCCGCCCTTTGCCGGTGTTGCTTTCACGCCGGTTGGCTTTGGTGGCAACGTGGTCGTTGTCGGTGGAATTGTCGACGTGGTCGTTGTCGTCGATGATGATGACGACGATGACGCTGGAATTGTTGTCGATGTTGTTGTCGTGGATGTCGGGGCAACCGGAGCGGTGTACGACACGCGGACGGTTGGTGTCGAGAAAGTGAAGCCTGATGCGCGGATCACCACTGCGTCGGAGGTGACATCGACCGACGTTGTTGCGTTCTTCGTTGACCCTTCGGACTCGAACACCTTGATGTCGAACTTGGAAGCGGTGTCGATGGTGCTGCCCCACAGGCAACGGGCCATGTCGATGGGAACGATGGCTTCGTAGACACCGAGATGCTTGGTCGTGCCATCCGACCTGAAGTGGGGCGAGCTGATTTTCAGATCAAGGTTGCCGTTTGAAAACACCGGCAGGGGGTGGCCGTAACCGTTTTCCGAAGTCATGATCGCCGACTTTTCGATGCAGTCTTGTTTGACCGGATAAAAGCGGCCATCGGAAACGGTCATGTTGAAGTCCCTGACCTCGTAGTCACCTTTGCCCGCCGGATCGGTGAGAACTGCGTTGTTTGAGATCACCATGTAGACGAGAGGCGTACCTTCCATCGAAATCTTGGATGCTCCCGACGTCGCCATTTTTGTCACGGTGATCTTCGCATCGGTGAATTTGCCCGAGACATGCGTGGGAAGAACCCAGCTGGTGCGCACCGTGGCACGAAACTTTGTGTCACGCGGCAGTGAATTCGCATCGCGGTCACCTTGCGCCCCGTTCGGCGAGATGGTCGTTTGCAAGAAAAGGTTGCCCGTGTAGTTGATGAGGTGCGTGACAGTGAGCGCTGTCGAACCATTGAGGCCCGTCACGCCGAGAATCGTCCAGTTGCGACTGATCGAGCCGCTGTTGGGGGATTCGTTTGCCGTGCCTTTCACCCATGCACCGTTCAGGTATGCCTCGATCGACTCGACGCAGTCGAGCTGTGCGTCGGTGGTGCACACGTCGACGATGTAGTCCTTTCGAGGGTTTGCGCTCGCACCGGCGTTCACGGGGTAGTTCGTCGGCGGGGCCGCGGGTTTCCACTCGGCAGCCGTCACCGAACCGGAGACCGTGGTCGCTGCGAGTGCTGCCATCGACAAGAGACCAACGACGGCAGCCGCCGTGCGGGCACGCTGGAGGTTTTTCAACATGAGTGAAAAATACTCCGAATTTTCGGACCCGTTGGCCAGGGGTCGCCAACCGGCCTAGGTGCAGGTGGATTCCCGTTCGGGAAGGTTGAGATCAACCAGGTAGTCGTCGACCCGGTCGGTGACGCAGTCGCTTGTGCCGTACCCGGTGTGTTGGTCTTCGGTGGCGATGATCAGCCGTCCGTCGGTGAGGGCCGCGGCCATCTTCCGTGACGACTCGAGTGGCGTGGCCGCATCACCAGTGGTGCCAACGACGACGATCGGACTCGAGCCGATGTTTGTCATCTGCTGCTTCGGTTTCGATTTCACCGGCCACAGCGCACAGTTGTAACCGATGGCAAAGAACCGACCGAGGCGCGGTGCGATCGACTCGAACTTGGGAATCTGAACCTCGACATCGTCGACCGTTTCATCACCGTTGTCGTCGAGGCAGCTGATCGCGATGAAGGCCTCGAGAAGATTGTCGTAGGTGCCGTTGGGCCCGCGTTGGTAGTAGTCGTCGTAGAGGGCGAGGAGACCCGTTCCGTCGGCAATCGGCTTCTTGGTCGCGTCGGCGATCGCCTCTGCAAGAGTCGGCCACAGGGCAGAGGAGTACATGGCATCGACGACCGCCGTGTACGCCACGGTGGAAGTGACGAGGGTTCTCTTGTCGCTCACGAACAGTGGATCACGCTCGACGCGTCGCATCATCTCGTCGAACAATGCCGCAGGGTCGCCCTTGTTGTGGGCGGGACATGTTGTTCGACTTGCGCAGTCGTCAAAGAAGGCGTTCAGTTCGCGCTCGAAGCCCGCTGCTTGGTCGAGACCGGCCTGCAGATACGAGGCATTCGGGTCGGATGCGCCGTCGAAGACCGCCGCGCGGACGGTGCCGGGGAAGAACTTCGCCCAGGTTGCACCGAGTTCGCTGCCGTACGAAAAGCCGAAATAGGAGATGGTGTCGTAGCCGAGCGCGCGCCGCAGCGTGTCGATGTCACGTGCGCTCGCAACCGTCGAAATGTAGGGCAGGATCTCGCCGCTCTTTTCTTCGCAGAGATCGTTGAAGGCCTGTGCATCATCGATGAGACGTTGACGTTCCTCGGGCGAATCGAAGGTGATGTCGGCGGTGAAGTACGGGTCGATTTCATCGACACAGTCGACATGGGGTTCGGTATCCCCCGTTCCGCGCGGGTCGAAGGCCACGATGTCGAACCGATCGAGCAGGCGTTTTGAAAAGTAGAACTCGGCTTCCGTCGCCATCGACGCGCTTTCGGCACCCGGTCCACCACGGTTGACGAACAGAGGTCCAACGGCGGGGGAGGTGTCGGCCGGTCTCACACGGACGGCGATGGAGAAGCTCCCGGCATCGGGGTTTTCGTAGTCGTAGGGGACGTCGAGACGCGCGCACTTGATCTTCTTCGAGCCCGGACACGCCGTCAACGTGAGCGGCTCAACGATGGGCTGCGGAACGGAGCTTGTCGTCGGAAAGGTGGTTGCAGCGGCTGTCGTGTCGGTGGTGACCGACGGCAACGTCGAAGTGGTGGCGTCGATCGCGGTGGTATCGATTGAGTTGGTATCGATTGAGGTGTCGGTACCGGCGGTCGTGGAGTCGGCGACCGAACCATTCGAGCCGCACGACGAAGCGATCGCCATGGCGGCGATGACAAGGGTCAGTGACCGAACAACGAGCGGTCGACGCATGAGTTCGTAGGCTAGGACCTCTAACCTCACGTGGGTGCGCATGAACCCACACATGATGTTGCCGGGCGACGCGAGCGCGGTTGCCGGAGCAAAGCTCGGGCGTCAATCGCTCGCCCGTGTGTGGCGCTTCGCACGTCCGTACCGATGGTCGATTGCGGGCTTTCTCGGGGCCATTCTCGTGTCGGCCTTGCTCGCCCTGGCCCCACCGCTGCTTTTCCGTGCGATTCTCGACACTGCGATTCCCGACAACGACAAGGGTCTCATCACGGTGCTCGCGGCGGTTTTGGTGGCTGCGGCCCTTGGCGATGCTCTGCTCGCCATCGTTCAGCGGTGGTATTCGTCGCGCATTGGTGAAGGGCTCATCTACGACCTGCGTGTTGCCCTGTTCGACAAGGTCCAGCGCATGCCGATCGCGTTCTTCACGAGAACGCAAACCGGGTCGCTCATCAGCCGTTTGAACAACGACGTCGTTGGCGCACAGACCGCGGTCACGACGACGTTGGGCAGCGTCGTGTCGAACGTGGTTGTTCTCACGACGACTCTCGCTGCGATGATCGCCCTTGAATGGCGCCTGACACTGCTGTCTTTGGTGGTACTGCCCCTCTTCATCCTGCCGGCCAAGCGTGTCGGGCGGAAGTTGCAGGAGATTTCGCGCGAACAGATGGGCCTGAACGCCGAGATGAACACCCAGATGACCGAACGTTTCAACGTGTCGGGTGCGTTGCTGGTGAAGCTCTTCGGTCGTCACCGTGACGAAGTCGACTCCTTCGGCCGGCGGGCTGCACGCGTGCGTGACATCGGTATTCGTTCGGCGCTCTACGGCAGGGTGTTTTTCGTGGCACTCGGCTTGGTTGGTGCACTGGGGGCGGCGGCGATTTACGGGGTTGGTGCGCACCTCGTGGTCGATGGCGACATCTCGGCCGGAACGCTCGTGGCAATGGCTGCCTTCGTGCAGCGCATTTACCAACCTCTCACCGGTCTCACGAACTCGCGCATCGAGGTGATGACCGCCTTCGTCAGCTTCGAGCGCGTCTTCGAGGTACTCGATGCACCGGTGATGATCACTGATGCGCCTGGTGCCGTCGACCTCGTTGAACCGCGCGGCATGGTGGAACTCCGTGATGTGACGTTCCGGTATCCGGCAGGACGCGAAGTGTCGATTGCGTCGCTCGAGGCGGCGGGAGTCATACAGGGTACCGACCCCGATACCGACGTGTTGCGTGGTGTGTCCCTGCGGATCGAGCCGGGAGAAACGGTGGCGTTGGTCGGGGCAAGCGGTGCGGGCAAGAGCACGCTCGCCTCACTCGTGCCGCGTCTCTACGACGTTTCATCGGGCAGCGTGGCGGTCGACGGACACGACGTCCGCGCGCTCACGATGGACTCGCTGCAAGCGGCGATCGGTGTCGTGGCGCAGGACCCGCATCTCTTCCACGAGTCGATCGGCGACAACCTGCGCTACGCAAAGCCGGGTGCAACCGATGCGGAACTGCGCGCCGCATGTGAAGCGGCACGCATCATCGACACGATCGATGCATTGCCCGATGGATTCCGAACCGTTGTGGGCGAGCGGGGTTACCGCATGTCGGGCGGGGAAAAACAGCGGCTCGCGATCGCCCGCCTGCTGTTGAAGAATCCCGCCATCATGGTTCTCGACGAGGCAACGAGCCACCTCGACAACGAAAACGAAGCGGCGGTTCAGGCCGCGCTCGACGAGGCGTTGCGTGGTCGCACGGCTCTCGTGATCGCGCACAGACTGAGCACCGTCCGGTCGGCCGATCGCATCGTGGTTCTCGACCAGGGTCGCATCGTTGAAACGGGAACCCACGACGAGTTGATGGCCCGTGACGGCTTCTATGCGTCTCAGGTGCGCGCTGGTTCGGCCGAGGGAATTCTCTCGTGAGCCGAATCGTCGACGACACAGACGACGACTTCGACGACGACGAGTTCAACGACGTCGATGAAGTCAACGATGTCGATGAAGGTGTCGATGAAGCAACGCTCAGTGTCACCGAGTTCATCAAGCGTGTGAACCGAGTGCTGAACCGCGAGTTTGGTTCAGGGGTGTGGGTTCAAGGTGAAGTTGTGAAGTGGCGAGTGGTCGGACGGAATGCCTACTGCCAGTTGGTCGAGAATCAGGGTGGCAGGTCGGTGGGAACCCTCGACCTTTCCTTCTTCAACGACAATCTTGCAAGAGTCACGTCGCTTCTTCGCCAACACCGAGTCGCGATGCAGGACGGCATCAAGGTGCGTGTCTTTGGCCGGCCCAACGTGTGGGATGCCGCGGGAAAGTTCAGTCTGGTCGTCACATCGATCGACCCACGTTTCACCCTGGGCGACATGCAGGCGACACGTGACGAACTGGTGAGGAAGTTGAAGGCCGCCGGCCTGTACGACGAGAATCGTCAGCGGTCGTTCCCCGATCTGCCACTTCGTGTCGGCATCATCACCAGTATCGGAACCGCAGCCTGGCACGACATTCTCAGCCGTTTCGAGGCATCGGGTCTGCCGTTCCAATTGAAAGTGGCGAACGTGCGGGTTCAAGGAGACGGTGCAGTTCCACAAATCGTCGATGCGGTCTGGGCGCTCGGCGCGCGTGACGACATCGACGTCATCATGATGGTGAGGGGTGGAGGGTCAAAGACAGACCTCGCGTGTTTCGACGCAGAAGAAATCGCCGTCGCCATTGCCCAGTCACGGTTGCCCGTCGTCACCGGTCTGGGTCACGAAATCGACGTGAGCATCGCCGACGAGGTCGCGTACAGGAACTACACCACACCCACGGCGTGTGCGGCAGCGCTCATTGACCAGGTACAGGGAATGATCGACGGGGCCGAGAGGGCATGGCAGGCAATCTCCCGACAGTCACGGTCGCTTCTCGAAGTCGCCGAGTCGAAGATTCTCGAACGTGCAGCCGGCATTCGTACGAACGCCATCGGCGCAATCGAACGCTCGAACACGAAGCTTGCGTTGACCGCGCAACGCATTGCGGCACGGCCGGTCGTTGTTCTCGGTTCAGCCGAACAGACGCTCGCGACCTTCGAGGCCCGCACCCGGCTCCTCGACCCGCTGAACACGATGGCGCGTGGATGGAGCATCACAAGGGCGGCCGACGGAACGACACTCCGGTCCGTTGCCCAGGCGAAAGTCGGCGATGCGTTGGTGACGACCGTTGCCGACGGCACAATCACAAGCACGGTGAAAGAGAAGGACAAACCCCATGGCTGATGCGAAGAAGGCCGGAAAGACGAAGTCGACTACCGACACCTCCGTCGAGTCGCTCGGCTACGCCGAAGCCGTGGCTGAGCTCGAGGACATTCTCGATGGTCTTGAATCCGACACCGTCGACGTCGACGTTCTCGCCGACAGGGTGAAGCGCGCCGCCGCGCTGATCAGACATTGCCGGTCCAAGATCGGCGATGCCCGCCTGCATGTCGAGCAGGTTGTCGGTGAAATCGATGCCAAAGGCTGAGATCCCGCCGTTCGTCGGCGAGTTGGCGCAGGCGGTTGAATCGCAGCTCGCCCGGGTCATCGACGCCGAGCAATCGCAGTGGGTCGATGAACATCCGGATCTTGCCGTTGTGTTCGAAGAAATTCGTGGGCTCGCACTGGGTGGGGGCAAGCGCATCCGGCCCGCGTTCTGCCTCCTCGGGGCACTCGCATCGAATGGTTCGCAATCAGCCGAGGTTGTACGGGCAGGAGCCGCACTCGAACTACTGCACGCAATGGCGTTGTTCCACGATGATGTCATCGATGGATCGCTGTCACGACGCGGTCGTGAGACCACCCACGTGCGCCAGACGCGTTTGCACCGCGACAACTCGTGGGCCGGCAATGCGTCTCGGTTCGGCGACGGGGTGGCGATTCTTGTCGGTGACCTCGCATACGTCCTTGCCGATCAACTGATGGAGCCGATGAGTGCGCGCGTTCGCGCTGTGTGGTCGCAAATGAGAATCGAGGTGAACATCGGCCAGTATCTCGACGTGGTTGGTTCGGCCCGGCGAGATTTCACTGCTGTCACCGCTGCCCGCGTTGCATTGCTGAAGACGGCGAAGTACACGGTCGAGCGCCCGCTGCACATCGGTTCGTTGATCGCCGATCCATCGGTCGGACAACGCACCCTCGATGTCCTGTCCGGGTTCGGGGTGTCGCTCGGTACCGCATTTCAGATGCGCGACGACGTCCTTGGGGTGTTCGGAGAGCCGAACGTGACGGGCAAGCCGGCGGGCGACGACCTGCGAGAGTCGAAGCCAACGGCACTCGTGGCGGCCGCCCTGGCTGCCGCGACCCCGGCGCAGCGGGCCGTACTCGGCCGCATCGGCTCACCCGACCTCGATACGGGCAGCATCGACGCAATGCGTCAGGTCATCGTGGACACGGGCGCGCTTGCCGAAACCGAAGCACGAATCAACCAACTTGTCGAGGAAGCGGTCGGTGGGCTCGGAGCAATTGCGCTTCGCGACGATGTGAAGACGAACTTCGTCGAACTCGCGCATGCCATCGCGTGGCGCGACGCGTGACATACCATCAAACGTGATGATTCTCCGCGGACGTCTCCAGTGGTCGCTGGCTGCAGGAATGGTCGTCTTCTCGATCGCCGCCATCGTCGCATCGTTTGTTGGTGGCGATGAGGAGTCGACAAGTGCCGATACCACCACGTCATCCACGTCGAGCACGGTTCCCGCCTCAACCACCACAACGTCGGCACCACCATCGGAGTACACCGTCATGCCGGGAGAGTCGGTGTTTTCCATTGCACAGAAGTTCAATCTCGACATGCAAGAGATCATCGACTTGAACGGTTTGGACGATCCCGACAAGGTGAACGCCGGCGATGTCCTGAAACTGCCGTCGGCCACGGGTTTCGTTGCGGTGATTCCCAACACCACTGCGAAGCCCTAGCCACTTACACTGGTTCCATGGCAACCACGTTCTGGCCGACGCTCGAGCACTGGTCGGTGAAGATTCCCCTGCACAGCGGGCACTACCGCATGCCGGTCCTCGACGAGAGCGGATTCGTTGCACTGAAGCCGATCGCATTCACGGTTCCTGCCGTCGAGTGGGAGTCGCTCGAGTACATGGATTGGAAGAGCGGGGGCGACACCAACTTCGCTCCCATTGCATCGGCCGATGGCGAACTCGACTGCCGTGGATTCTGGGACAAGGGCAAGCCCGACAAAGGCGCCATGTTCACTTCGAATGCGGCAAAGGCACCGACATTGGCGAAATACGTGCAGGGGACCGGCGCCAACTTTGGTCGCGTTCGCATCATCAAGCTCGAACCCCAGAACCGCGACACCGCCATCCGCTCGATCCACCGCGACGACAACAACCGTCTCAATCCGGAAAACGAAGGCTGGATCGTGCGTAGTTGGGTCGAACTCACCCACAGCCCCGACAGCTACATGCTGCTGATGGACAACGATGCAGATGGTCTGCCCGACCCGTCGACAGAACGTCGTGTTCCACTTGCGCAAGGCGCCCGGTTCGTCGTCGACACCCAGCGGCTGTGGCACGTGGTCGTTCACAACCACGACTTTCCGCGTTACGCCTTGATCACCAGCTTCGAATCCACCCCCGCCCTCGCCGGGTGGATCGACCGCGAACGCCAATAGGCGGTTCGCGCAGACAACCCGCGAACGCCAATAGGCGGTTCGCGCAGACAACCCGCGAACGCCTCTGGTTATTTGCGGCGCGCTGCTGCGATGTGGGCGATCTCGCCCATGATGCGTGAGATG
>CAZVPL010000015.1:0-8627 GCA_964629075.1 uncultured Bifidobacterium sp. | reverse complement strand
TTATTTGCGGCGCGCTGCTGCGATGTGGGCGATCTCGCCCATGATGCGTGAGATGTCGAAGTCTTTTGGCGTGTAGACGGCGGCGATGCCACTGCGACGCAGGTGTTCGCGGTCGTCTTCGGGAATGATGCCACCGACGATGACGGGAGTGTCAAGGCCCTCGTCTTTCAGCAACTTCAACACTTCCGGCACGAGTGAGAGATGCGACCCGGAAAGAATGGAGAGGCCAATGACATCCGGATCCTCGTCGCGCGCGCTTGCCACGATCTGTTCGGGCGTGAGGCGAATTCCGCTGTAGACGACTTCCATGCCGGCATCGCGGGCGGCCACGGCGATCTGTTCCGCACCATTCGAGTGGCCGTCGAGCCCGGGCTTGGCGACGAGAAACTTCGGCGGTCCGCCCGGAATGCTCTTCACGAACTGAGCAACATCGGCAAGTTCTGCGGTGCGGCGACCAAGGGCGGCTGCGACGCCGGTGGGCGCGCGGTATTCGCCGAAGATCTCGCGCAATGCGCCACCCCATTCGCCCGTCGTGCCGCCCGCCTTGGCGAGGGCGATCGATGGCGGGACGATGTTCATGCCCTCGGCCGCGGCGTGGCGCAGTTCGCGCAGGGCGGCCTCGACCGCGGTGTTGTCGCGGGCCGAGCGCCATGCGTTGGTGTCGGCGATGGTTTCAGCCTCGACTGCAGGGTCGACTTTCAGGATGTTGCCTTCGCCTCCGAGTGGCGAGTCGGTGGTTTCGGTGTACTTGTTGACCCCGACCACCACTTGGTCACCGGTTTCGATGCGCCGTGTGCGTTCGGCCATCGACGCAACGAGACGACCCTTCAGTTCCTCGATGGCTTCGAATGCGCCGCCGAGGGTGAGAATCTCTTGCAACTCAGCCCATGCGGCGTCGCGGATTTCTGCGGTTCGAGCCTCGACGACTTTCGAGCCATCGAAGATGTCGGCATGTTCGAGAAGATCGGTTTCGAACGCCAGCACTTGTTGCATGCGCAGCGACCACTGCTGGTCCCACGGGCGGGGAAGGCCGAGGGCCTCGTTCCATGCCGGCAGCTGAACCGAGCGTGCACGGGCCTTCTTCGACAGGGTCACCGCGAGCATTTCGAGAACGATGCGCTGCACGTTGTTTTCCGGCTGTGCCTCGGTGAGGCCGAGTGAATTCACCTGCACTCCGTATCGGAAACGTCGGGCCTTCACGTCGGTGACGCCGTAGCGCTCGAGGCCGATGCGGTCCCACAGTTCGGTGAATGCCCGCATTTTGCACATCTCGTCGACGAAGCGAATGCCGGCGTTCACAAAAAAGGAGATCGACCCGAACACCTGTGCGAACTGCGACTCCTCGACCTGACCGCTTGCCTTGACGGCATCGAGAATGTCGATTGCGGTGGCGAGTGAGTATGCGATTTCCTGTACCGGGGTGGCTCCTGCTTCCTGCAGGTGATACGAGCAGACATTCATCGGGTTCCACTTCGGTGCGTTGTTTGCACACCACGCCACCATGTCGACGATGAGTCGCTTCGAAGGCGCCGGCGGGAAAATGTACGTACCGCGTGACAGGTATTCCTTCACGATGTCGTTTTGTGTCGTGCCACGAAGCTCGGCGCTGGCCGTGCCCTGTTCTTCGGCATTCGCGACGTAGAGAGCGAGCAGCCATGCCGCGGTCGCATTGATGGTCATCGAGGTGTTCATTTGTCCCGGCGGGATTCCGTCGAGCAACGTGCGCATGTGTCCGAGGTGGGCGACGGGAACTCCAACCTTGCCGACTTCACCCCGGGCCAACACGTGATCGGGGTCGTAGCCCGTTTGGGTGGGTAGGTCGAACGCGATGGAGAGACCCGTTTGGCCCTTGGCGAGGTTGGTGCGGTACAGCTCGTTCGAAGCCTTCGCAGTGGAGTGACCCGAGTACGTTCGCATCAACCACGGTTCTTCGCGGCGGGGTTCTTCACGACGGGTATCGGCGGTCATGGGACAAGTCTCACGCGTTGATCACGAATTCCCAACGGCGGCGCCCAGCAGTTGCAGGTACTCGGTCCGCGGGATCTCGACCACACCGAGCGAGGCCAGGTGAGGAGTGCTCCACTGCACGTCGAGAAGCGTCATCCCCGAGGCCCGCATGGTGGAGACCAGGTGCATCAGGGCAACCTTGCTCGCGTCGCGCTGCAGGTGGAACATCGACTCGCCGGCGAAGAATGCGCCGATACGCACCCCGTAGAGACCACCCACGAGGTGACCGTCCGGGTTGTAGGCCTCGACCGAATGGGCCCATCCCAGGCGGTGGAGTTCTTCGTAGGCCTCGATGAACTGACGCGTGATCCAGACGCCTTCGCGTGACGGTGAAGCGCACGCACGAATGACCTCACCGAAGCGGGTGTCGATTCGTATGTCGTAACGGCGTGCGCTCTGGCGCATCGACCGTGTGATGCGCAGCCCATCGAGGGGCAGTACTCCACGGGACGCAGGAGACCACCATCCGATCTGTCTGTTCGTACGACCGATCCCCATCGGAAAGAGACCCGATGCGTAGGCGCGAACCAAGGTCACAGGCTCGAGGTCGGCTCCGGCTGCAACGAGGTCGTCGTGCGACCACGCTTCGGGAGGCGGAAAGTCCCATCGACTCTCGCCCACGGGCACCGGCGTCGCGTCCCATGACACGACGCCTTTCTAGTACGAAACCCGATGCGGCGATCGGTGAATCAATACGTGTGGAACCCTCGCCCCGTCTTGCGACCGAGATGACCTTCGGCGACGAGCCGCTCGAGCGTCTCTGCAGGCGCATCGGCGGGGTTGCCCGACGCCTCGTGCAGGGTGCGGAGGATCGAAAGTGACGTGTCGAGTCCAACCAGATCGAGCAGCGCAAAGGGCCCCATCGGGAAATTGCAGCCCCCCTTCATGGCGGTGTCGATGTCATCCATTGACGCCGTGCCGCGTTCCATCATCTTGATCGCGTTGTTCAGGTAGGGGAAGAGAAGCGCATTGACGATGAAACCGGCATCGTCGCGCACGTGAACGGCGTCCTTGCCACATGACGCGACGAATGCCGTCGCGGTGTCGATGGTGTCTTGTGCCGTGACATCAGCACGGATGATTTCGACGAGAGGCATCGTGGTTGCCGGATTGAAGAAGTGAATGCCACACACTCGGTTGGGGTGGGCAGTGGCCTTTGCGAGCCCGGACACCGACAGCGTGCTGGTGTTCGTCGCCAGAATCGTCCCGTCCGAGACCACCGTGTCGAGTTCGCGGAGCAGCGCGATTTTCGAGTCCGAGTCTTCGACGATCGACTCGAGCACGATCGAACAACGAGCGAGATCGGAAATGTGCGCGGTGACGGTGAGACGTGCGAGGGCCTCGTCGCGTGTTGTGGAATCGAGCTTGCCGCGTTCGACGCGCCGGTCGAGATTTTTCGCCACGCGGGTGGCGATGTCGTTTGCTCCCTGCGTCGATCGCGAGCGCACGACGACGTCGTGGCCGGCCGTCAACGCGACCTCGGCGATACCCGCCGCCATGATTCCTGAACCCACGATGCCGAGTGAGAGAACACGGGGCGACGACATGGAGAAACTCTAGTTACCAGTGGGTAACTTATGCAACCGGCGGGCTGGTTGGCTGGTAGCTCCTGTCTAGGGTGAAGTCGTGACCCCCACAGAGACCGCTGAATTCGCCACGCACCCCCGCCGGCACGTGGCGCTGCAGACAGCCCACAACTTCCGGGACCTCGGTGGCTACCCGACCCTCGACGGACGGTCGACCAAGTGGGGTGTGGCGTACCGATCCGATGCCCTCTACAGCCTCACTGCAGCGGACTGGGCGGTGCTCGAGGCCCGCAGGGTACGCCATGTCGTCGACCTCCGCTCGAACAACGAATGGGAAACCCGCGGCCGATTCCGTGACGACCTGTATCCGGTGACTCTGCACCACTTTCCGGTCCTCGACATTCCCTGGTCCGACGACGACACACCCGACGTCGACACGGCGTACGAGTTCTTGATGTGGGCGTATCCCGAGATGATTCGCAAGGGCGGTCACCGTCTCGCGGCTGCTGTTGAGACCGTCGCATCGGTCGACGAACCGGTCGTGTTCAACTGCGCCGCGGGAAAGGATCGCACCGGACTCGTCGCGATGTTGATCCTTTCGAGTCTCGGTGTTCCCGACGACATCGTCGTTGCCGACTTCGAACTGAGCAACGAGGGACTGCGTCGTTTGCGGACGTGGGCCGAGTCTCACGACTCGAACCTGAAAGAACGTCTCGGCAACGCTCCCGCGGCCTTTCTCGATGCCGACGGTCGGGCGTTGCGCGACTTGATGGCGCGGTGGGCAGATGAGCACGGATCGATCCGCGACTTCGCCTTCTCACTCGGCGTCAGCCGCGAGGCAATGGAAAAACTGCGCGTACGGCTGCTCGACTGAGTCTCTGCTGTGCGCGGAGACCCGCTTCGTCAGGACTCGACGATTGTGACGCTGTTGATGGAAACGGTGCGACTCGGTGCTCCACCCAGGTCGCCTTCGCCCGAGTTCAGCGCGAGGATTCCCTTGACCACGTCGAGACCCGACGACACCTTGCCGAAGTTGACGTACGTGCCCTGTGAGTCGAGGAGCGACGCGTTCGGTCCCGTCACGAAGAACCACTGACCACCGGCGCTGTTCGGTTCCATGGTACGTGCCATCGCGAGGTCGCCCTCGACGTACTTGTAGCCGTTGCCCTCGTCTTCGATGGTGTAACCCGGGTCGTCGGTGTTGGTGAGTCCGCCGCCCTGGATGATGTCGATCGACGGGTCGGTGCGGAAGATGGTGGTGCCGTCGTAGTACTTGTAACGCGCGAGCACGACGAAGTTGTTGACCGTCTTCGGGGTCTTTGCCGTGTCGAGAGCGACTTCGATCTTGCCCTCGGTCGTGTCGAAGATTGCGGTGTACGACTTTGCGGTGTCGATGCACATCGGAGGAGCCTTTTCGAACTTCGTGACGCGTTCTTCCGTGCCGTCGGTCTTCGGGCACGCGGTGTCGCCGGAGATCGTCTTGCCGGGAACGGTTGTGGCGGGAACGGTCGGTGCGGTCGAGTCGGCGGTTGCGTCCTCGGGCACGGTCGAGCCACCCAGCAGGTCGGTGACATCTTCAACCAATTGCTCGTCGCTCGGACCCGAGTCATCGCCTGCAAAAACGTTCACGATGAGGAACAGGGCGAGGATGACAGCAGGAATTCCGATGCCGAATTGAAGCCCGCGCTTTTTCACCTTTGCCCGACGCTGTTGAGCGGCGAGTTCGGTGAGTCGTTGCTGGCGGTTGGTCTTTTGGCGTTCGCGCTTTTCGGTGCCCACGGGTTCCGCAGGTTAGCCGTGCCCCGATAGCGTTTCGCATCTGTGGCAGTAGTGGTCCAAAAATTCGGCGGAACGTCGGTGGCCGATCCCGAGCGCATCAAGGCGGTGGCCGAGCACGTGGCCTTCACCAAGCGCCACGGCAACGATGTCGTCGTCGTGGTTTCGGCGATGGGCAAAACCACCGACAATCTCATTTCACTCGCCAACCAGGTTTCGTCCACCCATCCGGGTCGTGAACTCGACATGCTTCTCACCACCGGCGAACGAATTTCGATGGCTCTCGTCTGCATGGCCCTCGCCGACATCGGTATCGATGCCGTCTCGTTCACCGGCAGCCAGGTCGGCATCATCACCGACACCGTTCACACCAAGGCAAAGATTCTCGAAGTGAAGGGTGACCGTCTGCGCGAGGCTCTCTCGGCGGGCAAGGTCGCGGTCGTTGCCGGATTCCAGGGCGTGAGCACCGAACGAGAAATCACGACTCTTGGTCGCGGAGGGTCCGACACCACCGCCGTCGCTCTCGCCGCGGCACTGAATGCCGACGTCTGCGAGATCTACACCGACGTCACAGGTGTGTTCACCGCCGATCCGCGCATCGTTCCACAGGCCCGCAAACTTCAGCAGCTCGACTTCGAAGAAATGCTCGAGATGGCCGGGGCCGGAAGCAAGGTTCTCGCGCTCAGGTCGGTTGAATTCGCGCGCAACCACAATGTCCCATTGCACGTGAGGTCGAGCTTCACGTGGGAGACGGGAACGTGGGTACTCGACCGCAGTGCACAGATTTCGTCGAAGGAGACAGCGATGGAAGAGCCAATTATTTCGGGTGTCGTCCAAGACACCGGCGAATCGAAGATCACGGTCGTCGGGGTGGCCGACAAGCCCGGAATCTCGGCAGCGCTTTTCGAGCCGCTCGCCGCAGCCAACATCAACGTCGACATGATCGTGCAGAACACCTCGAAAGAGGGTCGCACCGACATCTCGTTCACCGCACCGAAGGCCGATCTGAAGAAGGCCCTCGAGATCGTGAACGGTGTGGCGAAGGAAATCAGTGCGAACGAAGTCACCCACGTCGAGTCCGTTGCGAAGATTTCACTCGTCGGCGCCGGTATGCGCACCAGCCCCGGTATCGCGGCGAAGATGTTCCGGGTTCTCGCGGCCGCCGGAGTCAACATCGAAATGATCTCCACTAGCACGATCCGTGTGTCCGTCGTGGTCGACGCGTCCAGCACCGAGACCGCTCTGCGGGCACTACACACCGCGTTCGGTCTCGACAGCGGCCAGGCCTACTCGGCACCACTGCCCGAACGGAAGTAAGCCCCGACGCAAGCCGGTCGGCAATACTGAACCAATGGCCCGTCGGCGTGCACAGCTTGTTCCGTGGCGCGTCGCCGGTGGCGTCGCCGATGAACACGCCAATGCCGATGCCGTTGTGCGCGAGACCGGTTGGGTCTTCAACAACGAGACAGGCGACGACCTGACACTCGGCGACTTCGTCATGTCGGGCAACAAGGAAGTCAACGCCTACATGCGGGTGTTCGGCATGAACGAACTCGACACCAACAGTCTGTCGATTCTCGAGATCGGGTCGGGCATCGGGCGGATGACGTCACGGTTCACCAAGCGGTTTGCATCGGTGATCGCTGCCGACGTTGACGCGGCATTTCTTGAAAGGTGCCGCGAGACGGTTGCGCGCCACGGTGAACCGGAAAAACTGCGAACCATCCACGTTGCAGACGGCCATTCGATTGGTGTGCCATCCGAGTCGGTCGACGCCGTCTTTTCGTACATCACTCTTCAACACTGTGCCCACGAGGATGCGCTGCAACTCACGTCCGAAGCACTGCGGATCGTGAAGCCGGGCGGCACTGTGATGTTGAACTACCGCACATGGGTACCCGCGGACGTGGTGCTGCAGCCCGCAGGAACGTTGGTTCGTGCGCTGTGGAAGACGAAGCTGATCGGTCCGCGAATCGCGCGCCAGCGGTGGGCCACACGTCTCGGGTGGCAGGCCAACCGTGTCGCAGTTGACGAGGTTCTCTCCCTCGTCTCGCAGACCGGTCGTGCGTGTCGCGAGGTGTCGGTGTTCCGCAATCCTTCGCGGCGGAATCTGCTCGCAACATCGCCCGCCACGGTCGGTGGAGTACGGCCCGAAGAGAGACCTCTGCCACGGGCCAACAAGAGCCATTGGTGGCTAATTCTCAGGCTTTCGTAGAGACCACGGCGCTAACCTGCCGCCCATGCGCGTAGGAGTCGTCGGAGCAACCGGCCAGGTGGGTGGCGTGATGCGCACCCTTCTCGAAGAGCGAAATTTCCCCGTCACCGAAATGCGGTACTTCGCATCCGCCCGATCCGCCGGCTCGAAACTCAAGTGGAAAGGCGCCGACATCACGGTCGAAGATGCCGCCACGGCCGACCTTTCCGGACTTGATGTCGCCCTCTTTTCCGCCGGAGCAACGTCGTCGCGCGAACTTGCACCGCGGTTCGCTGCGGCCGGGGCCATTGTCATCGACAATTCGTCGGCGTGGCGCATGGATCCCGAGGTCCCACTTGTGGTTTCCGAGGTCAACCCCGAAGAAGTGCGCAACGCACCGAAGGGCATCATCGCCAACCCGAACTGCACCACCATGGCGGCGATGCCTGTGCTCATGCCGTTGCATCGCAAGGCCGGACTCGTTCGTCTTGTGGCCAGCACCTACCAAGCAGTCAGTGGCGGCGGTCTCGCCGGAGTCGAGGAACTCGACACTCAGGCTGCTGCGGTCGTTGCCGGGGCGCGGGAACTGACGTACGACGGTGGTGCGGTGACCTATCCGCAACCGAAGAAGTTCGCTCGTCCCATTGCCTTCAACGTGGTGCCTTTTGCGGGTTCGATGGTCGACAACGGCGAGTTCGAAACCGACGAGGAGATCAAGTTGCGCAACGAGAGTCGCAAGATTCTCGGCATTCCCGAATTGCGTGTGTCGGGCACGTGTGTGCGCGTTCCCGTCTTTACCGGTCACTCGTTGTCGATCAACGCCGAGTTCTCGCGCGACATCACCGTTGCCGAGGCAACCGCGATCCTTTCGGATGCACCCGGGGTGGCCGTCGTCGACATCCCGAATCCTCTTCTGGCCGCGGGGGCGGACCCCAGTTACGTGGGTCGCATCCGCCAAGACCGATCAGTCGACGGGAACCGTGGTCTTGCGCTGTTCGTGTCGAACGACAACCTGCGCAAAGGCGCGGCGCTCAACGCGATACAGATCGCGGAACTGCTCATCTAGAACTCTCGTCGGCTCCGTTGGAGCGACGGAGACATGGTCGGGGTGACAGGATTTGAAC
>CAZVPL010000014.1:31094-32618 GCA_964629075.1 uncultured Bifidobacterium sp. | reverse complement strand
GCCTGTTGCCAGGGCGGCACGGGGCGAAGGCGTGGGTACCACGGGCTACGCAACGGATCGCCATGCTTCAGTTGAAGCGAGAGTCCCGGTGTGAGGGGCACGGTTGGCTTGCCGGGCGGGCGTGGTGCGTAAACGATGTCGTCGCCGTACATGCGAATGGTGATCGCACGGCGCTTGCTGTTGGGTCCGGTTGGGCCGCCACCGTGCAACGTCGCGGGATGGGCGAGGATGATGTCACCGGGTGTGATGTCCCACGAGACAATGTCCCACGCCGAGCGGTCGGCTTCGATGTTCGGAAGCGGCGGGTACTCGCTGCCGAAGTAGGGAAGCGTCGGGTCTTCGCTGACCCGTCGCGGATTGAACCCGTCGTAGCGGGTGCCGCGGTGCGTGCCGCGCACGTATTCGAGGCATTCGCTCGCCGGCAGTGGATCGAGGCTGATCCAGGCGGAGGCGATCATGGTGCCCTCCATCGGCCAGTAGGGAAGATCCTGGTGCCACGGAGTGCGGCCACCATTCGGACCCTTCACGAACCATTCGTCGGAGTAGAGCCAGATGTCAGGTGAGCCGAGGAGGACCGCCATCATGTCGGCAAGAGGCGAGTCGTACATGAACCGTTGCAGTTCGGGGGAGACCTCGGTGTTGCGGACAAGTTCGATGAACTCGTTTTCGGTGCCGTCATAGAAGAGGTGTTTCTTCTGGCCGCTGTCACCCATGACGCGGTCGAGACCGAGTTGGAGAAGGAGCAGCCACTCGGGGTGCAGTGCTTCCCGCAAGATGGCCACTCCATCGCGGGCATAGGTCTCGCGCACGTCTGGGGTGATGAGAGCAACAGCGTCTTCGGCAGTGGTCGGAAAACCCATGCGTGGACACTAGATCGCTGCCGACGGGGCCGAAGCCAATCAGGCTGAATCGTCGTTTAGGATCAAGATCGTGCGCGGAAAAGTGATGCAACGATTGGTGGCGACGTGCTTGGTCGGGGCGGTGATCGCCTCGGCATGCGGCAGTGAGTCTGCCGATCGTGAACGCAACGTCGACGTGGTGCCGTCGGCCTCGACGCAGGCGACGGTCTCCTCGAGCACTCCGAAGTATCGCGATCTCAGTTTCACCGAGAACTTCACCGGGACCACGATGCGCGCCGCGGGAACGACAGCCGAATGGGGCACGCAGCCGGGAAAGTTGATGATGGCGGCGGCACCGGCGGTGCGCGAATTCAAGTTCACCGAACAGAAGTTGACGTATAGCCCTTCGGCCTCGCTCTCCAAAGTCGTCGCAGCGGATTATGACGGCGCCAGCGAATTCGTACCCGAGTGGAATCAAGATTCGGTGAGGGTTTTCAGGCCCGCTGTCGGTGTTACTGGTGGAACGAAGAAGGTGGTTGTTGCCCTTGACGAACCGGTCAAAGCTGTGGTGACAGCATTCGACGATGCAACAGTCGCCGATATCGATGGTGATGGCACGCAAGAATTGATTTCACTGGAGGCGACAAACACTCCCGGTATCGGAAGACTGGTGTTTCGATTCTCG
>CAZVPL010000014.1:28831-30994 GCA_964629075.1 uncultured Bifidobacterium sp. | reverse complement strand
GAGTCCGATCGAGAACGTCGCCGTTGGTGACGTTGACAACGACGGATTCAGCGACCTTGTGCTGTCGGGACCGGGCAATCTGGCGGGAAAGAACGGCTTGATCTATCTGTTGTCGTCCGCGACTAAGGAAGGCTCGTTCACCATTGATGGTGTGAACCTGCCGGCCGACGTTGGATCGATCGGGCAGGTACAGGTTGCCAACCTCGACGGCTTGCCGGGTAACGAGTTGCTGTTGAACACCTCGGACCGCGGGCTCATGTACCTGCCGTCGACCGATATTCGTCGCAATGGCGCGGGTATTCAAATTGAATATCCATCGACCTATGCGTGGTACGGCGCGGCCGGTGACGTCACAGGTGATGGTGTCACCGATTTGGCTTTCGTCGACAAGGTTGGCCGCGTGTACCTGCGCATTGGCACACGTGGCCCGGGTTGGTGGCGGGGTGGTGGCACCGTGGTCGTTTCCTCTGACGTGGTTGGCCTCAATCCGCGTTCGGTGCGCGTGCGCGACGTCAACCGCGACGGCCAGAACGACATCAGCGTGGTCGAGCGCTTCACCGTGCGAAACTTCGTCATCGGTGCTGCATCGTCGGCCGAGGCTGCGCGTATCACCGACGAGACGTTCATCGACGACAACGAGAACTTCGCCGCGTCGACAACCGCCGAGTTCGGCGATGTCAACCGCGACGGTCGCTCCGACGTCGTCATTTGCGGCACGTTGTTGGGCGCCCAGTGCCACATTTCGTTGAACTCAGGCAGCCCGATCAGTCCCTTCGAACAGACCGCTCCGGTTGTGGTTTCGGTGCCTGGGACGGTCATCAGCGACGCGGCAATCGGAGATCTCTCCGGTGACGGCTACCCCGAACTGGTTGTCGTTGGCGACAAGTCGATTCGGATCTTCAACAATACGCGTGATCCGGTAACGCCCTACCTCAACGCCATCCCAACAGGCGACTCAGTGTCGCGTGTGATTCAGTTGTCGACCGCCCCCGCGGTGTCGGTTGCCGTCGCTGATGTTGTCGGCGGACCGGACAACGATCTTGTCGTTGGTCGAACCACGAAGGTCGATGTTCACCTTGGTCTTGGTTCGACGATCAACTCGGGTCAGGGGACGGTGACCGGAATTGCGATCGCGCCTACCTATTCGGTGGCGTCCAATGGGGGAAAGGAGTTCGTCAGCGTCCAAACGGCCAAGTTGAATTCCGACGATAGAGCAGACCTTGTGATGGTAGAGAATGACTTGATTCGAACCGCGACAACCTCCGATGGTGCGGCAACCAAACAGCTCATCTCGACGGCGATCGGATCGAACCGATCGGGACGCAGGCTTGAGCCGTTGATTGCCGACTTCAACAGCGACGGCTGGGTGGACGTGGTGGTGACAAGAGATGGAATGTCGAGCAGCGTGCCCCCGCAAGTATGGGTGAACATGGGCAAGGACGCCACCGCTTCGTTGGGCAATACCTATTTCTTTCGGCCGACAAGAGCCGTCACGATGCCCAGTGGAACACAGGCAATTCTCGGTTCGCGCATCATCGACTTGAACGGGGATGCAAAGCCTGATGTCGCAGTTCCCGTGACCACATCCACCGGTTTTGTCGTGTACGGACTCGTCAACACCTCCACGTCGGAAACGGTGTCTTTCGGTGAACCGGGCATCATCGCTTCACTGTCAAAGACTGGAGACGACGTGATGTCGATACACGCCGGGTCGTTCAATGGCGACACGATTCCCGACCTGTTGCGGATCGGCAAAGGTACCTACGGCTTCCGACTTTCAACGCCGACATCGAGAGCAATCGGTTACACGGCCAACGACGTTGCACCGAACCTGGGTGGACGCCAGATCGACATGATCGAGGTGGCAAACATCAATGGCGACGCACGGCCCGACCTGGTGGGGTCTTCGGCGCGGACCATCAAGCCTGGCCTGACGACCGCGGCATTCATTGGCGATGGTTCGGCTGGGGGCTTTGCTTCGTCGGCGGAAGTGATTGGCGGTGATTCGTTCCAAGTGACGGCGTTGGCCGCCGGATCATTGGGCCGCGATGCGCTCGACGATGTTGCGTTTTCGACGAGTTACGGATTGCAGAACTTCCAGAATCGCCTCAGCATCCCCAACGGAGAACCCAGATTCCCGACAACGCCCGCGGTGACGTTTGC
>CAZVPL010000014.1:25246-28731 GCA_964629075.1 uncultured Bifidobacterium sp. | reverse complement strand
TTCATCGCGGACCAAGTCGCAATTGCAGACGTCAGCAAGGACGGCCTCGGAGATTCCTTGCACTACGACGCAGGTTCGTTGAAAGTGAGGAAGTACATCAGCCTTGGCACGTGGAGTAATCCCGGTCTGGTCAGCGAGAAAATTGCCGAACTCAAACTTCCCACGATCTCGTCGGAAACGAACCAGCCGTCTACCGGTCTTCTCGTGGATGACGTGAACGGGGATGGTTTGGTTGATGCCATCGTTGCCACGGGGCGCGGCACGACGGCGTTCATTAAGGGGCCGCTGACCGGAAATCGAACGATCGCCCAATCAGCTCGAATCTCGGTCGACGACTTCTCGCGCATGAAGTTGATGGACGTCAATGGTGACGGTTTGAAGGACCTGGTGGCCAATCGACCGTTCAATACCGCACCCGTGGTGTATCTGAACAATGGCTCGGCCGACATGCCCTTCAGGGATGTCTTGGTCGCCGGGCCCGCCTTCACCAAGGAAGCGGCGGCGGGGTTTGCCTCACTCGACATCAATCGCGACGGCCTCGACGACATCGTCGTTGCGAACTCGGCGACGGGGCAGTCCGACGTGGGCAAGATGAAGTCGTTCACCGCGCAATTCATCCCCGGATATTCGAATACGAACGGTGTCGCGGTGTCGAAGCCGTTGACCACTGACGCCTTCGTCGAACGAGCGACACTCACGCCGACGGCCACGGTCGGTGCGGGTGCATCGGTGACATATGAGATGACAAACAACGGGACCGATTGGTACCAGGTGACGCCCGCGCAGGAGTTCGTCTTTCCATCGAATGGTTCATCGCTGGCCTGGCGGGTGAAGATGACGTCGAGCGACGGCGCAGCGACTCCGGTGATCACCAAGATCGCTGTTGCGGCTCGCGCCTACGAGGCACCTGTTGCCCCGGTGAGTGCCGTGTCAAAGGCTGGTAACGGTGCACTGACGGTTACCTGGCAGCCGGGGACTCCCGCGTCGGGTGGTGTGGTGAAGACGTACAAGTTGATCGACGAAACGTCCGGCGCCGTGCTGTGTGCAACCACCGGGACGACCTGTGTGGCACCGCAACTCACGAACCTGACGTCATACAAACTGAAGCTCAGTGCCGAGAACCCCGCGGGTGCGGTGGAAATATCAGTGACAGGTGACCTCACTCCGACGCCACTGCCAGAAGCACTCGACAAGCCGTCCGTGAAGGCGGTACGAGGCGGCGTCGAGGTGTCGTGGGTTGCGAAATTCAACGCGGCGACGCACCTTCCCGTGCTCGACTACACGGCGAGAGCAAACGGCACGAACAAGTCGTGCACGACGTCGGGCTTGTCGTGCACGATCACAGGTTTGTCGGTGGGGCAGAGGCACTTCATCGACGTTGTGGCGCGCAATGCAGCAGGATCCGGCCACTACTCGACCGTCTCCAATCCTGTGACGCCGATTGATGTTCCGAACCTTGCGACCGTGGGCGGACCCGCCGTGACCCTGACCCAGCTGCAAGATGGATCGGTCGACGTACGTGTGAGGTCAGATGTCTTCTTGACGGCTGGAAGTGCCATCAATGATATGAAGTTGTGGGTTGATGATGAGGCTGTGTGTTCGAGCTACGGACCTTCTGCCAGTGGGTCGTGCAAGAGCAATCCGTTCGCCGGGCTTTCATGGTTCACTCTCGTTCGGCCGACCCTCGCGGCGGACTCACGGTTCGTGCCGGGTCGCGAGTACAGCTTCAGTGTCTCGGCAGTGAACGACGTCGGAGAGAGCATCAAGTCGCCTCCGGTGAAGATGACGTACCTCGAGCCCGTTCCCCCGAAGATCGCTCTTCGGGCCGTGCCCGGTGACGGCAAACTGACATTCACATGGGAAATACCCGAGCATGTCGGACCCGAGTATGGGCTCAAGGTGATTGACGTTCTGACCAATAAGTCATGCGAGGCCCAAGTTCCAGAGAATTCATGCGAAATCACCGGCTTGGACAATGCTCGGACGCACGTCATTCGATTCAGTTCCACGAACGGAATTTGGACGTCGCAAGTTTCCAGAGCTGAACTCCGGACGTACGCGATTCCCGATGTTCCGACATCGGTCAACGTGAACACTGCAGACGGGGTCGTATATGTCAGTTGGGATGAACCGAGCAATGTGAACACCACGGGCACGTTGTTGTACAACGTCGTGGTTCAGCCCGGCGCCAAGACGTGTGAAGTCTCGCCCGGCGGCAAGTCGTGTTCGGTCGGCGGTTTCAAACGTGGTGATGTGGTCACCGTCTCGGTTGTGGCGGAAGGGTCGAGTGGGCGCAGTCGGGCCGCAGAGAAATCGGTGACGGTGGCGAACAAGCCAGGTCTCGTCGCCGGGATCTCGTGGAAGCCGAATGCCACGAGTGTTGCTCTGGACTGGGTACCACCTGCCGACACCGGTGGATCACCGATCGTCTCGTACCAGGTCACCCTTGATGGTGTGGTTGTTGCGACGACCACCGAGCCAAAGGCAACGCTTGAGGGCCTGACGAAGGGTCAGGCGTACGACGTCACCATCGTTGCAAAAAATGAGGCTGGGCCCGTCGGTGATGGCGCGAGCACGACCGTAACAGCCATGGGGGCACCATCGATCCCTCGCATCACGGCTGCCACACAAACCGGGTCGTCCGTCGAGTTTGTCGTTGACGAACCCGTGGAGACCGGCGGCGGCACGATCTCTTCGTACAACTGTGCAATCATCCGCAGCAGACAAAAACCTGAATTTGTTTCGGACTGCGGTGTTCCCGGAGGAAACATCACCGTCGAACTCGGTGACATGAAGCGCGGGGAGACACTGGCGCTTCAAGTAAGTGCGCGAAATGAATTGCTCGAAAGCGATTTTAGTCCGGCGTTCACGGTGACAATCGCAGATGTACCATCTCAGCCATCCTCCATCTCGGCGCTGAGGATCGATGATGACACCTGGGAATTCGAAATCACGCCGCCCGATGACGGTGGCTCGCCAATTACCGAATACCAAGTCGTGATCAGCGACCTCAAGAAAAATGAGCCCCCGGTGATTGTGTCGGCGTCGCCGGTCGACCCACGGGTCATCGTTGATCTGCCGATTGGTAGGGCGTTGTCAGTCGCGGTGCATGCAGTGAATGCCGTCGGGCGTTCCCTGCCCCACATTCCCTTCTCATACATCATCGTCTTCACCGATCCTTCGCCGCCGAAGCTTTCGCGTATCGATGCCGGAGATGGCGAGATCATTGTTGAATGGGAAGCGCCCGACTTCAGCGATGGGGCACCGATCGAGAGTTATTCGGTCGAAGCGGTGCCGCAGGGCTCGAATGAACTTCCCACAACTGTTGAAGTCGAGGGCTTCGAACGGGCGGCCATTGTCCGCGGCCTGGTGAATGGCGTGAAATACAAGATCATCGTCACCGCGTATTCCCAGGGTGGTTTGGCCTCGGTCGAATCCGACCTTGTGTCGCCGTCGGGTATGTCCGATCCGCCCGTCGTTTTCGT
>CAZVPL010000014.1:0-25146 GCA_964629075.1 uncultured Bifidobacterium sp. | reverse complement strand
GATGTGGCCTCGATGACGCCGAGTCAGCAACCACCACGCGTCAGTAGCCCCTTGGCGCTTGTGGCTGACACTGTTTCGGGCGTTGCTGCGCCGACAACGGGTGGTGAGTCGTCAACGACGAATCCGCCTCAAGGGACTTCGACAACCATCGCGCCGGGTGCCGGTGCCGGGGTGCCCGAAACAACGGCCGTGCCGACAACGGCGCCGACCGCTACGGGTTCGTCACCGGCATTGAAGGTCGGACAAAAGATCGCGCTGAGGGCGCTGCTGTCGACGTTCAAGGTGAGTGTCCCGAGAGGCTCCACGGTGAGTCTCGATACGAAGACCAGCAGTGCAGCCTGCGCGGTGACAAAGAAGTTCGTCACCGGTGTGGCGGCCGGCGCGTGTCGGGTGGGTGTCGTGTTGACGCCAAAGAAGGGCAAGGCCAGAACGGTCACGGTGACCATCCAGGTGGTCGCCGCAAAGAACTAGGCGGCTAGTTCGTGATGCGCCCGCTGATGCGGTGGTACACCGCCATCAGCGAGTTCGGCGCGAGCGAGTCGGTCATCACGATGGTTCCGTCGGCGATGCGATCACGGATCGTGCCGAAGGCCGCGCCGTAGGCATCTTCGGTGTCGTGTTGGTGCTCATACACGGTGAGGTAGGAGTTCTCGGTCACCCACGGTTGGCCAACCATGTTGATGTCGGTCGATGTGTAGCGCTGTGCGGCGCTGAAACCGGGCAGGGTGAGCACGTCGGGAACGTGCTGTTCGTCGTACCAGCGGTTCATCTCGGCTTCGGTTTTCGGTGATGCGGGGGACGCGAAAGCAAGGAAGACGCCGCGCGGCATGTCGGAGGGTTGACGCGTGTTCGTCTGTCGTGGTGAGCGTTCGAGGTAGTACATCGCGCGCATGGTTGCGCGGTCCATTGCGCCCTCGGGCGAGCGACGCATCTCGCCCGCAGCGATACGCCGCATGTGTTCATCGGAGATCTGTTGGGTGTGTGCGGTGTCGCGCACCTCGAGGTCGTAGATCGTGAGGTATCGCTGTGGGACGGGCTGCCACGACGGGAAGGCCTTGTACCTGATGGCGGACACGTAGCCGGGAACGTCGAGAACGTCGGGCACGTGGACGTTGGTGTACCAGTCGTTGTAGGCATCCTCGGTTGCGGGTGAGCCGGGGTTTGTGAGAACGACGAGGACGGCTTTCATGACCGCCAGTATGTCGCACCGTGTCAGCGCGCAGGGACGGCGGGTTCGCTGATGCGTCCGTAGGCGCTGGTGGGGGCGCCCGGCGTGAGGGTGTTCGTCATGACGATGTCACCGTTGGCGATGCCGCTGCGTACCGCTTGAAATGCCGCGTTGTAGTCGTCGACGTTCGCTGCGGTGTGTTCGTAAATGTTGAGGTACTCGAGGTTCGTCACCCATGGCTGGTCGATCATGGCGACATCGGTGATGCGGAATCGCTGGGCACGGATGAACCCGGGGCACGACAGCACATCGGGCAGGTGGACGTCGCGGTACCAACGGTTGTACTCGGCCGCGTCTGCGGGTGTCTTCGGCTGGTTGTAGGTGACGAAGACACTGTTGGGCTGCTGGCCCGGGGTGACGGGGCTGTGTTGTTCTGGCTCGATAGCCAGGTAGTACCAACCGCGGCTGAGTGCGCGATCCATCACGCCGTCGCGCGCCCGGCCGACCCGCCCGTCAGCGACGAATTGATGGTGTGCGTCACGAACGGCGCGGATGTCGTCGACCGACTCGACATCGAGTTCGTGGAGGGACAGGTACTTCTGGGGGAAAGGGTCCCATCCGTCGAACGCCTTGTAGCGCGTGACGCGCGTGTAGCCGGGAACGGCAAGACCCTCGGGGACGTGGGTGTTGGTGTACCAGTCGTTGTACTCGACGTCGACGTCGGGCGAAGAAGGATTGGTGAGAACGATGAGTACGGCCTTCATTGTGAAGACCGTACTCAATCGATTATCAGCCGAATGTGCGGATTGGCCTCACCGCTGAGGTACCACGTGGATCTGCATCGAAAGTCCACGTGCTTCCGGGGAAGTTCGATCCCATCAACGTCTTCTCCGCGTTCGACGGCAAACGCCAGTCGAGACGTCCGCCGCCGCGATAGGCCGACACGAGTCCGAATGCAGACGCCCAATCGACGACCGGTGGGGTTGAACCGTTCCAGTTTGCAGGGGCGAGCTCGATGAAGCGTCCCCACGGCTGGGGTGTGTCGGCGATGTATGCGATGGTGCCACCCGCTTCGGCCTTGTCGCCGACACGAATGTCGAATGGAACCACGACAGCCGCCGACCTGACTTCGGCAAACGAGGTATCACCGGCTTTGATTGCTGTCACACTGCATTGTCCGGCACTCTGTGCCGACAACTTGTTGCCGGCGACCGTGCATTGTGCGGTGCCGGTGTCGACGACGGTGTAAGTGACCGCACCAGATCCCGAGCCACCCGAAGTGGACAACGTGACGGGAACGTCGAGCGACAGAGCCTGTCCGCGCAACCCGTTGGGAATGACGAGGGCTACTTGTTGGCCGACAGTCATCGTGAAGTTGGCCTCGGCGCGAGCCGGCTCGTACGAGCTATCGGCGGCCTTCGATGCACTGACGATGCAGGTGCCCACGCTGCGAGCGGTGATGGAGTTCCCGATGAGTTCACATCCGGTCGCTGTGCCGTTTCGAATGCCGTACGTGACCGCACCCGTGCCCGCGCCACCCCTGGTCGAGAGCGCGACGTTGGTGGAGACACCGACCGCACCCGTTGCCGGTGAAACAACGACTGTCAGGGGCGGTTGTGACGCCATGTTGAGTTTGAACTCGCCTGGCGCTCCCGTCGCGGCTTCGTAGCTGTCGTCGGCTGCTTTGGAGGGAACGACCCAGCACACGCCGGGCGTGTCAGCAACCAACCGTGACCCAACGACGCGACAGTTCCGAGCCTTGGTCCAGGCGCTTGTCGAGGGATTGCGGTCGATGATCGAGAACGTGACTGCGCCGCTTCCCGATCCACCTGCAGTACGGAGTTCAAGTCCGGTGAAGGCACCTGCTGTCGAGGCATCTGCAGCGAATCTCAGTTGGTCCTGCGTTCCCTTGAGGAACGTGACCGAGACTTCCCGCGAAGTTGCGACTTGGTAGGTGGCATCACCGGCGCGAGCAACGGTCACGATGCATGTTCCCGCCGATACCGGCGCCAGGCCGAAGTTGTTCGCCGAAACCTCCGCCGAAATGATCCCGCCACTCTCTCGCGTCGTCGAGACCGCACAGTTGCGGGCAGTGCCGTTTCGAACGCTGAAGCTGGCTTCGCCAGTGCCGGATCCGCCGCGTGCGGTGACCGCCACCTTTTCGGTGGGAACTTGCACCGATCGCGGCGTCTCAATGACAAGTGGTGCCTGGGACCCCCTCGTGAAAGTGATTGGGGTGAACGCCGTTGCAGCAGCAACATAGTTGTCGCTTGCGGCCTTGTTTGCGGCGACACGACACGAACCCGTCTGCGGGAAGACAGGAGTGAAAGTGAGCGTGTTGTTGGTGATTGAACACACAGAGCGATCAGACTCGCTGACACTGAAAGTCACCGCGCCGGTGCCACTGCCACCCTGGGCGACGAGAGATAGAGGCGTGTCAAAAGGTGACGTGAGTGACGTGATCGAGAGCGGCTCTTGCGGCCCGGGTGCAATTGAGATGGTTCGCGGCGTCGATGACGCGGCAAGGAAGCCGCTGTCGGCGGCCTTCGTCGCGGTCACGACGCAGGTGCCCGTGCGGGTGACGACGAGACGATTGCCTTGGATGCTGCAGCCCGTTGCCGTGCCGTTTGCTGCGGCGTAGGTGATCGCGCCCGAGCCTTCCCCTCCGGAAGTTGCGAGGTCAACACCGGGGAAAGTACCCGATGCCGTTGTCACCGAGAGCGTGCGCTGAACAAACTTGCCCGGCGTAGCCGATGCAATCTCGGAAAAGGGACCAACTCCAAGGCCATTCACCTCGGCGACGCGGAAGTCGTACGAGACGTTCGGGTTGAGAACGCCGTTTCCGATGATCCGAGACATGTTCACCGAATTCGTGCCGGGCAAACGTGTCCACTGTGTGTCGGACGACAGTTTGTAGTCAATCGCGTACGACGTGAGGGGAAGGATTTGTGCCGTGCCGATAGCTGATGCCAACGAAGCACTGGGTGTGCCCGCCGTCCACGCCAAGGCAACGCCACCATCACCGCTTGCGGCCGACAGGCGCGGTGCCACTTGTGGCGCGATTGCGGCCTTGTTGGTGGTGAAAAAGCGAATTGGTCGGGACAGATTAGATTTGCTGCTGACAGCTGATCTGACCGAGTTGTTGTGGTAGATCGAACCATCGGGAGCAAGCAGGCGGCCCTCGCTGTTGTAGTTCCCGGTCACGGTCTTCGTCGTCGAGTCGCATGGGAAGCGAATCGCCTGCGACCGCTCGAGTGAGGACGTGGACCACTTGTTGTAGTTGTCTTGCGCGACTTCGGCGAGGGCGCCGAGTCCGGGATTGCCGATGATTGTCACGACGTTCATGACCGAGAGATTCAGGCTGAGTCCGGCCGGAATGATCGGGTTGGACGCGCTCCAATAGAAGAAACCGTTGCCACCCCTGAGCTTGCCCCATGTGCGCGACAAGTCATCGAACTTGTTGCACAACGGACGCCACTCGGCGGTGTTGTTCATGGGCATGGCGAATGGCAGGTGCCAGGCGTCGCGAGACAGGCACGTTTCATAACTTGCCGCGTACCGCACGGGGGAGGTGTTGGTCTTCAGGCAGGGCTGGGGAGGAGTCGGGGCATAGCACGACCAGCCCGGGCAATTGGTTTCGCCCGCCCACACCATTGCGGCCCAGCTGTGGTTTGCGCTGTATTCCCAATCGGCCCCCGCAACCTCGGACGCGCCGTTCGGTGTCCAGCCGGAAGTGGTTCGTGTCGCCGCCGGAACGTCGTAGACGACACCGCCACCGGGTCCGAGATCGCCGAACTCACAGGCGCCGCCGTACTTGCACGTCTGTTGGGTCACCGGCGAGAAATCGCTGGTTCCCACCGCATTGATGGCCGCAACGCGGTATTCAAGACCCTGGACAAGGTGACTCTCTTCTTTCTTTGAGAACCTCTGCCAATAGTCGGAGGAGATTTCGGCAGTTGTTGACGTTGATGTTCTGGCGGCTGAACACGCCGAGAAAGTGCCGGGTGCGATGCGGTCTTCTTCAGAGCAAGAGGTCCAGTTCTTGTACCTTTCGACGTTGTTCTTGCCTCGCTCGAAGGTGTTCCATCGGAACTGGATCTCGTAGCCCGTGATCGGCGAACCACCGTCGGAGAGCGGAGCCGACCAGCGCAATTGGGCGACAAACTTCGGTGTGCCCTGCAGTGCATTTGGGGTGAGATCGATGGTGTCGATCTTCAGGAAAATTTGCGGCGGTGTGCCGGGTCGTGTCGGAGTGCCGCCCGACGATGAGACTGCGGAGTTCTTCAAACGAGCGGTGTTCGCTGCATTCTCGGATGGTCCACAGGCCGTGGCCAAGAGTGCCAGGGCGGTCAGAAGTAGTGCTGGCTTTTTCATCGATCTCATCCGATCTTCCTGAACATACGAACCCCGCGAGCGACGTTGGCGCCGCCCCAGGTCGGCCTTGCTTGCTCGATGCGACCGCTGGAGGTGACGACCCGAATGAAACATCCGAATTCCGCCATGCAGGATTCGATGGTCGAGGCGTACGCGCCATTCGCGACTTTGAGCGCGCCGGCGCGATACGCCGTCGCGAGTTCGTCGGTCGAAGGCAAGAACCAGTCGTCGACCCCCGTCGGTGACACGTAGTTGTCGACCGCCCGTGGTCCAGAACATCCGGCGGCGACGAGCCGTTTCGTGTTCTCGGGACCCGCGAGGAATTGACCCGATGTCGCGACGTTGGTGGGGTTGCACTCCCAGCCCTGGTTCCAAAGGTCGACGGTCGTGATCTCCATGTACTGTCCCCATGACTGAAGCGTCGGGGCGACGTAGAAGACGATTCCGCCGCCGGGACCGGTGTCGCCCACCTTGCACTCGCCACCACGGTTGCATCGAGGGGCGGCGATGGTCGTGGGAACCGTGACGCCGTCCTTGTTGGCGAATGCGCGGATCGGACGAATGGCGGCCGGTGCGGGCTTGCCGTAGCCGTACTGCTGTCCGGTCACGAAGCTTTGGTACCAGGCAAGGTTGGGACCGTTTTGTGTCGAGGACCAGTAGTAGGTGGGTGAGAATCCCGCGCGCAGAGTGGCGCCCTTCGTGCATGCCTTCGCTGAGTCTCCGGTCTCTTGGTTGTTTGCGTACTTGCAGAGCTCGTTCAGTTCGCTGCGAGAAGGGAGGTACCAACCCGTGCTGCCGCGGAGCGTGTAGGTGAATGCAGCCTGTGCGGCGCTGTTGTTCGCACATGTCGAAACACTGACTTCATAACTGTTGGCGAAGCCCGCGCCGAGGGCTGCGACGCTCGGGGGCTCGCTGCCGACACAGCCGAACTGTGCGGGGGTGAGATCATTCGGTGCAACCTCGAGGTAGCGACCCCAGGGCTGAATCGAGCCGGCGTCGTAGAAAACGATGCCGCCGCCCGGCCCGGTGTCACCGATCTTGCAGTCACCGCCGATGCTGCATGTCGAAACCGCGACTGTCGTTGTTGGAGGAATGGTTGTTGTCGGTGCAGGCGTCGTCGTTGACTCGACGGTTGCTGCGGACGTTGCAGTTGTCGGTGCTGCAGCGAGGGGTGTTGCCGTGGCAGACACGTACGTTGAGGTGTCGCCATTCCAATGAGCCACGCGCACGGTGTAGTTGGCGCCGTTTGTGAGGCCGGTGATGGTGAAGCTCGCCGGCGCATTGTCGACTGTCTCGGTTCCGTCCCCCAGGGGGTTCGCGGCACCTGCCGGAGCGGACACTTGGTAGAACCAGATATTGCCGGCGGTACCGTCGGGCAGCGAGACGAAGACCGTTAGTGACGAATCACCGGGTTCGATTTTGTTGATGACGGGTGCAACGACGGCTAGCGCCTCATTCTTCACCCTGCTATCGGCGGTGCCGCCCGACGTGGAAGATTCTGAGCACGCCGCAAATATGAACGCAGCGGCCGCCAAGTAGGCGCACTTCGACTTGAATTTCATCGGGGTTCCCTCCGTCGCATTGGCTCGACCTTACCCCTCGTTTGAACGAGTGTTCATTCAGCCGTTCAGCCGTTCAACCGTTCAACTGATGGCATCGGGGTGTTTGGCTGATTTGCATCAATCGATGCGCCGGATTACGAGGGTTTGACCCAATGCCCCTGCTCGTCAAAGACGAGGGGGACGAGTTCTCCCTCTTTCACCTCGAAGTCGTTGCGCAGCGAGACGGGGATCTTCTGGTAGTTCCACTTCATGACATCGACGGTCATCTCGACGACCTGTTCCCGGGTGAAGTGGGCGAAGAGGCTGGAGCGCAGTTCATCGCTGATCGATCCGGGTTGGGTCATGATGGCGTCGGCGAACCGAAGGGCCACTTTGTGCCGTTCGGAAAGGTCACTTGATTCGTAGGCCTTCACCTTTTCGATGGTGGGTTCATCGAGACCTTCCTGCTTGGCGACCGCCAAGCGGACGCTCAGTCAAGTCTTGCAATCGTGATACACGGCGCAGCGCATGCGGATGATCTCGGTCGTCACCGGATCAAGGTTCGACATGCGCACGACCGCGGCCTGCCAGTCGCCCAGAGGCTTGCGCAGGGAAACCGCGGTGTAGGTGCCGGGTGCGATGCGCGGAATGCGTTCGCTCACTTCGGTGCTCCGAACACGGTGTCCCAGGTGAGTGCGATGCGCTGGCGTTGTTCAACCACGAGCAGCGCCGAGACGAAGTCGACCATTGCCTGGTCGCCGAGTTCGTCGCGTACGGCCGCCGCCGATTCGTCGGAAAGACTTGCGACGTCGATCATGTACTCCTCGGTGAACGCGAGGCATGCCTTCTCCGCTTTCGACAGCGACGCGTCCGCATACCAATTCGCCAGTTGCGCCTCGTCGGCGACACCGAGAATTTCGCGGATGCGCTGTTCACACAGGCCGAGTAGTCGGTTGTCGACAACGTGCCATGCGGCATCGCGAGCGAGATTCAACTGTTCAAGGACATCCGGTGCCGACGCGAGGTGCGTCTCGAGCGTTGCGTCCGTGCCCACGAAAGTGAGGTTAGTGCGCCTCCGCGAAGGGGGTGTCAGCGGGCACTGCGGGGTTTGCCCCGACGACAGGCGTCGCTGCAGTACTTCACGTGCTCCCAGTCGCGTTCCCATTTCTTGCGCCACGTAAAGGGAAGCCCGCAGGTGACACAGATTTTCGAGGGGCGAGGGGCCATGGCAGGCAGAATAGAGGTATGGCAAACCACGTGCTCTTCGAGCAGTCGGGTGACGTGGTGCGTATCACCTTGAACCAGCCCGAGAAGCGCAACGCTCTGTCATTGCCGGTGTTGCGTGCGTTGACCGAGGCGTTCACCGCGGCCGGGAAGACCTCAGCGACGGGAATCGTGCTGGCCGCCGAGGGTCCGGTGTTCTCGGCGGGTCACAACTTCGGCGACATGCTGGGAGTCGACTACGCCGCCACATTCGAAGTCTTCGACACCTGCACCCGCATGATGAAGGTTGTGCAGTCGATTCCCCAGGTCGTCATTGCCCGTGTGCATGCACTTGCAACCGCTGCCGGATGCCAGCTGGTGGCAACGTGCGACCTTGCCGTTGCGGCAGACACTGCATCGTTCGCGATTCCCGGGGGCAAGGGTGGCTTGTTTTGCCACACACCTCTTGTCGCCGTCGCGCGCAACGTGGGTCGCAAACGAGCGCTCGAAATGGCGCTGACCGGAGACGCGATCGATGCGCAGACTGCACTGCAGTGGGGCTTCGTGAACGCAGTGGTGTCTGCCGACCAACTCGACGAAGCAGTGCACGAACTGCTGACGCGCGCAACCCGCGGTTCGGCTCATTCGAAGGGGTTGGGAAAACAAGCCTTTTACCGCCAGATCGACATGTCGCAGGATGATGCCTACACCTACGCGGTCGGCATGATGGCTGCCGCTGCCACGACACCCGACGCGCAAGAAGGCATTGCCGCGTTCCTGGCCAAACGGCCGCCGAACTTCACGAACGGTTCCGGGTCGTGACCGCTCTCGACAGCCCCAATTCGATCGAACTGTCGGTGTCGGGGATGACATGTGGCGCGTGTGCCGCGCGCATTCAAGACCATCTCAACGACATCGAGGGTGTCGAAGCGGCGGTGAACTACGCAACCGAAACGGCCACCATCACGCTGCTGCGCGGCATTCCCGTCGACAGTCTGATTTCAGCCGTCGAAGAAATTGGCTATGGCGCCGAAGTTCGCGATGCGGAATCGACGACTCTCGGTGCGAGCGACGAGGAATACGAAGAAGACCTGGGTCTGCTGCGACGTCGATTGCTCGTGTCGCTGGCGCTCGCAGTTCCCGTCGCCTTGTTCTCGATGGTCGAAGCGTGGCAGTTCCGCAATTGGCAGTGGTGGGCCCTGGTGCTCAGCACACCGGTTGTCACATGGGGTGCCTGGCCGTTCCACAAGTCGGCGGCGGTCAACCTGCGTCATCGCACGGCAACGATGGACACGCTCATTTCGATCGGTGTCATTGCCGCGACCGCATGGTCGGTGTGGGCGCTGGTGTGGGGCGATGCTGCGCTCATGTGGGGATCCATGGGCTCAATGCTCGGAATGGACCACGGCGACGGGTACCACGTGTATTTCGAGGTGGCCACCACGGTCACCGTGTTCATTCTGTGCGGGCGGTATCTGGAGGCACGAGCCAAGCGTTCAGCGGGCAACGCCCTGCGCGCCCTGCTCGCACTTGGCGCCAAGTCGGCCACGGTTCTCCGCGACGGCAAGGAAGTGCAGATCGATGCGAAGAGCGTCGCCGTCGGCGACGTTCTGGTGGTTCGACCGGGGGAAAAATTCGCCGCTGACGGGGAAGTTGTCGACGGCGCGTCGTCGGTGGACGTCGCGATGCTGACGGGTGAGAGCGTTCCGGTCGATGTGGTGCCGGGTGATCCCGTGACCGGCGCGACCATCAACCTGACCGGCCGCTTGTTGGTGCGCGCAACGCGCGTCGGCGCCGACACCACGTTTGCCCAAATGGCAAAGTTGGTGCGCGAGGCGCAGGCGTCAAAGGCGCCGGTTCAGCGCCTTGCCGACCGAGTGAGTGCATGGTTCGTTCCCGCCGTTTTGTTGATCTCGGTTCTCACTTTGTTTGGCTGGCTCATCGTCGACGGCGACGTTGCAAAAGCCTTCACGTCGGCCGTTGCCGTTCTCATCATCGCGTGTCCGTGTGCGCTCGGTCTTGCTACTCCGACCGCATTGATGGTGGGTAGCGGACGCGCAGCCCAGATGGGTGTCGTCATCAAGGGAGTCGACGTTCTACAGGGAACACGGCGCATCGACACGGTGGTATTCGACAAGACCGGAACTGTGACGACCGGCGTGATGCAGATGCGCGATGTCATCTGTGCGCCGGGTGTCGACCGGCTCGAGGCCCTGCGCTACATCGGTGCAGTCGAGTTTGCAAGCGAACATCCCATTGCGCGGGCGATTGCCAAGGGTGCATTGCGCGAGTTGGGGGACGTGCCGCGCGTCGAACAGTTCACTGCACTTGCCGGCATGGGCGCGCGAGGTGTGGTCGATGGAATCACCGTGATCGTCGGCCAGGAACGCTTGTTGCAAAGCGAACTGATTCTCGTTCCCGGACCACTGCGTACCGCGCTAGCGGAAGCACGCGAGCAGGGGAACACCGCAGTCGTTGCGGCGTGGGGTGGTCAGGCTCGCGCCGTTTGTGTCGTCGCGGATGCGCCGAAGGGAACGTCGATGGAAGCAGTTGATCTGCTTCGCGAGATGGGGATGGCGCCGGTGTTGTTGACCGGTGACACGCAGGCCACCGCAACGGCAATCGCGCGACAAGTGGGAATCGAAACCGACGATTACCACGTGCGTGGCGGCGTGTTGCCCCACGAAAAGGTCAATGTCATCCGTGAAATTCAAGAACGTGGCTACGCGGTCGCGATGGTGGGTGACGGAGTGAACGACGCCGCGGCGCTTGCCCAGGCCGACGTTGGTATCGCGATGGGAACGGGAACCGATGTCGCGATGCAGGCGAGCGATCTCACCATTGTCAGCGGCGATCTGCGCTTGGTTGCCGACTCCATCGCCTTGTCACGGGCGACGCTGCGCACAATCGGTGCGAACGTGTTCTGGGCCTTTGCCTACAACGCGGCGGCGATTCCGGTTGCGGCAAGTGGTCGGTTGAACCCCATGTGGGCGGGACTTGCGATGGCGTTCTCGAGCGTGTTCGTGGTGACGAACAGTCTCCGACTGAGGCGTTTCACGCCGCGCCATCGCGTGACGTCGCGGCACCCTGCCCGACGTCGTTCCTGAGACTTCCGGAAAACTCTCGGGCAATCTTCACGGTCGTTGCCTTGTGCCATCTCACGGTGCGTTCGTTGATTCCGAGATATTCCCCGATTTCCGACCCGCGCCAGCCTTCGCACGTGAGGCGCATGATCTCGATGCGTGTGGAACTCACGTCGTGCAGTTCCAGATCGATGAGAAAGTTACGAACCTCGTCGGCATCGGGTGGGTTCACGACACCAACGACCGCCGTTCCCTGGTTGCCCGAAGTGAAGTAGCCGTGGTCGATGAAGTCGACCTTCGTGCGTCGTGAACGCGTTCCCGAAACGAACTCGAAGTATTCGATGTCGCGAACGATGTTGGAAGCGACCTTTCGTGGGCGTCGCTCGACGGGGTAGCAGGTGATCACGAACCAGGCCTGAGTGAGGAGGTCACCCAATGCCCCCTCGATGCCGCCCGCGTGTCGCTTGCCGCGACGGCGGGCGATGGCAATGACAGGGGGCAGAACCCTGTGCAGCACGATTTGGGCCGCGAGTGGGTCGGTGGCTGCGAGACGGACGAGGTGCAATAGATAGGAGTCGGCTTCGTCGGATTCGTGTGGTCCGCCGAAGCCCGCCCGCACGACGATGTCGTCGAGGCGGTCCACTGGTCCGCCGGGCAATCCCCATGAGTTGGCTCGCCGCAGGGTCCGGGGGCTGCGGGTCGCGGTCTCCCAGTCGGCGAGGAGCCCCCTCATGATCGGCCCCGGCTGGTTGGTCTGGATGAGTGACCCGGTCGGGCCGGGGCGGTTGTTGGCTGACGTGAGCGCTGTGTTGGTTGGCATGAGCGCGACGGTGCGCCCGCGGCTTCTCCGCGACGGACGCCGTGGCTCTCACCGGGGGTCTCACCGCTGCGAGAATCAACCCATGCGCACCACACTTCCCTCGGGAACCGCGGTCGAGGTCGCTCGCCCCGACGGTGCCCCTCGCATCGGCCTCGTCGTTTCGCCCGACATCTTCGGTCTTCGACCGCATTACGACGCTCTTGCCGCCACGTGGGCGCACGAGTGGGGGATGGCGGTGGCGGTTGTCGACCAGTACGCGGGGAACCAACCGGCCGAATCGGCCGACGTGAACGAGCGCTTTGCCGCCGTTGCCGCGATCGACGACGAGCGGCATCTCGCCGACTTGCACGCCGCCGCCGACCTTCTCGACACGCCGGTCTTCGGCTTGATGGGGTTTTGCATGGGCGGGATGTACTGCTTCAACTCGGCGCGAAGCAACCGGTTCTCGCGAATCGCGAGCTTTTACGGAATGATCACGCTGCCCGATGCATGGAAGGGCCCAGGTCACGGCGAACCGCTCGATTACCTCCGTGCGGGACACCCTGATCGGGTGCTTGCAATCATCGGCGGGAAGGACACGTGGACGCCGCCCGATCAAGTGGAGCGGTTGCGCGACCTCGGCGTCACCGTTGTCGAGTATCCCGAGGCCGAGCACGCATTCGCCCACGACCCGTCACGACCGGTGCACCGCGCCGACGATGCGAAAGATGCATTCACGCGCGCACGCGCGTGGTTGGAAGGCAAATAGTCGGAAGGTGTTGAGTCAGCTGGCGCGCTGTTCGAGATTCGCGCGGTTGAGGAACTTGTACTGACGGTCGCGCTGTTCGAGCCAGCCGAGTCGAATGAAGCTGGCGATCGCCTTGTTGACGCGCTCGCGCGACGCCCCGACCATTCCCGCAAGTTCTTCCTGGGTGACGGGAAGCGTGAACTCATCGGCTCCACCCGACAGTTCGAGGAGACGCTTCGCGGTGCGGCCCGTGACATCGAGAAAGACGCTGTCGGCAAGGGCTTCGTCCATGGCGCGAAGACGCTTGGCGAGAACCTTCGTGACGGCCCACAAAAGGTCGGGGTTGGAATGCAATTGAGGTTCGACCGCGTTGTACGGGATGCGCAGAACCTTCGACGGTTCGAGGGCCCGGGCGAGTGCGCTTCGCGCGCCACCGTCGAGAAGCGCAAGGTCGCCGAACAGGTCGCCGGTGATCATCAGCGCAACGACGCTTTCACGAGTATCGAGCGGCTTGTTGTCGATGGCGATTGCGATGCGGCCGGACAGGACAATGTAGAGCGCGTCGGGGGTGTCGCCTTCGTTGAAGAGAACGTCGCCACGCACGAGGCTGCGTTCTTCGGCTCGCGCAGCGATGGCGTCGATGACGGCCGGGCTCGCACCCGAGAAGAACTCGCTGGAAGCGATGACTGAGGCGTACGACATGCGAAGGACGGTACTACCCTCCAGCGCATGGCCACACTGCCAGCCCCAATTTGGACGATCATCGTCGCGGCAGGCTCGGGGCAACGCTTCGGAGGCTTGAAACAGTTCAGCGAACTGGGTGGCAGGCGGATGGTCGATTGGGCGGTTGAAACCGCGGCCCGCATCAGTTCGGGTGTTGTCGTCGTGGTGCCCGCTGAACAGGCCGACGACCCCTCATTTCCCGTTCCGCACGGGGCGAACGTGGTGGTGACGGGCGGTGCAACACGCAGTGAATCGGTGCGTCGCGGTCTGGCGGCAGTGCCCGCCGATGCCGAATTCATCTGCGTTCACGATGCCGCCCGGCCGTTCGCAACTGCAGAGCTGTTCGAAGCCGTCGTGCGTGCGGCCGGGGACGACGGGGTCGATGCCGCAATTCCCGGAATCGCGGTCGCCGACACCGTGAAGGTTGTCGACGCACGGGGACGTGTGGTGTCGACCCCCGATCGTGCGACCCTTCGCGCGGTGCAAACGCCGCAGGCGTTTCGGGCATCCGCCTTGCGCAGTGCGCATGCGTCGTCGCCCGAGGCCACCGACGATGCGGCGGTTGTCGAGGCGAGCGGAGGTTACGTTGTCGTTGTGGAAGGCGAAGCCGACAACCGCAAGATCACGGGTCCCGACGATCTTGCCTGGGCCAAGAGCCGGTGCGTCCGATGATCATTCGCGTGGGCCAAGGTTTCGACATTCATCGATTCGAAGACACCCCCACCCCGGGACGCGTGTTGGTGTTGGGTGGACAGAAGTTTCCGGGCGAGCGCACACTCGTTGGCCACAGTGACGCAGATGTGGTCGCGCACGCCGTCGTCGACGCATTGCTTGGCGCGACCGGGCTGGGCGATATCGGTCAGCACTTTCCCGATACCGATGCGAAGTGGAAGAACGCCGACTCGATCGAGATTCTTCGCCAGGTTTCCGGGATGTTGAGCGATGCCGGTTGGGTCATCGGCAATGTCGACTGCAGTGTCGTGTGCGAGTCGCCCAAGGTTGCGCCGAAGCGAGATGCAATGCAATCCACGCTCACCAACGCGGCCGGCGCACCCGTGACGGTGAAGGGTCGGCGAGCCGAAGGACTCGGAGCGATCGGTCGTGGTGAGGGCATTGCATGTTTTGCCTCGGCCGTTGTGACGCGAGACTGATCCCATGGCACCACGAGGACGAAGCGGCGGGCAGCGCGGTGGTTCGCGCCCCACTGGTCAGCGAACCGGTCCGCGGGGAAATCAGCGCGGCAACCAGCGCAGAGACGGCCAGCGCAAGCCGGCTGCCGAGAAATCCCTCGGCGGCGAACAAGTCGAAGGTCGCCAGGCGATTCGCGAGATGTTGATCGCGCAGCGACGCAAAGTGCGCGAGATCTGGATCGCAAGCGACATCGATGCAGCCGACGTCATCGACGACATTCGTGACCTCGCCGCCGACTCACGCGTTCAGGTGCTCGACGTTGCACGCAAGAAAATCGAACAGACCGCACGCAGTGAGGCGCCGCAGGGTGTCATTGCATTCGCAGCACCCCTTCCCGAAGCTGATTTCGAGGACCTGTTGAAACCGCGGGGCAAAGTGAATCCGTTCCTCGTGGCTCTCGACGGTGTCACCGACCCGGGCAATCTCGGTGCGTTGCTGAGGTGTTGCGACGGTGCGGGCGTCACCGGTGTGATCCTGCCGAAGCATCGCTCGGTCCACGTCACACCGACCGCGGCGAAGGCGGCGGCGGGTGCCATCGAGCATCTCGACATTGCCGTCGTGCCCGGCCTGCCGAACGCGATGGAACGCATGAAGAAGGCAAAGGTGTGGACCATCGGACTCGATGATTCTGCGAACCGCTCGCTTTTCGAAATCGGCGATCTTGCCCGTGACCCGGTGTGCGTGATTCTCGGCGCCGAGGGCAAGGGTGTGTCGCGCCTTGTTCGCGAGCGTTGCGATCTCGTCGTGTCCATCCCCATGCAGGGGCAACTGTCCTCTTTGAATGTGTCGGTCGCCGGGGCCCTCGCCACCTACGAAATCCTCAGGAACCGACTCTCTGAGTGACCCGCCGACCGTCGTCGTTCGGCCCCACCCGTAGACTGTCGGCGTTGCGCCGGGTTAGCTCAGTGGCAGAGCAACCGCCTTGTAAGCGGTAGGTCGTGGGTTCAAATCCCACACTCGGCTCCATTTTCCCAACTACGGTGGGGTTTTGAACCGCTCACCGAGACGGAGGTTGTCATGAGTCGTCAAGCAGGTTCGCGCCGCAGTGGTGGTGGCGGCCTGGGCGGGGCCCAGGGTATGAACGCGACCGCCAGCTTGGTCGCCGCCGCTGTCGCGGTGATCCTTGGTTTCTTCATTCTTCGCGACATCAACAACGACAACGACACGGGCGGTGGCACCGCTGCACCCGAAACCACACTCGTCACCGACACCACGCTTGTCCCCGTGTCGACAACCGTTCCCGGCCCAACCACGGGCTTCAAGGTTCAGGTTGTCAATGCAGCCGGTGTGTCCGGCGCAGCCGGTGACATGACCGTTGCACTGCAGGGCCTTGGCTTCATCGTGCAGCCTGCGCTCACCAAGAGCGATGCGACGCCGAAGCAGACGGTCACCAAGGTGTACTACTTCTCCGGCAGTGAAGCCGCGGCCGCCTCGGTTGCTGCGTCACTTGGCAATGTCGAAACCGCGCCAATGCCCGACCCGGTTCCCAGCGAGACCGGCAACATCGGCGAGGCAAGTGTGATGGTGTTGCTTGGCACCGACCTTGCCGGCAAGCCGCTGCCCGGTCAGGTTCCGGCCGCCACCGACACGACGGTTGCACCGGCGGTCGCGGAAACCACCACCAGCGTTTCGGGCTGACGTCTCACGCCGTCAGTTCGGCGGTCCATGATCGGAAGAATTCCCGAAGTTCGGCGACGACTCACGATTGCCATGTCGCGAGTCGTTCTGTGCCCGAAAAAGTCGAGATCTTCCGTTGGCCGATGTGAAAAGCCACCCGCGAGAAGCGCTCCTCCGCCGGCCAGAACGTAGCCATCGGATGCAGGCAACGAAAAGAAAGTGCGAGCAACCTCGGCTTGAAATTGACTGAGATCTCTCACAAGGATTGCCTTTCGATCACTTGACTCCACTCCCTCGCGATGACCTTCGGAAGAACAAGGTCGGGCCAAAGATCGGCGAGAAGGATTCCGTCGATGTAGGAGTAGATCTCTCTTCCATCTCCTTCTGTAAGGACGTTCTCGTAACAGCGAGCACGTTGTCGGCGGTTGCGCATGTCGAACTGCTGGCCCGTGGTGGACCAATTGAGGTGGAGTGGAAGAACGACGGTCGCCATGGCGCGTTCGACGGGAAGGCGCCACAGACGATTGGCGACGTAGAAGGGGCGGCCCCGTTCGGTGTGGTGAAGGTGAAATTCGACGGTGGGGTCGACGCTGAGGGTGAATCCGGCAACCGTGAGGATGCGTTCCGCAGTTGCGAGTGTTGGCGACTTTCGTCCGCTTTCGTAGGCCGAGAGCGTTGGTCGCGATGTGCCGGCGAGTTCGGCGAGGTCGGTTTGGGTGAGCCCTGCCAGCCGACGGGCGTGCTCGATGAGTTGGCCAGACACGCAGTCGTGTGTATCCGATCGGATACACACTGATGGGGGCAATTTCACCGAGACAAGCGGCGGAGAAGGTCGACGGCGGCGCGTTCGATGGATGTGCGCGTCTTTGTCATTGCGTCATCAATGCCGTAGAGCACCGTGAGATTGGCGAGGGCGAAGTCGACGCTGACGTCGCTGTCGCCCACGATTGCGCCGAATCTCTTGCCCTTCATCGCGGCAAGACCCTGCATTCCGCCAACGACCTTGCCGGCAAAGCTCTGCTCGTCGAGGAAGCCCTCGCCGGTGACGACGATGTCGCACTGTTCGACTCGTTCGTCGAGGTTGATCTCGTCGGCGACGACGTCGAATCCGGGTACCAACTCTGCACCGAGCGCGGCGAGTCCACCGGCGAGTCCGCCCGCAGCACCGGCACCCTCGCGTTCGCTGATGTCAACCCCGAACTGCTCGATGTACAGCTGACGAAGCCGCTCGAGTCGTCCGGTGAGCAGTTCCACTTGGATTGGAGTTGCACCTTTCTGCGGTGCAAAGACCCGCGCGGCATCGGTGAATCGTGTGGTGACATCGCAGGCGACGATGAACTCGACGGCTTTCAGGCGAGCAGGGGCGTGGATTGCGCGCACCGCGCCGTAGCCGCCGTCGGTCGTCGCCGACCCGCCGAGGCAGACGATGATCTTCTTCGCACCGGCGTCGAGTGCCTGGTCGATGAGTTCACCCGTGCCGGTGGTGCTTGCTGCCACGGGATCGTTGGCCGCTGCTCCGCCGGCAAGTTGCAGTCCCGAAGCACGCGCCATTTCGATGACGGCGACATCGCGTGACAGTCGCCAAGCTGCTTCGACGGTGTCACCAAGTGGGCCCGTGACACGGCTCGTGCGGTTGGGTCCACCGAGCACGTCGAGGGTTCCCTCGCCACCGTCGGCGAGTGGTGCCTCGTCGCAATCGAACCCGAGTTCCCAACATGCATGGCCGACGGCTGCGCAAGCTTCCTTTGCCGTGGCGGTGCCGCGGAACTTGTCGAGGGCGGCGAGCACACGCATGGCGAAAGCGTAGGGTTCTCGCATGAGTTCAGGAAATGTTGATTCCCTTCTCGACCTCGATGCGAACGACCAGATCGGTGCGTTGCACCGTGGAATGGTGTCGCCCGCGGAACTGACGGCCGCGGCCATCGCCCGAGCCGAAGCGATCAACCCCAAGCTGAACGCCATCATTCACCCTCGCTTCGACAAGGCGACGAAGGAAGCAGCGGCGCTGTCGGGTGGTCCGGTCATGACGCCGCTGCACGGCGTACCTGTCGTGGTGAAGGATCTCGAGGCGGCGATTGCCGGCGAGCCCCACCACATGGGTTCACGCGCATTGAAGAACGCCGGCTACACGGCCCCCGTCGACTCGTACATCGCACGGCGTCTCCGCCGCGCGGGTGCAATCGTCATCGGTCGCACCAACACGCCCGAGTTCGGCAGCACCATCACAACCGAGCCCCTCGCGTACGGCGCGGCCCACAATCCGTGGAATCTCGATCATTCGACCGGCGGTTCATCGGGTGGCTCGGCTGCCGCCGTGAGCGCGCGCATCGTGGCGATTGGTCACGCGAACGACGGTGGCGGATCGATTCGTATCCCGGCGAGCGAATGCGGGCTTGTTGGCCTGAAGCCATCGCGCGGTCGCATCAGCAAGGGTCCCGACGCGGGTGAGTCGTGGATGGGTGCGACCATCGACGGGGTCGTCACGCGAAGCGTGCGTGACACCGCGCTGATGCTCGACATTCTCTCGGGCTACGAAACAGGTGACCCGTACGTTGCGCCGCCTTTCTCACGACCGTTGATGGAAGAGGTCGGGCGGCCGGTCGGATTCCTCCGTATCGGCATCCTCGATCGTCCGCTGATGGACGGCGGCGTCGACCATCCCGAGACGCGCGAGTCGATGGCGCGTACACGGGCGCTGCTCGAATCACTCGGACACATCGTTGAAGAGGCGCACCCTGCTGCGATGGGCGACCCCGACTTTGCCGACACGTTCACGGGCATCGTCGCGGTGGCGACCGATGCAGGCCTCGTCGATGTCGAACGCATCATCGGTCGACCGGTGGGCGAGGACGACATCGAGATGGACAATCTCTTCATGCGAGAAATCGGCAAGTCGATCAGTGCGACGCAGTACATCGCCATGGTGAATTGGATGCACGCCTGGTCGCGGCGCATGCTCGATTGGTGGACGCCCGCCGACGGTTCGCAGGGCTACGACCTGCTGGTCACACCGACACTGGCCGGCCCGCCACCGCGGCTCGGCTGGCTCACCGGCCCCGAGGCCGGGCTGCGATTGCGTTCGATCCTGCAGTACACCGCGCAGTTCAACGTGAGTGGACAACCCGCCATCAGCCTTCCGTTGCACTGGAGCACCGACGGTCTGCCGATGGGCGTTCAGTTCGTCGCCGCAGCAAACAGGGAAGACGTTCTCGTGCGCATTGCGTCGCAGTTGGAGGCGGCTGCACCGTGGCGCGACAAAGTGCCACCGATAGCCTGACCGAATGGCAACGGTTCGCATCCCCACCACAATGCGCCCCATTTCGGGCGGGGCCTCCACAGTGCAGGTCGACGGAGCAACACTCGGCGAGGTGCTGCGCAATCTCGAAGCCAAGCACCCCGGATTCGGCGAGCGTCTATTCGACGACACGGGTGCGCTGCGCAAGTTCGTGAACGTGTTTGTTGCCGATGACGACGTGCGCTACCTGCAGGGCCTCGACACTCCCGTTCCCGCCTCCGAAACCGTCTCGATCATTCCGGCAGTCGCGGGCGGCTGAGCCGCACGCGACCAGTGAGTACGGCGGGCGGCTGAGCCGCACGCGACCAGTGAGTACGGCGGGCGGCTGAGCTAGATCTCGCAGACGAAAGCCGACGACTTCATCACCATCGGTGCCGCAGCTGCGCCGACTTGGCGAGTGGGCGTTCCCTTGTAACAGCCGATGACGTAGGGGAACGTTTCGGTGATGTAGTAGCGGTAGTTGCCGTTTTCGTCGGTGCGGCCGTTGCATTCGTCGAGGGTGTTGGTGCCTCCAGCGACGTACGTGTACGCCTTCCACGAATACGACTTCGGGTTGCCCGTCATCTTGTAACCCGATGTGTAGGTGTAGCCGGGGTTCGAATAGATGGGGAACCCGTCGTTCGCATAACCGACAATCGTTTCGTCGAGGTAGCAGGAATTGATCGAGATAATCGCGTGGTAGTGGTAGTCGCCGTTGTAGCCCGTGTGCCCCTTGCACGTGTCGAGGATGTTGTTGTACACGGGGTCACCGAACGCCTCAGCCTGGGGTACCGGACCCTCGGTGGGTCCGTAGATCGGAATTCCCGTCACGGTGAATGCAACGGTGCCGAGTTGATTCTCGATGCTCGTTGACGACGCTGCGACTTTCGGTGCTGTCGTGACCTTCCAGGTAAAGGCCTGTTCGCGCAGCGCATTCGGAGTCTTGGCGACGAATGTGTAGCCGATCATCCCGTTCGAGGTGACCGTGAGCGTGTCGCCACTGCACGACGCGGTGATCTTCGGCTTGGCATAGGTGGATCCGGCACCGGGAGCCGATGTGAGATCGACGAATTTGTACGTTGACGCACAACCCGCCGCGGTCTGCGATGTCATGGGCACCGACACCGTGAGGGTCTTTGTCACCGACCGTGAAGCGAACGCGCGGTACGCGGCGATCTTCACGGTGAGCTTGCACTTGCCCGCGGCCGACGACGTGACGATCTTTTTCGACTTGACGGAACACGCGCCGCTCGCCGACCACGTTTGGGTGCCGCCCGAGTCGGTGACCAAGAGGGACTTCGTTGCGTAGGTGGTGCCGGCGGCGAGTTCGGCGACTTTCCACGTCACCGTCGGGCGGGTCGCGGCATGGGCCGTGGCGGGAAGCCCGACGGCCAGGGCGACGAGGGCGGTGGCGGCCGTGGCCCGGGCGATGTGGCGGAGCGTTCTTCTCATGGCGTCATTGTGAACCCCCATTGGGAGGGCCGTGGCGCAGACAGTGAAGAACTGGCGAAGAATCGGAGGGCTGCCGGGCGTTGCCGCCTTAGCACTCGAGCCGTTAGAGTGCTAGCACTCGCACACCCCGAGTGCGAGGCGCTCAAACAGAGCCTTTCCAACACTGAGATTCAGAGGAGAACCATGGCAAAGATCATCGCTTTTGACGAACAGGCCCGCCGCGGCCTCGAGGCAGGCATGAACAAGTTGGCCGATGCCGTTCGTGTCACCCTCGGACCAAAGGGTCGCAACGTCGTTCTCGACAAGAAGTGGGGAGCCCCCACCATCACGAACGACGGCGTGTCAATCGCAAAGGAGATCGAACTCGAGGATCCGTACGAGAAAATCGGCGCGGAGCTCGTGAAGGAAGTCGCGAAGAAGACCGACGACGTGGCCGGTGACGGCACCACCACGGCGACAGTTCTCGCGTGGAACATGGTCCGCGAAGGTCTGCGCAACGTCGCGGCCGGCGCCAACCCGATGAGCCTGAAGAAGGGCATCGAGGCGGCCGTCGAGGCGGCAATCGGCAGCATCAAGGCACTTGCCAAGGAAGTCGACTCGAAAGAGCAGATTGCCCAGGTCGCGGCCATCTCGGCTGCCGACCAGGAAATCGGCAACATGATCTCCGAGGCCATCGACAAGGTCGGCAAAGACGGTGTCATCACCGTCGAAGAGTCACAGACATTCGGCATGGAGATGGACCTGGTCGAAGGTATGCGCTTCGACAAGGGCTACATCTCGCCGTACTTCGTCACCGACGCCGATCGTATGGAGGCGTCACTCGACGACCCGTACATCTTGTTCGTCTCGTCGAAGATCTCGAACGTGCGCGACATGCTTCCCGTTCTCGAAAAAGTGATGCAGGGTGGTCGCCCGCTCGTCATCATCGCCGAGGACGTTGAAGGTGAGGCACTCGCAACTCTCGTGGTCAACAAGATCCGCGGCACCTTCAAGAGCGCAGCAGTCAAGGCCCCCGGCTTTGGTGACCGCCGCAAGGCGATGCTGCAGGACATGGCCATCCTCACCGGTGGACAGGTCATCAGCGAGGAAGTCGGCCTGAAGCTCGACAACGTCACGCTCGACCTGCTGGGCCGTGCCAAGCGCGTCGTCATCACGAAGGACGAAACCACGATCATCGAGGGCGCGGGCGCAGAAGACGACATCAAGGGTCGCATCAGCCAGATCAAGACCGAAATCGACAACACCGACTCCGACTACGACCGCGAAAAGCTCCAGGAGCGTCTCGCCAAGTTGTCGGGCGGCGTCGCGGTGCTCAAGGTCGGCGCCGCTACCGAAGTCGAGTTGAAGGAAAAGAAGCACCGCATCGAAGACGCGGTCAGCACCACCAAGGCTGCAATCGAAGAAGGCGTCGTCCCCGGTGGCGGCGTGGCCCTTCTCCGTGCGCAGACCGCGGTGCTCGAGCGCGCCGCCAAGCTGACGGGCGACGAGGCGACGGGTGCCAAGTTGGTTGCGCGTTCGCTCGAAGGTCCGCTGAAGCAGATTGCCGAGAACGCAGGCATGGAGGGCGGCGTCGTCGTTGAGAAGGTGAAGTCGCTGAAGGGCAACGAGGGTCTGAACGCCGCAACCGGCGCGTACGAAGACCTCGTCAAGCTCGGCGTCATCGACGCGGCGAAGGTGACCCGTTCGGCGCTGCAGAACGCAGCCTCGATCGCGGCACTCTTCCTCACCACCGAGGCGGTCATCGCCGACAAGCCCGAGGCTTCCGCGCCGGCCATGCCGGGCGGGGGTATGGACGACTTCTGAGTCGTCCTCTCTCGTTGTCGTGATTGCGCTCGTCACCGCTGCGGTGTCGCGCGACCTCGACGAAGACCTACCGATTCTGGGTGCCGCGCTCGAAAGGGCCGGCACCCAGTTTCATTGTGTGAACTGGCACGACGACGTCGACTGGTCGAAGTACTCCGCGGTTTTTCTCCGCAGTCCGTGGGACTATCACCTCCGTCGTGACGAGTTCCTCGCATGGCTTCGCGTCGCGTCACGCGCGACACGGTTGTTCAACTCCTACGACGTTGTCGAATGGAACAGCGACAAGCGGTATCTCGGTGAATTGATGGCGGTCGGGATTCCCGTCGTGTCCACGCGTTTTGTCTCTGCCGCCGACGAATCGCTGGTTCGCGATGTCCTCGACGAGTTGGGAAACGACATTGTTGTCAAGCCCAGCATCTCGGCGGGTTCGCACGACACATTGCGTTACCGCGATGCGTCGGTCGTTCTCGGCGACATTGTTGGGCACGTCTCGCGCATCATCGCGGCCGGGGCGGTGGCGATGATTCAACCCTATGAATCGGGTATCGATGAGCGAGGCGAGACAGGGATGGTGTGGTTGAACGGCGTGTTGAGTCACTCGTTCCGCAAGGGCGCGATTCTTGCCGTCGAGCCCGACATGGGTAATGGCCTCTACGCGGCAGAAGACATCGCTTCACGCACCGCGACGAAGGACGAAGTCACCTTGGGGGAGCGGATCATGGCGTTCCTCGAATCACGGTTCGGTGCCCCGCCTCTGTACGCCCGCGTCGATGTGATTCCCGATGCTGACGGCAAGCCGCAGCTGATGGAACTCGAACTGGTCGAACCCTCCTTCTTCCTCGCATACGCGCCCGGGGCAGACGACAGGGTGGCTTCTGCGTTCACAAACGCCCAGCGGTAGCGTGGCATCCATGAGCGAACCGATGTCCCCCTCGGTCGGAATGGGTGTGCTGCACCTTTTCTGCAAGCCGGGTCAGTCTTTTGACCGCCAAGCCACCATCAACGCGGTGAAAGAGGCCGAGTCGGCAGGTCTCACCGTGATCACGGTCTCGATGCTCGGTCACAAAAGCGATGCATGCTTCATGGCGCTGGCCAACGACATGCGCGATCTGCGTCGCCTCCAAAGCGCGATCCAGCGTGCGGGCCTCGACATCGTCGACAGCTACGTGTCCCTCACCGAGGTCAGCGAGTACGCCGTCGGCGTGCCCCAGGAGATGCTGAACGCTCGGCTGTATCCGAAGATCCCCGTGCCGGGCAAGAACGCGTTCTGCTTCTACCCGATGTCAAAGCGTCGCAACGTCGGCGCCAACTGGTTCACGCTGCCCTACGAAGAGCGCCTGCGCCAGATGCAAGAGCACGGCCACAGCGGCCGCAAGTTCGGTGCGAAGGTGACCCAGCTCGTCACCGGCTCGACGGGTCTCGACGACTACGAGTGGGGAGTCACGTTGTTCGCAGTGAACCCCGACGACCTGAAAGAAGTCGTGTACACCATGCGCTTCGATCAAGCCTCGGCCGAATACGCCGAGTTCGGCCCGTTCTGCATGGGAATGCTCACACCCGTCGACGAACTCGTCGACCTTCTCTGACGCAACCGCGGTGCACACCGACCTCGCCTATCTGCGCGACGCCTTCGTGCGCGAATTCGACGCGACGGTCGTCGCCGTCGAAGACAACCGCGTGGCTCTCGACCTGACGTACTTCTATCCAACCGGCGGCGGCCAACCACACGACACCGGCACGCTCGGGTCTGCATACGTCTCGGAGGTTCGCAAAGAGGGCGACCTCGCATGGCACACACTTCAGGGCCCGATTCCGAACGTTGGCGACACGGTTCACGGTGTCGTCGACTGGGATCGACGCTTCAAGTTGATGCGCACCCACACGGCGATGCACATTCTCTGCGGTGTCATCTGGAACGAATGGCAGGTGCCCGTCACCGGTGGAAACATGGAACCACTGTCCGCCCGCATGGACTTCGAGTTCGATCCGCTCCCCGAGGGTTTCGCTCAGCGTGTCGAGGAACTCGTGAACGAGGCGATCACGCACGATCACCCGATCGAAGTCAGCTTTCTTCCACGCGATACAGCCGTGATGGATGAAGACCTCATTCGCACCAAGGTGTCGCTGATCCCCGAGACCGTCAAGGAAATCCGCGTTGTCGACATCGTCG
>CAZVPL010000013.1:0-33420 GCA_964629075.1 uncultured Bifidobacterium sp. | reverse complement strand
GGCGGCGGTCAGAAGCGTGAAGCGCAGGACCGGCATCTTCTCCGCACCCGCAGGGATCGAGACGACGGACCGTACGACGGGGATGAGGCGGCCGAAGAGAACGACGGCGGTGCCGTGCCGTTCGAACCACTGGAAGCCCTTGTGGACGTCACTCTTCTTCAGGCCGAGGTACTTGCCCACGCCGGCGAGCAATTTCTCGAGCCGGTCTTCGTGAACGAGCCTGCCGATCGCGTAGAGAAAGTAGGCACCGACAACGGAGCCAACCGTTGCAGCAATGACGCCGCTGACGAAGTCGAAGCGCCCTTCGCTCACGTTGAATCCGGTCAGGAGCAAGATGAGTTCCGACGGAATCGGCGGAAAGACGTTCTCGAGAGCGACGAGGACGGCGACTCCCACGAATCCGATCTTGTCGATTACATCTGCTGCCCAGTCGATCATCGCGTTGATCCTAGGTCTGTGCCAAGGTATGCGGGGGTTGTTCGCTCGTGCGCCCGCATCTGCGATGTGTGGAGCCATAAACTTGGGACATGTCGCCAGTCGCCGGTCGGATCGGGGCCTGAATTGCTGTCCCGGCCGGTCGAGCGGTTGCGTGAGAACTTCGATCTCGTGGTCGTCGGCGGGGGAATCACCGGAGTGTGGGTTGCCCGCGAGGCTGCGGCCCGAGGCATCAAGACGGCTCTGATCGACAGGGGCGACTTCGGGGCCGAGACGAGTGCGGCGACGACGAAGTACATCCACGGTGGAATCCGTTACCTCGAGCAATACGACTTCGGGGTCGTGCGCGAGAGCCTCCGTGAGCGCCGGATCCTGGCGCTTGGTGCGCCACACCTGGTCGACCAAACACGATTCATCATGCCGGCATGGCGCTGGAGCAAACCCAATGCGCCGTTGCTCGGAGCCGGGGTTGCGCTGTACGACCTGTTGTCGTACGACCGCAACCGGGAGGTGCCAAGGTCGTTGCGCATCGCGCATCCCCGTTGGATGTCGAAGAAGTCCCTGCTGCAGTCGGTGCCGTGGCTCGAGCCGTCGGGGTTGCTCGGTGCGTTCGCTTACCACGACACGATGAACATCCACCCCGAGCGACTCCTGTTGGCCTACGTGAAGTCGGCCGAAGCGGCCGGAGCAGTCGTCATCAACCACTGCAGTGCCGACGGATTCATCGTCGACCAGCGTGGGGAGCGCCTGGTGGTCGAGGGCGTCGTTGCGACCGACGCGTTGTCCGGGGCTCGCCACGACGTTCGGGCGAGCGTCGTCGTGAACGCAGCCGGACCGTGGATCGACAAGGTGCTCGCAACGTTGGGACGCGATGCAGGCGTCGGTGTCGACAGATCAAAAGGCGTGCATGTGCTGACGCGACCCCTCGGGGGAGGGGCCGTTCGGGATGCGGTGTTCGCGCGCGCCAAGTCGGGACGACACGTCATCGTTTCGCCGTGGATGGGCAAGTCCTTCATCGGTCCCACCGATACTCCGATGGGCGACGAGGAGATTCGCGCCGACGACGGCGACGTAAGATCCATTCTGGACACGGTGAATTCCACGATGGGTCGCACCGAGAAACCGCTCTCCGAGGCCGACGTCGAATTGACGACGGTCGGGGTGCGCCCGCTGATCAAGGCTCCGGGAAGCGAAGGGACCTACACGGCGAGTCGTCGCCACGAGTTGTACCACCACGTCGACCATGGCATCGACAACGTCTGGACGATCGGCGGCGGCAAGTGGACGACCGCCCGCGCCACGGCCGAAGAGATGGTTGACGCGCTCTTCAAGCACGAACTTCGTCGGGTGCGCGAGATCCGCGTCAACTCGCGACGAGCCGCGGCGCACGGCACGTTCGCTTGGGCACGCGATGCCGGGCCGTTCCTTGCGGATGCCGGCAGAGAACTCGTCGATGCGGGTCTGTCGACCAAGTCGGCCGAATTGGTTGCCCGCCTGTACGGCACCGACTACGTCGAGATTCTCCACTTGATTCGCGGCAACCCCGGACTTCGCCACCAGTACCCGTCGGGTGATGTTTCGGCGCAGGTCGTCTTCGCCGTTGCAAGCGAGGGTGCGCGGACCTTGTCCGACATCATCGACCGCAGGCTGGTTGCGGGCACGGTCGGCCGTATCGACCGGGATGTTCTGACCCACATCGCCGGGGTGGCCGCACCGTTGCTGGGCTGGGATGCATCGCAGGTCGAGCGGGAAGTCGCAGCCGAGGATGCGCGGCGTCGGTCGCTCGATCTCAGTCGAAGGGCGTGATCGACACCACGACCCGTCGATCGGTGTCGGGGCCCGTCTTTGTGGTGGGGGCGCCCACCCCCTGGAAGCGAATCCACTGTTGGACGCCGAGGCCGGCGAGGAAGTTCGCGACCACGAGAGCCCGCTGTTCCGAGACTTTCTTCATGAAAGCTCGTGATGTGTCGGGGCTGTAGCGGGCGTAGCCCGTGACGTTCACAATTCCGCCGTCACGCTTCACCTGTGCGGCGATGCGCGACAGCTCGCTCTTCGCCGCAGCGCTCAGCTGACTCGATGCCCCGATGAAGTACACGGGCGAGCCGATGACCGTTCCGATCGGGACCATCTTCGACGATGTGACTCCGCGTTGAACGTTCGGTGCGGCATCGGTGAGTCGCGTGATCTGGGTTGCGGGTCGCCAACCGTTCGACGCCATCGCCGATACGCCGTATGCGTTGGCGAACTGCACCGCGACATTCACCGACCGTGACGAATAGGGAATGGTGATCGAAGCCTGCGGGTTTGCCTGGTTGACGGCCACTTTGACGCGCAGGACCACACGTCCCTTGGTCCCCGCCACCGTGATGATGGCGTGGGTGATGGGGATCGATGTCTTCGGAGCGGTCGCGATCACGTTCGAACGGCGCGCTGACGACGAGAGAACCTTGACCGACCCCGGTGCAGGTGGGAGTCCCGTTGCAATTCGTGCACCGGCGGTCGGCGACAGTGACCCCCACTCGGCAGGGATCGCCGAGAAGGCCTGTGCAAAATAGGTGGCCGAAGCTGCGCCTTCGCCGATCGAGTTGAACGCTTTTGCAGTGAAGATGTAGGCAGCGCTCATCGCCAGGCCCTCGACCGTGCATGTGAAGCCCGTCGAACTGCACTGTGGGGCATCCTTCGAGTCGAGCGTCGACACACCGTTGATGCGATAGCTGGTCACGGAGCGACCGCCATCGGTCGCGGGAGCCTTCCACGTGATGGTGGCCGAGGTTCCTTTGCGGGTGACCGACTCGATCGTCGGTGCGGCCGGTCGGCTGGGGAGAGAGATCGTCGCGGTCGAGACTTCCGAGCTTCCGACTGCGGTCACAGCCTTGACGGTCACCGTGACGGCCTTGCCCTGCGTCAGGTTGCTCATCGAACACGACAGTGATGTCGGAGACGCGGGCGCACAGGTGCCGTTCGTCGACGTGGCTGAGTACGAAGTGATCGGTGAGCCACCGTCACGCAGCGGTGTCGCCCAGGTGGCGACTGCCGAGGTTTCCGAGGTGGCTTCGATGGCCAGGTTGCGCGGCGCCTCGGCAACGTTCATTCTCTGAACCAGGGCCTGGGCGGTGTTCGCCGGCGTCGACGTTGCGGACAGGCTCGTGACGGTCACGACCTTCACTTCGTAGACCTTGGCCTTGGAAAGGTTGCGGAAGGTGTGGTTCCATGCTCGCTGGCCGACGGAGGCCAACCGAATGTTCGTTGCAGCAACCTGCACCGGTGCGCCGAAGCTTCCGTCCTTCTCGCGGATGCTGACGTCGTAGCGCACCAAGGTTCCGCCGCCAAGCGAGTCGGGGTTGTCCCACGCGACGAGGAGTGACTGTTCTTCGCGCACGCCGGTGAGATCACGCACGGCCTCGGGGGCGACGAAGGGTGTCACAGGATCGGTTTCGTTCGAGTAGTCACCGACGCCGGCGCCCGTGACGGCTGCAACCTTGACCGCATAGCCCATGCCATTCGTCAATCCAACGAGTTCACAGGTCAGTGTGGTCGTGCTGCAGTCCGAACGAGTGATGGGATCACCCGTCGTCGGTGTCGCGACGACGACGTACGACACGATCGGCGATCCGCCGTCGGTCGGGGGAATCGAGTACGCAACGATGATCGACGAATCGCTGGGCGACGCGCTCATCAGGTGCGGCACACCGGGAAGCCCGGCCCGCACGACGATCGTTCTGGTCACCGCTGCCGCGGCTCCGTACTTGCTGTCTGCGGCACTGGTTGCGGTGACGTCGCAGGTTCCGGGAGCGAGCAGTGTGGTCAAACCGGTGGAGGAGACGGAGCATGCAGTCCCCGCCACGGAGAAGGAGACGGGGAGGCCGCTCGAACTCGAGGCCTCGAGTTGGAATGCGGGGTCGCCGAGCCGCTTCTCGGCCGGCTGGGTGAAGGAGATCGTCTGGTTCATGCTGCCCACGGCGATCGTCTGTGTCGCGGCATCGGCCGGGTTGAAGTTCGCATTGCCCGCCTGTCGGCCGGTGATCACGCACGATCCCGCGGCGATGAAGGTCACCACGCCGTTGGCAAGCGAGCAGGCGGTGTTCTCGCCGGACGTGATGGAAATCGAGACCTCGAGTCCGGACGTCGCCGATGCCTTCGGTGCATACGTTCCGCCGGCCACGGGGTTCGATGGAATGGTCGTGGTGAAGGCGAGGCTCTGATCCTTCTTCGACACGGTGATCGTCGAATCCGAGCTCGTGGTGGCGAGGTAGTTCGCGCTCGTCGCACGTGCGGCCGAGACGACGCACGACCCGGCCGCAGTGTTCGTCAGCATTCCGGTGGCCGACACGCTGCAATTCCCCGATTTGACGCTGTAGGAGAGCGCACCCGAACCGTTTCCGCCGACGGCAACCAGTTGCAATTCGCTTCCGAACGTGACCGACGACGGGTTCGCGAACGTCAACGCTGTTTGGTTGGCCTTCGTGATCAAAAGGGTCGTGGTTGCCGTGCCGATGAAGTTGGTCTCGTCGACCGTGGCAGTGACGGTGTACGTACCCACATTGACCGGAGCCGTGTTCGAATTGTGGCCCTGTCCCACGTACGTGAAGACGAGGTTCTTGTTGGCCGGTGCCGTGGTGGCTGCAACGGGTCGGTTCGTGCCGTTGAAGACCTGTGACAGTGTCGCCGCGGTGAACGTCACCGCAGTCGGCTGCTTGGCGATCGTGATGGTTCCGGCCGTGTACGAGATTTCGTAGTTGGGGGTCGTCGCGCCGGTGCAGTTCGTGGCGACATTGACGAGGGCCGTCGACGACACCGTGTACGGCGAAGAACAGATCGGGGGTGTCGTGAGGTCGGAGGGGGACTCGTTGTAGACGAACGGCGTGTACGACGGGGTGATGGTGGGTGCGGCATCCCCGTACGTCACCGCATGAGAAGACGCCGTGATCGTGAGAGCCTTCTTTGCAATGGACACCGTGACCTGGGTGGCTGTTGTGGCGGTCTGGTTGTTCGTGCCCTCGGCGACGGTGGCTGACACGGTGCACGAGCCCGCACCCGTGATGGTCACTTCGCCCGAGGATGAGCCAACCGAGCAGGTACCCGCCGTGACCGTGTACGTCACGGCGCCGTCGCCCGCCCCGCGGGACGGCGAAGCCACCACGGTGAAGGGATCGTCCCCGTAGGTCTTTGCAAAGGATGTGACCGCGAACGAGATGGATCGCAGGAACCGGCGGTTGATCGTCGAGGTGGACGTTGCCGCACTTGCCTGCGTCGAGTTTGCAGCGATATCAATGGCGCCACCGGATGCAAACACCGGGGTCACGGTTCCGCCACCGCACTGCGTGATGGTGAGGGTCCGGGTCGAGCCCGAATCGCTGCCCGGATCAAAAACGCAATCGTCGGCGGTCCCCGCGTTGATGAAGTCCGTCGCGTCGATTCCGGTCACGGCCTCGGAGAAGGAGAGGGTGAACGTCAGCGTCGTGAGGTTCGTCGGCGTGGCGATTGCCGACGAGAATGCCGTGATGGTCGGTGCGATCGTGTCGACGATGATCGACTTTGCCCCACCGATGTTGTTCGTTCCCGTCGGCAGGCTGGTCGAGGTCAATGCATTTCCTGCCGGGTCGGCCACCGATACGACAGTGAACGACGAAACCGTGAGGTCGGCGGCGTTGTCGCCGGACGGAATCGTGTAGGTCGCCGTCAATGTCGTTCCGAGCGTCGATGCCGTCAAGGCGACCGTCGAGCCGGAATTCAGAACGACGTTGATGCTGTTACCTGCGAGCACGGGCTCACTCGTCGTCGCGACGAGATCGATCGTCTGGCCGGCCTTGTAGGCGCCGTCTGCGGTCGATGTCGAGAACGAGACGATCGTCGGCTTGGTGGTGTCAACGACGATGCTGCTGGAGTCGGCGACGTTGGCCCCGCCCGGCACGGAAGTCGATGTCATCGCGTTGCCTGCACCGTCGAGTACCGACACGATGCTGAAACTCGTCACATTGAGTGCCGACGCGGTGTTGCCTGCGGCCACGGTGTACGTGCCGGTGAGGGTGGTGCTCGTGGTGGTTGTCGACAGGGTGAGAGTGGCGCCGCTGTTCAGGGTCACGGAGATGGAGTTGCCCGATTTGATCGGCTCGCTCACCGTTGCAGTGATGTTGATCGTCTGGCCGGCTTTGTAGGCCCCGTCCGCGGTTGAGGAGCTGAAGGAAACAATGGTCGGGGCGATCGTGTCGATGATGACGGCAGTGCCCGGGCCGATGGCATCAGTGCCCGTCGGAAGGGTGGTGGACACCATGGCGTTGCCCGCCGTGTCGAGGACCGTGTCGATGGTGTACGACGTCACCATCAGATCAGCCGTATTGATACCGGCTGCAACGGTGTAGGTGCCCGACAGTGTGGTGCCGGCCGACGCCGCAGCAAGCGTCAGGGTTTCGCTGGTGTCGAATGTGACAGTAATCGTGTTGCCGGCCCGTACGGCTTCGGAGCTTGTCGCCGTCACGGTGATCGATTGGCCGGCCTTGTACGAGCCGTCGGCCGAGACGGACATCCGAAGAATCGTCGGCGCAATCGTGTCGATGACGACGGCCTTGACTCCGGCGATGTTGCTCGAACCGGTGGGCAGGGCGGTCGATGTCATTCCGTTGCCCGCCGTGTCGAGGACGCTGTTGATCGTGAAGCTCGAGACGGTCAGGTCCGCCGAATTTTCGCCCGCCGAGACGGTGTAGGTGCCTGAGAGTGTGGTTCCGGCCGATGCGGAGGTGAGAGTCAAGGTGGCACCGCTGTCAAGGGTCACATCGATGGATGCGCCGGCTTGAACCGACTCGCTCACGGTCGCGGTGATGGTGATCTGCTCGCCCGCCTTGTAGGAGCCGTTCGCCTTGGCTGTCGAGAACGACGACACGGTGGGGAGAACACCGTCGACGATGTGGGCGGTCGAATTCGAGACGGCCGAGTGTGTGAGGGTCACGCTTGCATTCGCGGAGTCCTTGATCGTCCCGCCATTGAGGGCGAGGGTGTCGGCTGAGACACCGACTCCCGAGGCCGCACTGTCGCCCTGAACGACCGTGTACGCAAAGACGAGGGTGTTGGTCCCGGAGCCTGACGAGTACGTGAAGAACTTGCCGGACAGGCCGTTGACAGCGATTCGTGGAGATCCCGTCACCATCACAACCTCGGTGAACGTTGCTGACACTTCGATGACGTCACCGATTGCATAGCGATTGTCGGTTCCCGCCGATGATGTGATGGCAACGGACGACGCCGACGGCACCGTTTCGATCACGGTGATCGTGCTCGTCACGTTCGTGCTGGTCGCGTTGGTGACGTCTCCGTCATTCACCTGCCAGGTGACGGTTCGCGTCGATGAGGTGGCCGTCGGGTTGTTCGTCGTGTTGCGGAATCTCACCGCACGGAATGCGGCTTGGTACTCAGCTGGGGTGCCGGTTCCGGACAGCGTCAGGATCCCCGATGCCGCGTCGTAGGTGCCGCTGATCGACCCCATGGTCGAACCATCGTTGGTGAACGAGAGAACGTCACCCGTCGTACGTCCCGCGGTGATCGACACCGTCGCACCCGTGAGTGAAGAAGTGTCGGCGTCGGTCACGTCGATACCGGTCAACACGACACCGGCCGGTGCGCCCTCTGTGTAGGTGAGGAGGTCGCCGGACTGCGCCGGCAGACGAATCTCGGCGATCTGCATCATCCCGCCGCCTCGAGTCGTCGGGAAAACGACGCGGTACCAGCGGTAGTTCGTGGAGTTCGTGAATGAAACATTCGGATATGCCGTGAACCGGTCGGTCGGCGGCGATAGCGAGCCGGAACTGACCAACGCGAAAGAGGTTCCGTCGTTCGAACCGTAGATTTCGTACGACGTGGGGTCGCGTTCGCTCGCGTCGTTGGCCGTCGTCAGGCCAAGGCCGTTGACGGCATAAGCATTGCCTGAGCCCAAATCGATTGTCACGCCCGAGCCTGGGCCACTGAAGTTGAGGTACTTGGTGTACTGGTCATCGTCAAAGGCGCGCGCAACCTGCTCCGATGAAGGTGAAGAACCCCCAGATGAATCCGTGACGTGATAAATCGTGTAAGCGCTCGCGTTCAGTCCGGCCGTAACGTCGGGAAGGTTCGCGGCAGTAACGGTGACGATCGGTCGGTCGTTCACTGCAGTGATCGAGACGATGTACGACCCCGTTCCAACCGCATTGAGACTGTCTGCCACCGTGACGGCGAAGGTCTCCGACGTTCCCGATGCCAGACCATTCATCGTCGATTTGCTCGGCTCAAAACGGAACTGCCCGGTGGATGCCAAGAGATACAGGGTTCCGTAAGTGCCGACGAACTTCCTGTCGTAATTGAGATTTCCGGTCGTCCATCCGAGCGGGCCGGGATTGGCGATCGTGACTCCTCCCTGGATGCCCCAGGTCAAGGCCGTGTTCGCCGGTGGGTCCGCATCGCTGGCGGCGAAAGTTCCGGTCGCAACCGTGAAAGTGTCATTTGCGGCAGTGTCGAGGAAGTTCGACGTCGCCGTGGTCATGACAGGGGCGTCGTTCGCGGCGGTAATCGAGACCGTCAGAGTGGCGTTTGTCGTCTGAATACCGTCGTTCACTGTCACGGTGTACGTCTCGGTTGCATTGGTCGCCCGGGCATTGATGGCTGTGTTGTTCGGGACGAACGTGTAGGCCCCCGTGGCCTGGGTGACCGTGAGGGTGCCGTAGGTGCCGGTGGTCGACACAGTGGCGCTGGCCCCCGACACCGAGGCGATGCCGTAAGTCAACGTGTCACCGGAATCTGCATCCGCGCCCGAGAGGGTTCCTGTGGCGTTCGTGAAGGTGTCAGTCGCAACGGTGTCGGTGAAGGTCACCGTCGAGGGCGTTGCGAGGGTCGGTGCGCTGTTGAGGGGAATGGAGAACGTGGAGCTTGCGGTGTTGCCGTTGCCGGCGCTGTCGGTGAGGGCGCTACCCAAGACCGAGATCGTGGCGCTTCCCGCTGCCCCGACTGACGCAGTGAACGTTGCGGTGTAGGTGGTGCCGGAACCGCTGAAGGAGGACAGCGAGCCGCCCGAGGTAGTGACGTCGCCCACGACGAAGTTGGTCGATGCCTCGGACAAGGTGAACGTCACCGTGTCGGAAGATCCCTGGTTCAGTACACCCGTGCCTGTTCGAGCAATTGTGACGGTCGGTCGTGTGTAGTCGACCGTCAATGTGACCCCGGTGCTGGCAAGGGTTTCGAGGCCGTTGGCATCGACGACCTTGACCGTCATGGCTCCGCCCGAAGCAACGAGGCCCTGGAGCTCCGTCGTGGTGCTGGACATCAGATCGAAATCGACGGTCGTGTCCGACGCGCCGATCGAGGTGTCAGTGGCGATCGCCGTCGCTCCGCGGTACAGCGTCGCGGTGCCTCCGGTCAGGCGCCCGGCAACGATCGTGGCCTGAGCGGTCAGGTTGGTATTGGTGCTGTTCAGGGTGTTGGCGACGACCGTGCCGCCGACCGGTGTCAGTGAGAGCGCGGTCGGCCTGTCGAACGTGGCGTAAGTAGTGGGTGAGCTCGAGAGATAGGTGCTGGTGCCGTTCACGTTCTTTGCCGCCACGCGAACGAAGTAGGTCGTCGCGTCGGCCAAGCCGGTGATTCTGAACGATGTCGAAGTGCTCGAGTTGTCGGAAGCCGTCGTCCACGTCGTGCCGTTCGTCGAGTGTTCGATCCGGTAGCCCGTCACGGCGGAACCGCCGATCCACGTGGGTGCAGTCCACGACACGTTCAATGCGCGAACTCCAGCTGTGACGTTGAGGCCGGTTGGCGCGGCTGGGGCGGCGGCCGTGATCGCAACCGAGACGGTGAGGGTCGAGTTTGCGTCGACGCCAGCAGCCGTCACGCGGGTACTGAAGGCTTCGCTGTCGTTCGTCAGCCGGTTGTTGATCGCAGTGTTGTCGGGTGCGAAGTAGTACTGACCTGTTGCTGATTTCAGCCACAGTGTTCCGTATGTCCCGGTTTCGAATCTGTCGTACGTGACCGAGCCGTAGGTGGCCGAGCCTGTGGCTCCATCGGGCAGCGAGTACGTGAGGGTGTCGCCATCGGGGTCGGATCCGGGGAGTGTGCCCGACGCTGCGGTGAACGTGTCGACGGCGGAGGTGTTCGTGTACGCGGTCGACACCGATGTGAGTGCGGGTGCGTCGTCCACGCGAGTGACGGCGATCGAGAACGTCGTCGTGAAGGTTCCGCCGGTCGGGTTGGTCGTAACCGTGACGGTGCGGCTAGCCGACGGCGCATCCGAGGTGTTGCGATAGGTCACCAGCCGCGCGACTTTCGAGGCCACGGAGTCATTCACCTTGCTGCCGAAGACCTGAACGTTGTCGATGTACAACTTCGCGTCGCCCTGGGATCCGCAATCGGCGTTGTGGGATCCGGCGACAAAGACGAATTTGTAGGTGCCTGTGGTGGGAATCGTCACAGATGCTGTCGTCCAGTTTGGAATAAGCCCGTCACGCTTCTCGTATGCGTCGAGAACGGTCGTCTGCGCCCCTGTACTCGTGTTGAGGATGTACCCGAATACCGAATAGTCGTCGCCGCCCCCCACGGCCTTCCAGTCGAACGAGATGACATCGTTCGCGGAAGCCTCGAAGTTGTCTGAGTAGACGGCAGGACCGTGAATCACCCAACCACCGCCGCTGCCTGCTACTGCGTACATGTCAAGGAGCAGCGACTTTGACCCAACGGAAGCGGTTGAGGTGGTCAGAGATACCGTTTTTCGCGTCCAGTTCACCGACGACCCGGTGTACACGCCGTCGTCGTAGTCGTTTGCACAAGCCATTGCGGTGTAATTTCGCCGATCGATCGCAACGTACCCTGCGATGTTGGTTGAGCCAAGAACAACTTGTTGTTCGAGCGGCGTCCATCCAGTGAGAGTTGCGTTCTCGAAACTTGCGTTCGAGAATGAGTTGACGAAGTTGATGCGGAGCGGCTGGCCGTTTTGACCGTTTCGGGTGGCGTCGATGCTGCCGATCGGATCCGCACTTGTGCCGTTGCCGAGATACACCGCCGTTCCCACAATGGACACTGCGCCATTTGTCGTACTAGCCGATCCGGATGTCGTGTAACCGAGAATTTCAGTTACCTGAGGGCTCCCAATTGCGAAGTCGATGTACTTGCCGTCGTAGCTGGATCCACCGGAGAAGCTGACGCTCGATGCGATGCTCGTCGCGGGGTCTTGCTCGGTGTAAGAGACCGTCGACAGACCCGTGATGTTGTAGGGCGTGATCGTGATGCTTCCGGACGAGGCGCTGTCGCCGAGTGCAGTCACGGTTCGAAGAACGATCGTGTACGAGGTTCCGCTGGTGAGTCCTGAGATGGTGACGGGACTCGTGGTGTCCGCGGGGGAGAACGCGGTGAAGGCGCCGCCATTGAGTGAATACTTGTAGTTGGTGACTGCCGAGGGTCCGCCGACCCCAGGAGTGAAAGAAATCGTAACTGCGTTGGTTGTGGCAGTTGCGCTCAGGCCGGTTGGTGCAGCTGGGCCGATAGTGTCGATGACAATCGCATCCGCGCCCGCAATGTTGTTGGTTCCGGTGGGGACGGTTGTCGATGTCATGGCATTACCCGCAACGTCAAGAATGGATCCCGCGGAGTATGCGTAGGACGACACCGTGAGGTCCGCGGAATTTTGTCCGGCGGCGACGGTGTAGGTGCCCGTCAGGCTTGTGCTGGCAGACACGGTGGACACGACAACCGTTGCGCCGGTGTCGAGTGTGACGGTGATGGAACTTCCTGATTGAAGCGTCTCGCTGGCGGTTGCGGTGATGTTCACCGTTTGGTTGGTCGTGTAGCTGCCGTCCGCGGTAGTTGATGAAAATGACGAAATGGTTGGCGCCACGGTGTCGATGACTATCGCCTTGGAACCCGCAATGTTGTTGGATCCGGTGGGGACCGTTGTCGACGTCATCGCGTTCCCGGCAAGGTCGAGAACGGCTCCTGCGGTGTAGGTATAGGAGGAAACCGTCAGGTCGGACGTGTTCTGTCCTGCGGAGATCGTGTAGGTGCCGGTGAGCGTGGTTCCGGCTGATGCAGCGGTGAGCGTCACGGTCGCGCCGGTATTGAGTGTGGCGGTTATCGAATTGCCGGCCTGCACCGATTCGCTTGCCGTGGCCGTGATGTTGATGTCTTGTGTTGCTCGATAGGAGCCGTCAGCGGTTGTCGAAGAAAACGAGGAGATTGTCGGGGCTGTCGCATCATTGGTCACGACGAAGGTTCGGGTGACGGATGCGCCGTCAGCATCCGTGGCGGTGACCGTGATAGTCGACGTACCGGTCGTAGAGCCGGGTGTGAACGTGAACGAGGCGGACGTTTCGCTGATCGCGGAAGCGGTTGACACGGTCGCGACGGAACTGTTGCTCGTCGAAGTGAAAAATGACCATTGGCTTTGACTCGTCGAGTCGTCGGTCAGGGTCAGGGTCACTGTCCGCGAGCCCGTGCCTGGCCGCACCGACTGATCCGCTAGCGCATTCATGGTTGGGGCCACGTTGGTGCGCGACGTTGAGGTGTACGAAATTGCTCGAACCTGTTGCGGGTTGACTGCGCCACCGGTTGCTGCGGTGAAGCCCCAGTAGACGTTGCCGTTTGACGTCGAGAAATGGGCCGGAAGGTCCAAAGAGACCGCGTTGAAGGGGACATCGCCGGAGTCCGTGAACACGTTGTTCGGGGTGGCCGTCAAGTCGTAGCGAACGGTGAACGTCTTGAGCCGTGCATTCCAGACGAATTGAGCCTTTCGCCAGGCGCCATTTTCAAGATCGATGGTCGATACAGGATCGACGCCCCACGCATTGTGGGTGGTCGTATCGCCGTTCTTCATCAGGCTGATGTGGTCGGCATTGGGCTCGGGGGAGTTCACATACGTGTCGAATTCGACGGCGAGCGACGGCGTTATTCCCGCATAGCCGAGACCGCCGCCCGAGGTCCCAGCGGCCGTTGAGTTTGGTTGAACGACGAACGCCAAGCCGTCGGCGCCAGCGTCACTGTTGCCCAGATACACCTCTGCGGCAACGCAAAGGTTTTGTGACAAGTCAACACGTGACTTGTTCCAGATCGATCCGAACTGACCCGTCGTCGCCGCTGTGAGAGAAATTGTTCCGGACGAGTCGGTGGCAACGTTGGGGCTCCCGCCGAGAGTGAAGGCGCTTGACGCGTACGCGGTCGGATAACTGATGCCGAAAGTGAGTGCCCGTACCGAACTGCTGTACGAAGATGATCCTGCGGCGTTTGTCGCGGCAATTCGGAAGTGGTAGTCGACACAGGCCGTGAGGCCGGTGAGGTCGTAGGGATTGGTTGTTCCGATTGTTGCGGTCGTCCACGACGTGCCGTCGGTTGAGTATTGAACGGAATACGCCGTGATGGCAGAACCATTGTTTGCCGGAGCAATCCACGAGAGCCGCGCCCCACCGTCAATCGGGGTGGCGGTGAGTCCGGTGGGCGTCCCGGGTGTCGTGAAAGGTGTGACCGCGCTGCTTGCAGTGGACGCCGGTCCGGTGCCGATTGCATTCGTTGCCGTCACCGTGAATGTGTAGGAAGTCGCGTTTGTCAGGCCTGTCACCGTGCACTGAAGCGGCCCGGTTGTCCATGTGCACTGCTGACCACCCGACGAGGTCACGGTGTACGACGTGATCGCAGAACCGCCGTTGACGGCGGGTGCGGTCCAACTGACGGTGGCCTGACCATTGCCGGCAGTCGCGGCAACGCCGGTCGGCGCGTCGGGCGACACGGTCATTGTGATGTCGGCATTTGCGGCTCCGGTCAGCGTTTCACCGGTTTCGCCGTATTCGATGATGTATCGAGTTCTATTACAGGTGTTGGTGCAGTCGTTCCAGGATGCCCCGATGGTCCCGTTGGTTCCGAACCCAAATTCGACCAGATCCTCACCCCCGTTCCAGTCGTTCGGTTCGCCGTCGCTGAAGTAGTTGAACATCGACAATGAAGTTGTGTTATCCGCCTGGAGGACGCTGTAGACGCCACGTCGCGATCCGTTTGCCCGGTAGAACACTTGGCCTGCCTCGGGGCCGTCCATCCACCTGTAGACACCCTCTGTGTCCTTGTCGGTGCCGCCGATCCAGCCAACTTGGTTCGTCTTCTCTTTGAGAAATTGATGTTCAGCTTCGGAGGTGATGTTCGCGAGATAGCCACTGAGGCCGTTCAATTTGCGACGTGTTCCATCTGCTCCAGTGCAGCCGTCGCTTGACAAATTCGAAGTTCCGCCCCCGTATGTCCTGGATGCATACTTGGCAATGCAGCGGGCCTGTTCCCATGTGATGGTCGATCCTGCGTCGACAACTTCGTAGAAGCGTCCGTTGCCGGAAGGGGGAGACCAGTAAGCGACCGTCGTCGCACCGAGCTCAAAGGACATCACTGAAACTTTCGGCTGGGGTGATCGTGCAGTTGCGTAGAATTGCAAGCTGTTCAGCGCATCGTTGATGGCGGACTGGGAGCCAACGAATGAGATTTCGGTTGAGTTGTTCGCCGTCCACTGCGCGGTCGTGTACCCGGTGGGGGCGGTCAGGTTCGCCGTAGTTGAAATTTTGACGTAGCCGCTCGTGGCTGTGACCGTCGTTTGGGCGTTGTTGCCCGAAGCCACTCCGGTAAGGGCCAGCGTCCCACTTCCTCCAACATTCACCCAAGAATTGAGCGTTGCGCTCTTGGACGTGGGGGAAGTCATCGCAGCAGCATCAACGACGTTGACTGCGAGCGGGGCGACGATGGCGAGAAGGTTTGCAACGAGAACGCAAACGAGGCCGCGCGCGAGTACGCGAGTAGATCCGGCTCGCGCAGTCGAAAAGTTTTCTGGTCTTGTCAGCCGCACGGTGGTATGCCCCAACTCCTGAACAAAAGTCTATTTGGGGATTTCCCTATGTCAATGCGGGCTTTGGGGGCCGTTTGGTGGGTCGTGCCGGTGATCGGGCGCTCTCTGGCAAGATGACCCCGTGTCGGGGCCGAAAATCGCATTTGTCGGGGCCGGAAGCACCGTATTTGCCCGCAATTTGATGGGTGACATCTTCAGCCGCCCGGCCCTCGCGGGGGCGACGGTGGTGCTCCACGACATCGACTCGCAGCGACTGGCGACCTCGGAGGTGGTGGGGCGCAAAGTGCTGGCAACGTTAGGGGTGCCCGGCCGAGTCGAGGCAACGACGGATCTGCGTAGGGCGCTCGCTGGAGCGTCGTACGTGATCACGATGTTTCAGGTGGGCGGCTACCGGCCGTCGACGGTGGTCGACTTCGAGATTCCGAAGAAGTACGGCCTCGAGCAGACGATCGCCGACACCCTGGGTGTGGGCGGGATCATGCGGGGTCTGCGGACAATCCCGGTTCTGCTCGACGTGTGTCGAACGATGGAAGAGGTGTGTCCGAACGCCTTGTTGTTGAACTACGTCAACCCGATGTCGATGTTGTGTTGGGCGGTGTCGCGGGCCTCGTCGATTCGCACGATCGGTTTGTGTCACAGCGTGCAGCACACGGCATCGCAACTGGCCGGCGACATCGGCGTTCCCATCGACGAGATTTCGTACGTGTGCGCGGGAATCAACCACATGGCCTTCTATTTGTGTTTCGAACGCAACGGCGAGGACCTGTATCCGTTGATCTCGCACCGCGCCGCACAGTTTCCGTTGCCGATGCGCGGTGATGCCGAACGTTCTGATGGTGGGTTCGAGGGCCTGTCCGATGCTGTGCGCTACGAGATGTTCCGCCGGTTGGGATATTTCGTCACCGAATCAAGCGAGCACTTTGCCGAATACGTGCCGTGGTTCATCAAGCGCGATCGCCCCGATCTGCTCGATCGTTTCGGTGTTCCGTTGGACGAGTATCCGCGGCGCTGCGAACGTCAGATTGCCGGATGGGAAAAGCTGCGTTCACGCTTGGAGGATCCCGCGGCGCAGATTCGAGTGGTGCCGAGCATGGAGTACGGATCGTCGATCATCAATGCGATGGAAACCGGTGAGGCGGTGACCGTGTACGGCAACGTGGCGAACCGCGGCTTGATCGCGAACCTGCCCGAGGGCTGTTGCGTCGAGGTTCCCGTGGTGGTGGATTCGGCCGGGCTGCGTCCGCAGGTGGTCGGTGCGTTGCCGCCGCAGTTGGCCGCGTTGATGCAGACCAACGTGAACGTGCAGTCGCTGACGGTCGAGGCTGCGCTGACCGGCAAACGCGAGCACGTCTACCACGCGGCGATGCTCGACCCGCACACGGCAGCCGAGTTGGATCTCGATCAGATCTGGGCTCTGGTCGACGAGCTGATGGAAGCACATCGCGGCTGGATCCCCGAAGACTTGTATGCCTGAGTTGTTCCGCGCGATTGCGCCTGGGCGCGTGAATCTGATCGGCGATCACACCGACTACACGGGTGGTTTGGTGTTTCCGATGGCGATCGATCGCTCGACGGTGATCGACTTCGCGCAGTCCGACTCGATGTCGCTGGTGTCGGCGGATGTCGAAGGCGACGGCTGGTTGCGCTACATCGAAGCCGTTCATCGGCTGGTGCCGGGAGCGCGTGCGGTATCGGGACGGGTGGCGACGACGATTCCGATCGGTGCGGGGTTGAGTTCGAGCGCGGCTTTGGAAGTCGCCGCTGCGCTGGCATTCGGCTTTCGCGGTTCTGCGGTCGAATTGGCGCAGTTGTGCCGCCAGGCTGAGCACGACGCGACGGGCGTGCCCTGCGGGATCATGGACCAGTTGTGCATCGCGGCGGGCCGTGCGGGCCAGGCGACGATGATCGACTGCCGGTCGCTCGAAGTGTCGTACGTGCCGGTACCCGATTCGGTGAAGGTGGTTGTTCGATTCGTGGCCTCGCGCAGGCTGGAGGGCTCGGAGTACGCGACACGCGTGGCCGAATGTGCCGCTGCCGAGGCAGTCGTCGGTCCGTTGCGCGACGCCGAGTTGCGTGACATGGCTGCGATCGACGATGAGCGTGTTCGTCGACGCGCAGTGCACGTCGTGTCGGAAAACGCCCGGGTTGGGTCGTTTGCGGCTGCGCTGTCGTCTCTCGACTTTGGCCTCGCGGGAGAGATCATGCTCGAAGGCCACCGCAGCCTCGCCGAGAACTTCGATGTATCGACTGCCGCGATGGACCGTGCGGTGCGCGAGATCGCCGAAACCCCGGGCGTCTACGGCGCCCGGATGACGGGGGGCGGCTTCGGTGGCTGCGTGGTGGCGCTGTGCGAGCCGGATGCGCGGGTCGACGGTTGGGTGGTTTTGGCGTCAGACGGCGCGCGCGCCGAGCGCCTCAGCGCGTAGCGCGCCGGAAGGGTTGTGCCGGGTTTTCGCTCGGTTCGCGCGGAAGGCCGAGGATCTTCTCGCCGATGATGTTTTTCTGGATCTCGTCGGTGCCGCCTGCGATCGACTGCGCGGGAGTCGACACGAGGACCTCGGCGATGATCGCGTGCAATGCATCATCGGTCTCGCGCAACATGCCGTCGGCGCCGGCAATCGCAGCGTGGACGATGGCTGCTCGTCGGGCAACTTCGGATGCAGCGAGTTTGCCCAGAGAACCCTCGGGCCCCGGCTGACGACCGAGTTCGCGGTTGGCACGCGCGCGAAGGGCGGTCCATTCGTTCGCCATCCGAAAGGAATACAGGTCGGCGATGCGAGCGCGGATGATGGGGTCGTGGTTGACGCAATTGGTGCGAGCGCGGTCGGCGATGATGTCGGCGCGTCCGGCGCGCTGTGGGTACCAGATGTAAGTGGCGAAGTGGTCGTCGGCTTCGGCCTTGGCTTCGTCCACTGCACGTCCGGATTGTGCGCTGAATCGGGGGCGCTTCATCGTCGCAAACGAACGCTCGTTGGCGAGCGTGGTTCGCGCAACGTCCCAACCCATTCCCAGGTCGCCAACGACGTTGGCTGCGGGTACGCGGGCGTTGGTGAGAAACACCTCATTGAACGACGCGTGCTGGTTCATTTGGACGATGGGCCGTACCTCGACGCCGGACTGGTGCATGGGCAGGACCATGTAGGTGATTCCGCGGTGCTTCGGTGCGTCCCAATCGGTGCGCACCAGAAGCATTGCAAGGTCGGCATGGTGCGCGCTTGTGTTCCACACCTTCTGGCCATTCACCACCCACTCGTCGCCGTCGCGGATGGCGGTGGTCGAGAGGGATGCGAGGTCGGAGCCCGCGCCGGGCTCGCTGAAGAGTTGACACCACGTCAGTTCGCCCGTGAGTGTCTTTTTCAAGACTGCGTCATTCAGGGTGTCGCTGCCGTGCTTGAGAAGGGTTGGCGCGGCGAGAGTCATGCCACCGCCGAGCGGCATGCCGACTGCGCCCGCTTCGGCGAGTTCGTCGCTCACGACCTTGTCGGCCCACGCCGGGAGTCCCTTGCCGAACCAGCGCGGCGACCACGACGGCACGGCCCAGCCCGAGTCGACGAGCAGCGTGCGCCAGTCGAGAAGCGGCATGGCAGGGTTCCAGTTCCGGGTGATCCATTCCCGTACTTCCGCGCGGACGTCGCTTTCGTTCATCGTGGCGGCGGAATGTCGAGGCCGCAGGCCGCGGCCCACATGTCGGTGAGGCGAGTGGCGGCGGCGTCGTCGTCGAATGCGTCACCCTCGAGATGCATCCAGCGTGCGAAACCGGACAACATCGAGACGAGGGCAGCCGACGTGATGTCGACATCGATCGTCTTGTCGGCCCTGCCCGCTCGTTGCCAGCGACGGATGGTGTCGGCAACACGGCCGACATGTCGTTGGTGCGACGCGAGCCGTGCCTTTGCGACGTCAGGGTCGTGGGCCGCCATCTCGTCGACGAGGCGGTAGAGATCGGCGTTCTCGCCGACGATACGCAGGTAGTTGCGGTTCGATGCAAGCAGGTTCTCGTAAGCGCCGGATTTTGCGGTGGGCGACAGCATTGCAACCTGTTCGGCGATCTGACGGTCGATCCGCGCAGCGAGGTGGCGGAAGACGTGCACCTTCGACTCGAAGTAAGTGTAGAAACTTCCACGCGAGAGGCCCGCCTCGGCGACGATGTGCTCGACCGTCGTCGTTGCGTAGCCCTGCCGCGCGAAGCACGCACGTGCCGCGGCGAGAATTTCGTCGCGTGTGCGTTGCGACTTGTCGGTCGTCGGCCGTGCCGTCGTGACGCGTCTCTCGGCCGCGGTGCCGGTGGGGCGGTGGCCGCCGCGTGTGCGCTTTGTCCTCGTCACGGTTGCATCACCACGTCGGCGCGTTGAAGCAATGTGGCCATGGCTTCGATCGACTCGAGGTACTTGTCCACGGTGCGTTGACGGGGCTCGGGAACGAGGTGCGTGACGCCGACCTCGCGGTAGTGATCGATCTCGGCGAGGATCAGGTCGTTGTCGTCCTCGAGTGGATCCCAACGCGTGCGCATCGAGATCTCGTACTCTGGCTCTGGTCGGCCGGCGCGCAGCTTGTCGACCCGCGGTTTCGTTTCGTCGGGAGAGAGAAACGCCCCGTGCCAGCCATCGCCAACCGTGATCGCGCGGCGCAGTGCGATGTCGGCATGGCCGCCGATCCAGATGGGGATTTGGCGTTTCGGTTGTGGCTGTGCGCGGATCGATTCCATGTGGATCCCGTGGATGGGAAAGTCGATCGTCATGTGGTCGTTAGTCCAGACGTGGCGAATGATCTCGATCGCCTCATCCGTGTGGAGCCCGCGCTCGTCGAACGGCACGCCGATCGCGTCGAACTCGGCCTTCAGCCAGCCGGCCGCCGTACCGAGGATGAAACGTCCGCCGCTCATCAGGTCGATGGTGGCGATGGACTTGGCGACATGGATCGGGTTGCGCATCGGCAGAACGAGAACCGTCGTGCCCAGGCCGACCCGTTTCGTTGCGGCGGCAACCCACGCGAGTGCGGTGAGTGGCTCGTAGACGTACGCCGAGGGCGGGTATTTGGCGCCGGACGGAACGACGAGATGGTCGCTGACCCACACGTCCGCGTAGCCGAGTTCCTCTGCAAGGCGCGCCGCGCGGGTCATTGCCTCACCGGACGCAGCGGGTCCGGCCTGGGGCAAGTGGACGCCTGCGGTCATGCAATTGATGCCCATGGCGAGAGGTTATGCCATTTTCGACATCATTGTCGAAAACCGCTAGTTTCGGATCATGGCGCACAACGTGGCGGGTAAAGACACCTTCATCGAGACCACCGAAGGTTCGATGGAGACGTACGTGACGTCTCCGGTTGATGCAGCCGGGGCCTTGCCTCTCGTGGTGTTCCTGATGGATGCGCCGGGCAAGCGGCCACTCCTGCATTCGATGGCCGATCGGATCGCATCCGAGGGTTACCACGTGATGCTGCCGAACCTGTACTACCGGGAGACCCCGGGGTTCCGGCTCGACTTCTCGAGCAAGGAGTCCTTCGAGCGCATGCGTGGGCTGATGAGCAACGTCGGCAACAGCATGGTGGTGCGCGATATTCAATCGCTTGTCGCGGTGGTCCACGCGAGCTCGAATGTCGACGTGTCGCGTGTGGGTGTGGTCGGGTACTGCATGAGCGGACCTTTCGCCTTGTATGCCGCATCACAAATGGCCGACCGGGTGAAGGCTGCAGCATCGTTCTACGGCGTGCGATTGGTCACCGACAAGCCGAACTCGCCACACGCGAATCTGGCGTCGGTGCGCGGTGAGGTCTATGTCGCGTGTGCCGAACACGATGACTACGTACCGCTGTCGATGGTCGATGAGTTCGAGGCCGCGATGGTGGCTTCGGGTGTGCGTGGCCGACTCGAGCGGTTCTGGGGGATGCACCACGGTTTTGCCTTCAACGACCGGCCCCAGCACGACGTCGATGGCGAGCGTCGTCATTGGAAGGCGCTGTTGGATCTGTTCGCAAGAAACCTGAAGTGACGGGAGACAAGATGAGCCAGATGATCGTTCTCGCCGGAGTTGGCGAATTCGAGACGCGTGAGGGTCGCGATGAATGCCTTCGCACGGGGGCGCCGCTTCAGTCGGCGACGCGCGATGATGAACCCGGGTGTTTGGCCTACTACTTCGCGGCCGACCCGGTGAACGAGCGCGTGATGGTGGTGTGGGAACTGTGGGCCGACGAGGAATCGTTGGCGGCCCACTTCAAGCACCCGAACTATCTCAACATGGGCGCAAACTTCGCGAAGTACGGGTGGGTGAAGGGTGACTTCAGGAAGTACCGCGTCGACCGTGTGTCGGCGGTGTACGACGAAAACTCCCGTCCGCGGGCTGATTTTTTCTGACCATGGGCGACTACGCGCGAGTCGAGCCGGCGGCGGATCACGTGGGTCGAGTGATCCTCAGCCAGCCCCCGAACAACTTCTTCAGCGTCGGCATGATCGGTGAGATCGCCGAAGCCCTCGAGGCGTTCGACGTCGACGACGACTGTCGGGTGGTGGTTCTGTCGGCTGAAGGCAAGCACTTTTGCGCAGGAGCCGATTTTTCGCGTCGCGACGCACGTGACGACACGGGTGAGTTGTATCGCATGGCAGTGCGTTTGTTTCGCACGCGTAAGCCGGTTGTCGCCGCGGTTCATGGTGCGGCCATCGGTGGAGGGCTTGGAGTCGCGATGGCGGCCGACTTCCGATTCGTGTCTCCCTCGGCGCGTCTGAGCGCGAACTTCGCGCAGCTCGGCTTCCACCACGGTTTCGGGTTGTCGGTGACCCTGCCGCGTGTCGTCGGGGCACAACGCGCAGCGGATTTGTTGTTTACGGGTCGTCGGGTGCCGGGTGAAGAAGCCTTCGCGTTGGGTCTCGCCGATCAATTGGTCGACGATGCAGGTCTCGTCGAAGCGGCACTCGATTACGCACGGACGATCGCATCGTCGGCACCGCTGGCAGTCGAATCAATTCGGGCGACGCTGCGGGGCGACTTGGCCGACCGAGTTGCGGTTGCCACGGAACACGAGTTGGCCGAACAACTGCGGCTTCGCCGGACGAACGACTTCGCTGAAGGCGTGCGCGCTACCGCCGAACGTCGCCCGGCCAGGTTCACAAGGAGCTGACGTGTCATCTCGTGGTGTGAAAGAACTCGTCGGCGGAGTGATTCTCGCTGCCGACACGATGTCGCGCGATGAACTGTTGGCGACGGTTCTCCGACTCGAAGAGCTCGGTTACGACGAGGCCTGGGTGACCGACATGTACGGGCGCGAGATCTACGCAACGGCCGCATGGCTGTTGGCAAAGACGACGCGCATTCGCATCGCTTCGGGAATCGCACACATCTACGGTCGGGATGCGATTGCGTCGGCCCAAGCGGGGCGCACGCTGTCGGAATTGTCCGACGGGCGGTTCGTGCAGGGCGTCGGCGTGTCGCACCCGATTGCGGCCACGATGCGCGGTCTCGAGTGGGAGAACCCGATAGGCAAAGCGTCGTCGTACCTGGCGGCCATGCGCGGTGAGACGCCGCTGAACATTCGTGCAACGTCCGAATCTGTTCCGTTGTATCTCGCTGCGCACGGTCCGAAGATGCTGGGCGTCGCTGCGAAGTACGCGGACGGTGCCAACATCTACATGCAACTGCCCGAGTACATGAGCTTTGCGCGCTCGGTGTTGGGGCCCGACAAGGTGCTGAACGTCGTGTTGCCGTGCTGCCTGACCACCGATCGTGAAGTTGGGTTGTCGGCGGGTCGGGCGGCGTTGTCGATCTACCTGCCGCTGCCGGCCTATCAGCGCCAGTGGGCCAAGCAGGGCTTCGACGAATCCGATTGGTCGGGAAAGGGGAGCGATCGCCTGGTCGAGGCCTACGTCCCGTGGGGTGATGCGGCCAAGATCGCTGATCGAATGACCGAGTACCTCGAGGCGGGTGCCTCGAGGATTGTCGTGTCATCGATGCCCACTGACCGCCGTAACCCCGATTCGCGTTGGGAGTTGCTCGAGGCCTTCGCCCCGTTCGGGTCTTCTGCGACGAACTAGTCTCGGTCCAACAGCTCACGACAGGGGGACATGATGGCTGTGTTGGGTACGCCCTATCCGCTTTTTCAGCAGGCCTGGTTGGTCAACGACCTCGACAAGGCGATCAAGTACTGGCACGACACATTCGGGGCCGGGCCGTTCTCGGTGACCGAACATCACAAGTGCGACGAGTTCTGGTATCGCGGAAGTAATCAAGAGGCCGACGTGTCCTATGCGTTCGGTTACCTCGGCGACACGATGATTCAGTTCATCGTCCAGCACGATGACACGCCGTCGATCTACCGCGACATGTACAAGGCCGGTCAAGAGGGCTACCACCACTTGGCCTACCTCGTGTGCGAGGACAGTTTCCAGGAAGAACGTCAGCGACTGATCGACCTCGGTCTCGAACCCGCTTGCGAGCTTTTCGCCGATGGCGTGCACGCGTCGTATTTCGACACGCGCCACATCAACGGTGGGTTCACCGAAATCCACGGTGACCCGCCCCGCATCCTGCAGGTGTTTGCGCAGTGGCGCCGCGCTCACGAAGTGATGCGCCCGGGTGATTCGCTGATCTGGAACCGCAAGCAGGGCCAGCGCTCGAACTAACCCCGGCCGTTCTCGGTGTGAAAAGACTCGCTTTTCGCGACTTGATGCACCGAGATTCGCGTCAGGTGGTCCCGAGAAAGGATTCGACATGGCACGTGACGTCAAGGTTCTTGCCGAAGGGATCTACTTTGGCGAAGGGCCGCGCTGGCGCGACGGCCGCCTGTGGTTCAGCGACTTCTATGCGCATGCCGTGAAGTCGGTTTCCCTAGCGGGCGACTTGCGCACCGAATTCGAAATTGACGATCAACCATCGGGGCTCGGGTGGATGCCCGACGGTTCGATGTTGGTCGTCGGTATGACGAAACGGCAGGTATTGCGTCGCACGTCCGATGGCAACGTGTCGGTGCATGCCGATCTGTCGGACATCGCAACGTTCCATTGCAACGACATGGTGGTCGACGCCGAAGGGCGTGCGTTCGTTGGCAACTTCGGTTTCAACCTCGACGAAGAGGTTGCTTCACGACCCGTCGAAGACGTGATTGCCAACCACAAGACAGCGAAGTTGGCATGTGTCTCGCCATCGGGAACGGTGCGGGTCGCTGCAGACGAGATGCACTTTCCGAATGGTTCCGTCATCACGCCCGACGGTAAGACCTTGATCGTCGGGGAAACGGTCGGGTTCTGTTTGACCGCATTCGACATCGGGTCGAATGGCGCGTTGAGCAACCGCCGCGTGTGGGCGCCGACATTGCCGCGCATTCCCGACGGGATCTGTCTCGATGCTGAAGGCGCAGTGTGGTTCGCAAACCCAATGGCGGGAGAGTGCGTGCGAATCGCCCAAGGGGGCGAGGTGTTGGAAGTCGTCGAGACGAGTCAGTTGTGTTTCGCCTGCATGTTGGGTGGTGATGACGGCAAGACGCTGTTTCTGTTGACGGCCGATTCGGCCGATGCGCATGGTGCTGCTGCCAAACCGACCGGACGGGTTTTGACCTGTCGTGTCGATGCGGGTCGTGCCGGACTTCCATGAACCCAACTGCCCGCTTCTGGGTGTGAGAAGTAGCAAAAAGCGGGTAATTACACACCGAGAACCCTTGAGGGTTCAGCGGGGGTGGTGGCAGGCCACAAAGTGACCGGGGGAAACCTCGGTCAGCTGCGGCTCTTCCGCTGCGCACTTGTCGGTGGCGGCAGGACAACGCGTACGGAAGCGACACCCAGACGGCGGGTTTGCCGGTGATGGTGGCTCACCCTCGAGGATGGCACGACCGGTCTGCTTGCTGGGGTCGGGAATCGGAATCGCGCTGACGAGGGCGTGTGTGTAGTGATGGCGTGGGTTTGTTGCCAGGTCGCCGGCGGGCGAGACCTCACAAATCTTTCCCAGATACATCACGACGACGCGGTCGCTGATCGCGTGAACGACCGACAAGTCGTGCGAGATGAACAACAACGACAGGCCGTAGCGATCTTTCATGTCGCGGAGGATGTTCAGGATCTGCGATTGGATGCTGACGTCGAGTGACGAAACGGGTTCGTCGCAGATCAGCAACTTCGGCTCGAGTGTGAGTGCCCGGGCGATGCTGATGCGTTGACACTGGCCACCCGAGAATTCGGTGGGCTTTCGGTCGCCGACCACCTCGGGGTCGAGGCCCACCGACGTGAGAAGTTCACGCACCTTTTCGGCCCGCTCCTGCTCGTTGCCGCGGTTCCACACCTTGAGAGGTTGCTCGACGAGGCTCTTCACCTTCATGTGCGGGTCGAGCGAGCTGATCGAGTCTTGAAAGATCATCTGCATCGCGGGACGGACGTTGCGCAGTTCCTCGCCCTTCAGGCCGGCAATCTCGAGGTCCATCAACTTGATCGAGCCACCACCATTCGGGATGAGTCGCATGACAGCCTTGGCCAAGGTCGACTTTCCGCAGCCGGATTCACCCACCACCGCGAGGGTCTCGCCCTCGCGGATGTCGAGGCTGATACCCGAAACAGCCTGGACGGTGTCGCCACCCGGGGTTTCATAGGTGACGACCAAGTCTTCGACGCGAAGAACCGGATCGCCAGAGGTTGCAAGGTGCGCTTTGCCCGTGCCAGCCATGTCAGTTGCCTCCGAGCGGATAGAAGCAGCGATAGATGTGGCCGTTGCCATCGTCGGTGAGTTCGGGGTGCTCGTTACGGCACCGTTCGGTGGCGTACTGGCAACGTCCCGCAAAACCGCACGAGGTGCGCTCGGTGGTTGGGTCGGGCGGAGCACCGGCGATCGACGGCAGGCGTGAACCCGGCTCGCGGTCGAGGCGCGGAATCGAGCTCATCAACGCTTCGGTGTAGGGCATCCTGGGTCGCGCAAAGAGCGTCTTCGTGTCGGCGAGTTCGACAACTTCTCCGGCGTACATGACGGCCACGCGATCGGTGTGGTTTGCAACGACGCCGAGGTCGTGGGTGATCAGAACCATTGCCATGTTGAGTTCGCGGCGAAGATCGCTGATCAGTTCGAGAATCTGGGCCTGAACGGTGACGTCGAGGGCGGTCGTTGGCTCGTCGGCGAAGAGAAGGCGAGGGTTGCAGGCAATCGCCATGGCAATCATCACGCGCTGACGCATACCGCCCGACAACTGGTGCGGGTACTTGTTCAGTACTGCCTCGGGGTCGGGAATGCGCACGAGTTTCATCAGCTCGAGAGCACGAGCATTCGCCTCGTCCTTGGACTTTCCGAGACGCTTGATCAGGGCTTCAGCCATTTGGCTGCGAATGCGACGCACCGGATTCAGCGCAGTCATCGGATCCTGGAAGACCATCGCAATCTTGGTGCCCCAGAAATCGCGAATGTCCTTGTTCGACAGGTTGAGAAGCTCTTGCCCATCGAAGACCACACTTCCGTTGCGCTTCACGCGCCGACCGCGCAAGAGGCCCATGGTTGCCCGAGACATCACTGTTTTGCCCGAACCCGATTCACCGACGATGCCGATGCTTTCGCCCGCGCCGACGCTGAGGTTGACGCCGCGGACCGCATGCAGCTCGCCACGGGGTGTTTGGAAATCAATCCGCAGGTCGGTGATCTTCAGCAGCTCGCTCATATGCGGGACTCTCGATTGTCGATGCGCTTGCGGAAATAGTCACCAAAGAAGTTGAGAGCCATCACCGTCAGCGCGACGGCCACGGCCGGCAGAAGGACCGCCTGGGGGCAATCGACGATTTGCGGCCGATTCTTGGCCAAGAGCGACCCCCAGCTGTCGCCCGGGTCGGTGCCGACGCCGAGAATCGCAAGGCCGCCTTCGATGACGATGACGACACCCGCTGCAAGGAATCCGACGGACATCATCGAAGGAATGACGTTTGGGACGATGTGGCTCCACATGATGCTGCGGCGCTTCATGCCGATTGACTCGGCAACCTGCACGAATTCGCGGCCCGTCCACGACAGCGCGGCCGAGCGAGCGAGTCGGCCGAGAATCGGAATGAGCGCAAACGTGAGGGCGATGATGAGCACGAGAACGCGCGGAATTCGGCCGTCCGGGTCGCTGGTCGTGGGTGTGGACAGCACGGCAACCATGGCGAAGGTGAGGATCAGGTTCGGGATCGACAACGTCACGTTGAAGTACATCGTGATGATGGAGTCGACCCACCCACGCCAGTACGCGGCGACGATGCCGAGTGCGCCACCAATCACCATGCTGACGGCAACACAGACGAACGAGATGACGATCGACATGCGCGTGCCGTGGACGATGCCGGCAAGGATGTCGACCCCGTCGAGATCGGTGCCAAGAATGTGCTTTCCGGAGAACAATCCAGCACCCGGATTGTCGAAGTTGTACTCGTCTCGGTTCGGCAGGGGGAGGCGATCGCCGAAGAACGACACGAAAACGACGATCCCGATCCAACCGGAGGCAAGGTAAATACCGAGTGTCTTACGCGGCGCCACGGTGGCTCCTGACGCGTGGGTCAACGATCGCGTAGAACGTGTCGACGATGGCATTGAAGATGACGTAGAAGATTGTGACCAGGGCGACGACCGACTGGATCGCGAGGTACTGCCGGGCGTTCATGGTTGATGTGAGGAACAGGCCGAATCCGTCGAGGGCAAAAATCGCCTCGATGATGACGGCCCCGCCGATGAGTGAACCCATGTTCAGAGCCGCGGAAGTCATGAGCGTGAGGCTCGAAGGACGGAAAGCATGGCGCCAGAGAATGAAGCGGTCGGACAAACCCTTTGATGACGCCATTGTCACGAAGTCTTCCTTGAGGGTTGCAATCATGTCGGCGCGCAGAAGCCGAGTTTGTGTGGCGATCAGGCCGACGGCGAGGGCGGCGACCGGCATCACCATCGACTTGAAGTGTTCCGAGATGCTGTCGCCGATCGGTGTGTATCCAATTGCCGGCAGCAGTTCCCATTTCACCGAGAAAGTGAAGATCAAGATGAGGGCGATGACGAAGTTCGGCACGGCTGACAGTGCGAACAGGAGGTTGCTGACGAAACGGTCGAGGCGACCATCAGCCTTGTACGAAATGAGAACGCCGAGAGGAATCGAGACCGCAAGAGACACGACCATCGCGTACAGCATGAGGAGCAGCGATCGGGGTAGGACGTTGCCGATGAGCGTTGTCACCTTGGTGCCTTCGCTCCCCGAGGAGCTGTAGAAGTAGCCAAGATCGCCCTGAACAAATCGGCCCAGCCACTTGAAGTAGTAAACGAAAATGTTGTCGTTCAGGCCGAGTTGCTGGCGAAGTGCTTCATGCTGGTCGGGGCTGCCGTAGGGGAGGAGCGTCTCGGCGGGGTCGCCCGGCAAGAGCCGAACGAGAACCGTGATGCCGAAGGTTGCGAGAAGAAGGACGAGAATCGCCTTGCCGAAGATCAGCGAAATGTTCTTCACCTTGCGCAGCGTTTGCGCGCTCGATGGATTACCCCCGCTCACAGAGGATCACCATACACGAGCTGAAAGCGAGGGGAAAACAGCAGCGCGCAAAACTTGAACATCAGTCGACCGCGAAATGGAAAGGGGCGCGGCACCCGCAGGTACCGCGCCCCTTCGTGACGATGGGTCACTTGGTTGTGATCAGCCCTTGGTCTTCGTTACCGAAGCAAAGTCGAATCCCGAACCGTTGATCAGCGGGCGAGCGCCACCACCAGGAAGTGCGGTGGCGCCGACACCCTGCGCCGTCTTGTTCCACGCAAGGAAGCCGCCTTCGAGGTACAGCGGAATCCAGATCGACTTCTCCGACAGCTCCTTGACGCACGGCGCGAAGGCCTTGCGTGTTGCAACGTCGCGTGCCGAGGTGAAGCACTGGGCCAAAGACGGGTTGGTGAAGCGGAAGCCCGAGAGCTCGAGGTCGGTCTTCGTGCTGAACAGCGTTGCGAACTCTGCGTAGTTGCCGTTCACAACCGAGAGCACGCTGAGCTGGTTCTTCAGACCGAAGGCCGCAAGGATGTAGTTGGTGCTTGTCATCTGCGTGCCGACGGTGCACTTGATTCCTGCCTTGGCCATCTGATTGCAGATGAGGTCGCCGCTGTCGCCGCTCTGGCTGGTCGATGTGCGGGGCACGATGATTTCCAGGCTCGACTTGCCGGTTTCCTTCTTGTACGCCTCGACTGCGGCCTTGGCCTTCTCGAGGTTGTACTTCTTGGCAACGTTCTTCTGGTAGTACGGGTGGATCGACGGCGCCAGGGCGTATGCCGCCTCGCCGTTGCCCTTGGTCATCACCTGTGCGTACTCTTCAACGTTGAGGGCGTAGGCAAAGGCCTCGCGGGCATTCTGGCTGGCGAAGGGTGAACCCGAGGTGGGAACGGTGTTGAAGTGGATCGTCCAGCTGCTCTCGATCGGGCCCTTGTACAGGGTGACCTTCTTGCCCATCTTCTTCAGCGAGTTGAGCGAGGTGCCCTCGCTGGCGCTGAAGAGCGCAATGTCGATGGCGTTCGTACGAACCGCTGCAACCTTGGCCGACGAGTCACCGAGTACGCGGAAGGTGACTTCCTGCGACTTCGGCAACTTGTTCTTGGCCGTGCTGCGCCAGTAGTTGGGGTTTGCCTCGAGCACGGTGTCGGCCGTGGTGCCGAAAGCACCCTTGGTCTTCACCTTGAACGGGCCGGTGCCAACGGTGGCCGCCGCGGTGAGACCGCAGTCGGCGCTCTTCAGCGAGTTTGTCGACAACAGGGCCGAACGTCCGTAGTTCCACAACTGGAACGGGAAGTTGGGTCGCGGGGTCGAGAGGTTGAACTCGATCTCGGTCGCGCTCTTCACGACGACTGCTGCATCGACCTTGGCCTTGATGGCGCCGAACAACTTGAGGTCTCCCTTGGCGACCGCGGCTAAGGCGAGCTTCAGGTCATCGAGCGAGCTACCGAACAGGTCGAGCCATGCGATCGAGGGAAGCGACGGCAGCTGAACCTTTGCGGGTGCGAACACGACCGGACCAAGGCCAGCCTGTGCGTACATGTTCATCAATACGTTCGTGGCGTCGAGGGCCGAACCGTCGGAGTACTTGATGCCATCACGCAGGACGACCGACCACTTCTTCTTTGTCGAGTCGACCGCGGTGACGCTCTTGGCGGTGTAGGGAACCATCTTGCCCTTGTCGTTCACGATGGTCAGCGTCTCGAGAACCGAGTTCTTCGCCGCAACCTGGTCGAGGCCGGGCGAATCCTGCGTGCACCATGATGCGTTGGGCTCGTTGATACCGATGATCAGGTTGTTCTTTGCGCTGGCAGCGTTGACCACTGCGCCCGGTGCGGTTGCTGCGATGGAGCCGAACAGCACTGCTGCTCCGGTCCACTTCACCACCCGCGACCTCTTCGTCGCTCGTGTCGACATGTTTCCCCTCTTCTTGGTGTTGTGACCACGCCGAGGATCGGCGTGTCTGTTGTCACAATACTGGCATGTCGACGAGCGGGCAACGGCCTCGAGGACAACTGATTGATGAATTCATTTCGCTGTACGACGCAACTTTGGTGCGTGCAACGAACCTCAATAATGTGAACAATTTCGTTGTCAGTGAGGTGCGCCGAATTGGCGGTCGCCAGCGTCGCCGAGGCCCGGAACGATGAAGGCATTCTCGTTCAGCCGTTCGTCGACTGAAGCGGTGTAGATGATGAGGTCGAGTCCCTCGGATTCGAGGAATGCAATGCCCTCGGGCGCTGCAAGGGCACAGATGACGGTGATGGGGCCCTCGGCGCCGCGCTCGATGAGCAGTCGGCAGGTGTGGGCCAGTGACCCACCCGTGGCGAGCATCGGGTCGAGAACGATGCAGAGACGACCCGCAAGGGTCTCGGGCAGTTTGTTGACGTACGGCTTGGGTTGGAACGTTTCCTCGTCACGGCTGATGCCGATGAATCCAACGTCGGCATTCGGCATCAGATCTTGTGCTGCGTGCACGAAGCCAAGACCCGCACGTAACACCGGAATCACGACGGGCTGCGTCGTGAGGGCCTTGCCCGCCGTTGCAGTGAGGGGAGTCTCAACTGTGATGTCGGTTGTGGCGAGCCGTCGGGTGGCCTCGACCAGCAACAGCATCCCGACACGCTCGAGTTCCTGGCGAAAGAGTGCGTTGGGCGTCGTTTTGTCGCGCACCTTTGTGAGCGAGTCTTGAACGAGGGGATGCGAGACGACTTCGACACGAACGGACATGACGCCATTCTTACTGAAACCGCTTCACGCAGAAATTTGTTGGTCGGGGAAGGGGGACTTGAACCCCCGGCCTCCTGCTCCCAAAGCAGGCGCGCTACCAAGCTGCGCCATTCCCCGGCGAAGTTGAATTACGAGCCCGAGGCTATCGGTGCCTCGGTGGTGTCTCGGTCCGGCGTACGAAGGTCGGGCGATTAGGAACGCTTTGCTTCGCGTGCAAGGCGCTTGGCCGTGCGACCAGTGGCGGCAATCTGCCGCGCATCGAGGTCACCCAGTTCGACGCCGTTGGAAAACAGCACGCGATAGCGCTGCCAGTTGAAGCCGTTGGCCAAGATGACCTTGCCCTCGGAGCCTGCAGCGACGCCGTCGAGGTCGACCGTGGCGACAACCTGATCGCCCAGGCGCAGGTTGATCTGGTCCGCGTGCGGCTTGGCGAGGGAGTGGGGCTTCCAGAGCGGCATGCCTCCATCTTGGCCGATGGGCGCCTCCAAAGCCCACTTTCATGAGTCGTGGGTACACTCGGCACCCTGTGAAAACGACCTTTGAACCCCTCGACGACAACAAAGTCAAGCTCACGGTCGAGCTTGACGACGCCGAATTCGACGCCAGTATCGACCTGGCTTTCAAAAAGATCGCCCACGAGGTGCGCCTCCCGGGTTTCCGCGCCGGCAAGGCGCCGCGCAAGCTTCTCGAGGCTCGTATCGGCATTGCGGCTGCGCGCCAGCAGGCCATTCAAGACTCTGTGCCGATCTACCTGTCGAAGGCCGTTCGTGAACATGCCATCGATCTCATCGCTTCGCCCGACGTCAAGTTGTTGACCGGCGAAGAAGACGGTCCGGTCTCCTTCGATGCAACGTGCGAAGTCCGTCCGGTCATCACGGTTCCCGGTTACCAGGGTCTGCGCGTCGAGTTGGCTCCCATCGATGCGACCGACGAGGAAATCGAGGAAGTGGTGAGCGCCGAGCGTCGACGTCACGGCAATCTGGTCGACGTCGATCGCCCCTCGGAAAAGGGTGACTTCGTGACCCTCGACCTGCAGGGTCTGCGCGACGGTGAGCCGGTGCCCGGACTGAACACCGACGACTGGGTCTACGAAATCGGCCGCGGTTGGGTTGCCCCGACGTTTGACGACGAAGTCACCGGCGCAGTGAAGGGTGCGACGCTGAAGTTCAACGCGACGCCGAACGGAACCGAACAGCCCGCCGATTTCGAGGTCACCGTGCAGCGGGTGCAGGTCCTCGAACTTGCCGACCTGACCGATGAGTGGGTGGCCGAGCACGTCGCCGAACACGATTCGGTTGCGGCGTGGCGCGAAGCGGTGACGGCGCGCATTGCCGACATGAAGCTGAACCAGGCACGCAACGTTCTCATCGACAAGGTCAGCGAGTCGCTTGCGGCGCTGGTCGATGTCGACGCACCCGAATCAATGGTGAACAGCGATCTGCAGGCGCGCGTCCAGAACACGGTGCAGCAATTCCAGTCGCAGGGCATCGCCCTCGAACAGTGGTTGTCGGCCACCGGCCAGGACACGAACCAGTTCGTCGACTCGCTGAAAGAGCAGTCGGTCAAGGCAGTGAAGGTCGACCTCGCCCTGCGGGCAATCGTCGTCGCCGAAAGTCTTGCAGCTTCGGAAGAGGACATCGAGCTCGAATACCAACGCATCGCCATGCGGGTCGGCCAAAAGCCGAACCAGGTGCGCAAGGTCTACGAAAAGAACGATGCGGTCACCGACCTGGCGTCTCAGATCGCCAAGTCGAAGGCTCTCGACTGGCTGTTGCACAACGTCACAATGGTCGACACGAACGGGAAGGTTCTCGACCGCGAGCACGTGTTGGGCCATGACCATTCTCACGACCACGAGCACGATGGCGATGAGGGTCACTCCCACGGGGCAGAATGAGCAACGTGCCGAACCAGTTCCGCAATTACTACGTCCCGAACGTCACCGAGCAGACGAGCCGCGGTGAAAGGGTCTACGACCTCTACAGCCGCCTGCTGAAGGAAAACATCATCTTCCTCGGCAC
>CAZVPL010000012.1:0-33836 GCA_964629075.1 uncultured Bifidobacterium sp. | reverse complement strand
TTGTTCGGGCCGGCGTCGGCTGCGTCGTTCGAGCAGATGAACGTGCGGTCCTCTACGCGAGCAACGTCGCCCGGGTCGGAATGTGCCCAGTAGCTGTTCGGACGCTTTGCTTCGTCAAGTTTCGTGAATGTTCCCGCGTCAACGAGTTGCTGACACAGACGGTCGTACTCTTCGGCGCTGCCGTCACACCAATAAATGTCCTTCGGCTGAAGGATCGCAGCCCAGTCGTTGACCCATTGCTGCAACTTGGTGTTCTTCGTGGTGGCGCTCACGCGTCCTCCTTGTTCGGGGGGATCCTGGTCGGGGAAAACCGGGAAGAAGAGAAACGAGAAAACGATAAACCCTGGCGGGCCGCGACGAGAACTTTGGGTGAACCGGTCAGAAACCGGGGGTGCCCATGTCGGATTCGGAGCCCAGGCTCAACGACGTCGCGCGACCCTCGGAATCGAGGGCAAAAACCACTCGTTGACCTTGGCGGAGCATGCGGAAAATCGAACCTTCGAGCGCATTGGGCGCGAGGTTGTATTCGCTGAGATCTTTGTCACTGATGACGATGCCGTCGCCCGAGCCCGGGTCGTAGGCCTTGATGATCCCTTGCATGGCGGTCAGTCTCGCAGATGCGGGTCGAAACTAACGACCGGCCTTGACAACCTTGCCGGACTTGATGCATCCGGTGCACACGTACAGGCGCTTCGGCGCTCCGCCGACGAGCGCGCGAATGCGCTGGATGTTCGGGTTCCAGCGGCGCTTGGTGCGCACATGCGAGTGTGACACCGACATGCCCCACGAGGGGCCCTTACCGCAGACCTGACACTTTGCCGACATGAGGGGCGAGGCTAACAGCGGCGCATTGCGACCCCAACCAGCGCGGGCGACGTGTGGGGCTCCACGCCGACGGGGGTGATTTCTCGGCATGGGCACGCCCCGTGTGCGCCGAATCATTACGATCTGCCCCGTGCCTGGTTCCGACCGGCTGTCCGCCCCGCAGCTTCGAGACGTCGTCGTCACCTTTCGTGACACGATTCGGCGCCATCAGGCGTCGATCAATCGCCTCAATGTGTATCCCGTGCCCGACGGTGACACAGGGACCAACATGGCGCGCACGCTCGACGCCGTTGTCGCCGAAATCGAGACGCGGGTCGAACGGTCGGGCCTCGATCTGGCGACCGTCTGCGGTGGCATCAGCCACGGCGCGCTGATGGGGGCCCGTGGCAACAGCGGCGTGATCCTGTCCCAGGTGCTGCGCGGACTCGCCCACACGTTCGCCTCGGCCGAGTCGGGCGATGTCGATGCCCGCGCGTTTGCCGACGGTCTGTGCGCCGCATCCAAGTCCGCCTACGAAGCAGTCCTGAAGCCGATCGAAGGAACGATCCTCACGGTCGTGCGCGAATCGGCCGATGCCGCTGCCGCAGCCGCAGCGACAGCAAACGATCTCGATTCGGTGCTGCGCGCCGCCCGACTTGCCGGGGGCGACGCGCTTCGCCGCACGCCCGACATGTTGCCCGTCCTGAAGCAAGCCGGTGTCGTCGACGCCGGCGGCGCAGGGTTCTTGTTGTTGCTCGACTCGGTTCTCCACGTCACGTCGGGTGACGCATTGCCGGATCCCGACGATTCGGCGGGCCCCGACCTCGATGCGCTCGAAGCCGTGGCGCTTCGCGCGTCGGACGAGGGTATCGATGTGAGTGAACTTCGTTACGAAGTGATGTTCCTCCTCGACCTCGACGACGCGAACCATCGCGCCTTCATGGAGGCGTGGGGGCGCATCGGTGATTCGATCGTGGTCGTCGGCGGCGAGGGTCTCTACAACTGTCACATCCACACCAACGACATCGGCGCGGCGATCGAGGCGCCTCTTGAACTCGGGGGCCGCCCGCGGGCAATTCGGGTCACCGACCTGTTCGAGGAGGTGGCCGACGAGCACGCCAAGCGCGAGGCCGAACTCGGAGTCGATGCCGGCGACGTGGTGCACCCCGGGCGTGTTGCTCACGGTGCCCACCATTCGAGCTCGTTGCCACCGGTCACCTGCGCGGTCGTTGCGGTGGCGAGCGGTGACGGAATCGCCGAGTTGTTCGGTCAGCTCGGCGTTCACGGCGTCGTGTCTGGCGGTCAGTCGCTCAACCCGTCGACTGCCGAGCTTCTCGATGCGGTCGAGCACATGAACGCGAACCAGATCGTCCTGTTGCCCAACAACAAGAACATCATTCCCGTTGCCAATCAGGTCGGGGAGCTCACCAAGAAAGACGTTCGCGTTGTGCCTTCCTGCTCGATGCCCGAGGCGCTGGCCGCGCTCGTGCTCTACGACCCAGAGGCGTCAGCCGAGCACAACGCTCGCGAGATGAGTGCGGCGGCAGCCAGCGTGGCGACGGGAGAAATCACGCAGGCCGTGCGCGACACCGACAGCGATGCGGGCGCCATCCACACCGGAGACTGGATCGGCATCGTGCGCGGCGACGGCATCGTTGCAATCGGTGGAACCTGGCGCGCGGCCACGACGCAATTGCTCGATCACCTCATCTCGCCCGACCGCGAAATTCTCACCGTCCTCGAGGGAGTCGACGCCACGACCGACATGACACGCGAACTGTCGGCATGGATGGCCGAGCACCATCCGGACATCACCGTCGAAGTCCACCGCGGTGGCCAGCCGCTCTATCCATACTTGTTCGGTGTCGAATAGGACGGCCAGACCCGAGGAATCCGCGTCCGCGGGACCGCTCACGCTCGCCGAACTCCACGAGAAGAAATTCGACTCCTTCAAAGGCATCGGGGAAAAACGAGAAGCCGATCTCCACGCGCTCAAAGTCAGGAATGTTCTCGAGCTTCTGATGTATTACCCGCGGCGTTGGGTCGACCGGACCCAGGAATGCCGGGTGATCGATCTGGTGGCCGGCACGACCGCACTCGTCGTCGTCGACGTTCTCTCGGTCGACAAGCGAATGACGCGAAACCGACGTTCGATCGTCACCGTGCGAGTCGGCGACGAGACCGGCAAGTTCACGCTGACATTCTTCAACCAACCGTGGCGCGCAAAACAGTTGTATGCGGGACTCACCATTTCGGTGTGGGGAAAACCCGACACCTACCGCGGCACTCTGCAGATGACGAACCCCGTGGTCGATCTCATCGGCGATCGAACCGGACGCATCGTGCCGATCTATCCGCAGAGTGGCGACACGGGTGTGAAGACATGGGAGATGGCGAAGTGGGTTGAAATCGCACTGAACAAATGCGTGCAACGCGGCGTGTCGGACCCACTGCCCGAGACGATCCGTCGAAAGTACGGCCTCATGACCCGTTTCGACGCGATGCGCACCATCCATCTACCGGCATCCCTCGACGACGTCGAGGTCGCTCGCCGTCGCCTGGCCTTCGACGAACTTCTTCGCGTGCAGACGTATCTCGTGCGCGAAAAGAAGCGGATCGAGCAATCGGCTCGGGGTATCGAGCACTCGACCCGGGGCGTTTTCGTGCGGCAGTTCGTCGACAACCTTGTGTTTCCGTTGACCAACGCGCAACGTCGTGTCATCGACGAAGTCACCACCGACATGGCGGGACCCGTGCCCATGAACCGGTTGCTGCAGGGTGACGTCGGCAGCGGCAAGACGGTTGTGGCCGTGGCGACGCTGTTGACGGCCGTCGAAGGCGGTTATCAAGGTGCGCTCATGGCGCCAACGGAGGTTCTCGCCGAGCAGCACTTTGTCGGTGTGACGCGCCTTCTCGAAGGTCTTGTCGTCAGCGACCCCGACAATCTCTTCGGAGATCGCCCGATCCGCGTCGAGCTTCTCACCAACCGTGTCACGGGCGAGCTGCGCCGCAAGGTTCTCGCCGGACTTGCCGACGGTTCGGTTGACATCGCAATCGGCACCCACGCACTCATCCAGAAAGGGGTCGATTTCGCGTCGCTCGGCGCGGTCGTGGTCGACGAGCAGCACCGGTTCGGTGTCGAACAGCGGGCTCAGCTGCGCGAGTTGTCCGACATTCGCCCCGACACGCTGGTCATGACCGCGACGCCCATCCCGCGCACGGCCGCGCTCACGTTGTTCGGCGACCTCGATGTGAGTGTCCTCGATGAGATGCCGCCCGGACGAACGCCGATCGTGACGTACTCGGTCTCGGGCGACGGCGAAACCGACGCGATGTGGTCTGCCGTTCGACAAGCCATCGACCGCGAAGACCAGGTGTTCGTGGTGTGTCCGCTCATCGAAGAGAGCGAAAAGTTGGAGGCTGCCTCGGCGGAGGCGACATTCGCCGAGCTTTCTGCCGGTGCGCTGGCCGGTTTGCGTCTCGGTCTGTTGCACGGCCGTATGAAGTCGGCCGAAAAAGACGCGGTCATGGAGTCGTTCCGCCGCGGCGAGATCGATGTCCTCGTCGCCACGACGGTGATCGAGGTCGGCGTCGACGTTCCGAACGCAACCCAGATGGTGATTCTCGATGCCGACCGCTTTGGAATCGCGCAACTTCACCAGTTGCGTGGACGCGTTGGTCGAGGCACGAAGGCGTCGGCATGCTGGCTCGTCACCCGACTGGCCGACGACGAACTGATTGCCGAGATGAAACCGCGGATCGAAGCGCTCGTCGCGACGACGGACGGATTCGAGCTGGCCGAGGTCGACCTGCAGCTTCGTGGCGAGGGAACGATCATGGACAAGCGACAGAGCGGCGGCAACGACGATCTGAAGCTCGCCTCGCTGAAGCGCGACCGGGACCTCATCGAAGCCGCGCGCGAGGTCGCAATCAAACTCGTCGGTGATGACACGAGCCTCGCCAAGTATCCCGAAATTCGCGACGAAGTCACCCTCTTCATCGAGTCGCACGGGGGCGAAGACTTCGTCGTTCGAAACTAGACGTCGTCGGTTTCGAGAATGATGTCCCACCGGTCGCGACAGTCGCTGCATCGATAGGTGATCACGTCACCAACCATCCAGACCCCGTCTTCGCGGGGAGGAGTGAGAAGGTGGGCAACGCCCCCGCAGTCGACGCACGTGCTCGTTTCGGGTGGCGTCTGCACGAGGTTGATTATTGCCTGACAGACTGACCACATGCGTGTGGTGGCCGGGGAACTTCGCGGTCGGCGCATCGGCGCACCCGATGGTGATGCGACCCGTCCGACGACCGACAAGGTGCGTGAGGCCGTGTTCAACGCTCTTGGGAGTCTCGGGTCGGTTGTCGATGCCACCGTTGTCGACCTGTTCGCGGGTTCGGGGGCTCTCGGTATCGAAGCGCTGTCACGCGGTGCATCGCGGTGCGTCTTCGTCGAAAACGACCGCCGTGCGCTTGCTGTTTTGCGGGGGAATCTCGAGTCGCTCGGACTCATCGACCGATCGAACGTCACCGTGGTCGACCTTGTGCGGGAGTCCTCGATGGGGGGCTCGCTACGACTCCGCGAGCTGCTGGCCGACGCGACACTCGTTCTTGCCGACCCGCCCTACGGCTTCGCGCACTGGGACGAGATCTTTTCGGCGGCGACCTCGGCCGCGGCTGGCGTGGTTCTGGTGATCGAAACCGAGGCGCGGGCCTCGGTGCATCGTGACGTGCCGACAGGCTGGAAAGCGGTCCGTGAAAAGGATTACGGACGCACGACCGTCGGATTTTTCACCCGTGACGAGTCGAAAGACAGCGGGTCCTGAACGGTCGGTTGTACCGTTGGGGTCGCATGGCGAAGGTTCTTTATCCGGGAAGTTTCGACCCGATTCATCTCGGTCACGTCGACGTGATCGAACAGGCGTCGCGTCTCTTCGGTCATGTCGTCATTGCGATCCTCCACAATCCCGAAAAGCACGGCGGTGTCTTCACCGTCGAGCAGCGAATCCACCTCATCAATGGTGCGCTTGCCGGCTCGACATGTGCGGGCAAGTACAGCGTGAAGGCCTATCCCGGCCTCGCGGTCGATGCGGCGAGGTCCGAAGAGGTGGACTTCATCGTGAAGGGTCTCCGCAACGCAGGCGACTTCGAAATTGAACAGCAGATGGCACACACGAACCTTGCGGTTGCCGGCGTTCCCACCGTCTATCTGCCCTGCAGTCCCGAACGCTCGTCGGTGAGCAGCCGCTTCGTACGCGAGATTGCCCAGTATGGTGGCGACCCTTCGTCAATGGTGCCGACGAACGTCACCGCTGCACTGAAGGAGATTTTCGCATGAGTTACGACGACTACGACGATTTCGCCGAATCTCCCATCGAGCCGCAAATGGGCGACGCCGAGGGCTTGCTGCGGCGCGCTGTCGACATCATCGCATCGGCGCCCAACATGCCTCTTTCCAGTACGCCGCGCATCGACCGCGACGAGATCATCGAGATCCTCGACGACGCACTTGCCCGACTGCCCGAAGAGTTGCGCCAGGCCCGATGGATGTTGCGCGAAAAGCAGGAGTTCGTGAACAAGGCACGGCGCGAGGCCGATGAAATCATCGAAGCCGCGCGAGTTCAGGCCGAACGCATGGTCCAGCGCACCGAAGTGGTGCGTGCGGCCGAGTCCCGTGCGCGCACCGTCGTCGAGAACGCCGAAGCCGACGCGCGTCGCCTTCGCATGGAGACCGAGGATTTTCTCGACCAGCGTCTCGGCAGTTTCGAGATCCTCCTCGATCGATTGATGAAGACGGTGGCGACCGGACGTCAGCGTCTGTCCATCGGTACGCCAACCGAAGAAGAGCCCCAGCCAACCGATCCGTCGGGTGAGATCCAGGGCTTCTTCGACCAAGACCGTTTCTGACCGCGGGCCAGTCAACGTGGCATCACCGCTGTCCGGTCTCATCGTGAACGTTGCCGAGGTGCTTCGGCGCGTCGGCAACGTGAAGGACATCGATGTCGAGGTTGACTCCTCGTTGCTCGAACTCGGCGACAAACGCATTGCGACCCAGGACGTTCCGGTCTTGTTCCACCTTGAATCCACGAACACGGGAATCGTCGTGCGTGGCACGGTCTCGGCCGAGTACCACGACACATGTCGACGTTGCCTGAAAGACGTGAGCGACCGGGCAGCCGTCGACATCAGCGAGATCTACCAGCGCGAGATCACCGACCCAGATGCCTACCTCCTCGAAGGGGAGCAGTTGAACCTCGCGCCGCTCGTTCGCGAACACCTTCTCCTTGCGCTTCCCGATGCCCCGCTGTGTCGCGCCGACTGCCCGGGCTTGTGCCCGGTCTGCGGGGCCGACAAGTCCAATCCCGCCGAGGCCGACTGCGGATGTTCGGTGGCCGCCGCCGACCCGCGCTGGGCGGCTCTCGAGGCCCTGCGCGAGCGCTTCGACGACAGGTAGCCGAAAGCTCCCGGCGCGCCGATAACCTCTCGGGGCTGAGAAACACGTCCAACGGAGACCATCGTGGCTGTACCCAAGAAAAAGAAGTCGAAGGCGAAGACCCACAGCCGCAAGTCCGCGAACATGCGCGTCGCTTTGCCGTCGCGCAGCGTGTGCCCCCGTTGCGGAGCAGCGAAGAAGCCGCACGTGGTGTGCGGCGGTTGCGGCTGGTACAAGGGTCGTACCGCCGTCGAAGTCGCCTAATCTCGTTCCGTGGTTCTCCCCGTCGCCGTTGACGCCCTCGGAGGCGACAAGGCACCCAACGAAATTCTTCAGGGCGTCCTCGACGCGGTTGCCGCAGGAATTCCCTGTGCCGTCGTTGGGCCCGAAAATCTCGCTTCCCTCACGTCGGTCGACATCTCCGGTTTGCCGCTCATTCCCGCGAGTGAAGTCATCGCGATGGACGAAGATCCCGCGGGCGGGGTTCGTCGCAAGAAGGATTCCACTCTCGTTCGCGCTGCCGAAGCCGTGAGAGACGGCAAGGCCTCGGCGATGATCTCCGCGGGGAACACCGGAGCCACGATGGCCTCCGCGCTGCTGCGCATGGGTCGCGTCAAGGGTGTCAATCGACCGGCAATCGCGACACCGATTCCCGTTCCGGGTCACACTCCGACGGTGCTTCTCGATGCGGGGGCGAATGCCGAGGTCCAGCCCGATTGGTTGGTGCAGTTCGGAGTCATGGGCTCCATTTACGCTGCCCGTCGGTTCGGTATCAACAATCCGCGCGTCGGTCTCTTGTCGATCGGTGAAGAACCCGGCAAGGGCGACACCCTGCGGAAAGAGGCATACGAACTCTTGTCCGTTGCGCCCAGTATCAACTTCATCGGCAATGTCGAGGGACGCGACATCATGACCCCCGACGTCGATGTTGTCGTGACCGACGGCTTCACCGGCAACGTCGTGCTGAAGACACTCGAAGGAAGTCTGAAGACCGTCGTGAAGGCCCTGTTCGCTGCTTTCGGGTCGAGCCCCGACCTCAAGGTTCACGCAGATGCGCTTCTTCCGTCGCTCTTGCCGCTGTACGAATCGCTCGACCCCGATACCTACGGTGGAGCGATCCTCCTCGGGGTCGACGGCGTCTGCATCATCTCGCACGGGTCTTCGTCGTCACGCGCGATGTTGAATGGCATCAAGGTGGCCCGGGAAATGGTTGATTCGGGCATGGTCGAGGCGATTCGATCCGCAATCGGTCTAATCTCGAATGCGTCCGAAGCCTCGGGCGACGGACGTTGACACCCACCAAAGGGAGACACACATGGCAGCAATCGACAGAGCCGGAATCTTTGCGATCGTCCGCGATCAACTGTCCGAGATTCTGGAAATCGATCCGAGTGCGATCTCCGAAGGTCAGTCCTTTGTCGACGACCTCGACGCCGACTCGCTGGCACTCATCGAGCTCGTCGAGGCCCTCGAGGAAGAACTCGCCGACATTGTCGCCGGCTTCCGCATCGAGGACGAAGACCTCCAGGACCTGAAGACGGTTCGCGACGCCGTCGACTATGTCTATGGACGCGTCTCAGCCGGATCCTGAGGCGCTCGCTCGCCTGGTGACGGGCTTCGACCACGAGTTCCTCGATCCGTCGCTACTCGTTCGCGCCCTGCAGCACCGCTCCTGGCAGGCCGAACACGAGGCACCCCATTCGAACGAGCGCCTCGAGTTCCTCGGTGACGCAGTTCTCGGTTGGGTTGTCGCAGACATCGCCTACAAGACATTCACCGACCTTCCCGAGGGTCGATTGACCGACCTGCGCAAGAGCGTGGTCAACGCGAAGGCGCTTGCCTCGCTCGCCCGTCAGGTTGGGGTCGGTCCCGCGCTTCTCCTCGGGCGTGGCGAAGACGCGGCCGGCGGTCGAACGAAAACATCGATCCTCTCGGACGCGTTCGAAGCCGTCATCGGGGCGATTTATCTGGATGCAGGTCCTGCGGTCGCATATGAGAAGGTGAAACGACTGTTGCTTCCCGCAATGCAGAAGGCGTTGCCGAACATCGACAAGCTCGATGCCAAGACCGTGCTGCAAGAGCGCGCCGCCCGGCTTGGACTCCCGGCGCCGCGCTATCTCGTCGAGAGCGAGGGTCCGGACCACGCAAAGACGTTCACTGCGCGTGTCGTGGTGGGTGACGTCGAGGCAACCGGCACGGGACAGTCGAAGAAGAACGCCGAGCAGGTGGCGGCCGAGTCGGCACTCGCCCTCTTGCCGACCGCGCCCGACGCCTGACACGCGATGCCCGAGCTGCCGGAAGTCGAAACCGTTCGACGCTCACTCCATGCGGCGGTGGTTGGCGCCCGGGTCGCCCGCGTCGACATTGGCCGTCTGCGCAGCGTCCGGCGCACGGGCCCGGATGTCGTGCGTGCGGGACTGCTCGGCGAGTCGTTCGTCGATACGCGACGCAGGGGCAAATACCTTTTTTTTGACCTCGCCAACGGAAACTCGATGATGGTGCACCTGCGGATGAGCGGTCGTCTTCTGCTTGCGGATCCCGAATCGCCGTTCGAGCCTCACACTCACGTCACTCTGCGCCTTGAGCAACCGGCGAGCGACGTGGTCGACTTGCGCTTCATCGACCCTCGAACGTTCGGCGAGGTTGTCGTGTTCAACCCGGACGACGACTTGGTGCCCGAAGTTCACCGACTCGGCCTCGACCCGCTCGTCGACGATTTTTCGTACGAGGCGTTCCATGAGGTGGTGGCGGGACGTCGTCGCGGCCTGAAGGCGGTGCTCCTCGATCAGGCGATCATCGCCGGAATCGGCAACATCTACGCCGACGAGATCATGCACCGCGCGCGACTGCGCTGGGACCGGCGTGTCGACACACTGCGTCCGGCACAGTTGAAATTGCTGCACAGGACCGCACTCGAGGTTCTTCACGAGGCGGTCGAGGCGGGGGGTTCGACGCTGGCCGACACCCAGTACGTCGACGCCCTGGGCAGGGAGGGCATCTTCCAGACCGAGCATCGCGTCTATGCGCGCGAGGGGGAGCGGTGCATCACATGTCGGCGGGGTGTCATTCGGCGTGTCACGGGGGCTGGCAGATCCACTCACTTCTGTCCGGTCTGCCAGCGCTGACGCAGCCCGGAAGGCGGTCGGAAACGGCCCGATCTTGTAAGTTCGGATCGCTGTGTTCCTCAAGTCCCTGACCCTGAAAGGCTTCAAATCCTTCGCCGACACGACGGTGATGGAACTGGAGCCCGGAGTCACGGTCGTCGTCGGTCCGAATGGATCGGGCAAGTCGAACGTGGTCGACGCGATTGCGTGGGTTCTCGGTGCGCAGGCGCCATCGGCCGTCCGCAGTCAAAAGATGGACGACGTCATCTTCGCGGGAACCGAGAAACGTCCGGCACTCGGTCGCGCCGAAGTTGTCCTCACACTCGACAACTCCGCCGGCCTGCTTCCGATCGAGTTCACCGAAGTGACGGTGGGCCGCACGCTCTTTCGTTCGGGTGAGAGCGAATATTCGATCAACGGCGTCGAGTGTCGTCTGCTCGACGTTCAGGAGCTCCTCTCCGATGCGGGCGTCGGCCGGCAACAACACGTCATCATCAGCCAGGGTCAAATCGACGCCGTTCTGAACGCCCGACCCGAGGACCGACGGGCGATCATCGAAGAGGCGGCCGGCGTCTTGAAGTACCGCAAGCGCAAAGAAAAGGCCGAACGTCGACTCGACAGCACCGAGGCAAACCTGTTGCGCGTGCAAGACCTCATCCGCGAGGTTCGTCGCCAGCTTCGACCCCTCGAGCGCCAGGCCGAAGCGGCACGACGCCACGGAGAGCTTGTCGCTGAATTGAAGACGCTCCAGATTTTCGTCGCGGGTCGTGAGATCGCCGCGACGCGCGCGCGACTCGTGGCGCTCGCCAGTGACAAGGCAAACGGGGCGCGCCGCGAGCAGGAACTTCGATCGCACCTCGCCGAACTCGACACGCTCGTGCTCTCATCCGAGGCCGAACTCACCGCCCTCGGTGACACCGGGGTCAGTGACCAGTTGGTGCGGGTCGAACAGCTGCGCGAGCGTGCTCGCGGTCTTGCCGCCCTCCTCGCTGAACGCCGGCGGTCGATGGAGCGAGACCGTAGCCAGTTCATGGATGCCGACGTGATGGCCTCGCTCGAAGTCGATGCGGCGGCCTTGCGAGCCGAGCTCGACTCCATCAATACCGAACTCGCGGTGGTCGACCCCGAGCGCGAGGCCCTCGAACGCGACGAAGCCGAATTCGCCACGCGACGCGAGGCGGCCGGTGACGAGGAAGTCCCGGAGATGCCCACCCCGATTGCCGCAAGCGCGGCAGCAGAAGTGCGTGGTGAGTTGCGGACACTTCGGGCGGCCGACGAGCGGGACCGCGCCGAACTCCAGCGCGTCGCCACGCGCATCGCACAGCTCGACGATCGTGCGTTGCGACTCGCTGCCGACGTCGAGCGCCTCGGCAACGACTACGAAACTGCCGAGGGAGCGGCCGCGCGCATCGAAGGCGAAGTGCGTGGGCAGTCGGAACGGCGCGCCGCGGCCGAGTCTTCGCTCGATGCCGCGACGCAGGCAAGCGCCTCCTCGGCCGCAACGCTCGCGCACTGGAACGCACGTGTCGAAGTGCTGCGCGAAGCGCTCGAAACCGCGCGTAGTCGCGCCGGGCTGCAGCACTTGGCCGACGTCGACGGAGTTGTCGGTGCGCTCGTCGACCTGATTCGCATCGAAGATGGTTGGGAGGCGGCGGTGCACGCCGCGCTGGGCGATGCCGTCGCGGGGATCGTCATGCGCGACGCGGCCGCGGCCCGAACCGCCCTCGCCAGCCTGGATTCGATGAACGTGAACGGTGCGGTGCTTGCCCTCGGCGGCGCGCGGGAAACTCCTGCACAAGCGCCTGCCGGAGCGCGCCCCGTGCGCGGTCTCGTTCGCGCCGCCGGTCCCGACACCGCAACCATCGATGCCCTGCTCGACTCGCTTCTTGCGCGCGCTTTCGTCGCAGACGCGTGGGCAACGGCGGTCGACATTGCTCTTTCGAACCCTTCGTTCCATGTCGTCACCCGTCGCGGCGATCGCTTTGCCCCGTACGGCTGGCGAATCGGCGCACAAGCCGATGCGGTCACGGCTGCGGCGCTCGAAGACGCCGTGCAGCGTCAGGCCGCGGCGAACACCGAGTCCGAGCGACGGGCGAGCGAACTCTCCCGTGCCCGTGCCGAGATGCAATCGGCGCGCGATGCCCTGGCCGATCTCGAGCGTCGACACGAGCAACTCACGAAGGCGCGACACACCGCGGCCGACAGCCTGCAGCGCGTCACAGGGGAACGCCGCGAGGTCATCGCCGAGCTCGACGCCGTTCGTTCGCAGCGCGACGACGTTTCAGGGCGCCTCGAGCGCGCGTCGTCCCGCCTTGCCGAACTCGAGGCGGTGCTTCCGCGGCTCGAGGCAGACGAGGCCGTCGAGGCCGAAACGATGCGTGCCATCGGCGTCGCTCGTGCCGGACTCGACGCCGAAGCATCACGACTTGCGCTGCGCCGCAAGGATCTCGAGGTGAAGTCGGTCGGTCTCGTCGAACGTCAACAGTTCGTGCAGCGCCGACTCGACGAAACCGAGTCCAGGCTCGCGGCCGACACCGAAGCCCGGGCCCAGGCCGCCGAACAGCGCATCCGCTTGCAGCGGTCTTTCGATGCGATCGTGCGCCTCAGTGATTTGGTCGACCGTCACCGCATCACCACCGAGGCGCTGCTGGTTGAGTTGCACGAGGCGCGGCGCCGACAGAGCGACGAGGTCCGCGAGGTGGCGGCACGTCTCGATACGGCGCGCCGCGAGCGGCAGTCGACGGAACGCGAGCTCGACGAACACCGTGAACGCGGTCGACGCATCGAAATCGAAGAGGCCGAGGTGCGCATGCGGCTCGAGTCCGCTGTCGAGGCGTTGCGCCGCGACCTCGAGATCGAGCCTGAAGTGGCCGAAGCAGCCGAGATGCCGGTTATGCCCGAAGGGGCGACACCCATTGCGCGGGTGCGGGAACTCGAGCGTGAGCTACGACTGATGGGTCCCATCAACCCGCTGGCGCTCCAGGAATTCACCGAGCTTCAAAAGCGTCACGAGTTCCTCGAAGCCCAGCTCGAGGACGTTCGCAACACCCGTCGCGACCTGCTGCGCGTCATCAAGGCCGTCGACGAAGAAATTCAGTCGGTCTTCGGCGGCGCGTTCAATGACGTCGCGCGCAACTTCCAGGACCTCTTTGGTCTCCTTTTCCCCGGGGGCACCGGACGCCTCACGCTCACGCTGCCCGAGGATCTCTTGAACACGGGCATCGAGGTCGAGGCGAAGCCCGGGGGCAAGAACGTGAAGAAACTCTCGCTCTTGTCCGGCGGCGAACGATCGCTCACCGCCCTCGCATTTCTCTTCGCCGTGTTCCGCAGTCGGCCTTCACCCTTCTATGTGATGGACGAAGTCGAAGCCGCTCTCGACGACGTGAACCTCTCGCGCTTCCTCGGTCTCCTGGCCGAGTTCCGTCGTGACGCGCAGCTTCTCGTCGTCAGCCACCAGAAGCGCACGATGGAGGCCGCCGACTGCCTGCTCGGTGTCACCATGCAGCCGGGCGGTTCGTCGAAGGTCATCGTCGAACACGCTTCCTCCACCACCTGATCCAGACATGAACTGACCCCGACATGGACAACGCACCCCTCATTCTTCTCCTTCTCGTCGGCATCGTTCTCCTGTTTGGTGTTGGTGTCGTCATCGTCAACCGCCGCCGTACGCAGCAGCCAACTCCGGTCGCGACTCCGCCGACCCCGCGCATCGAAGCTCCACCCGAACCACCGGTCGAAGAACACGCGGTCGAAGACGTCACGGTTGAAGAAGTCACAGTCGAAGAAGTCACAGTCGAGCCCGACGTTGTCGCACCACCGAAGAAGCGCTTTGCCAAGGCGGCCGGCATCTTCACGGGTGCTTTCGCGGGTGTCCGTGCAAAAGACAAGATCACCGCCGACACGTGGGACGACCTCGAAGAAACGCTGTTGCGCGCAGACGTTGGTCTCGCGGTCACCACGTCGCTTCTCGAGAAACTGAAGACGAGGGTCGACAAAAAGGAAGTCGCCGACCCCCGTGCCTTGGTCGATGCGCTGCAGGCCGACATGACCGCACAACTCAGCGCCAACAGCCGCGACCTGAATTTCGACCCCAATGTGAAGCAACCGAACATCTGGTTGTTCGTCGGCGTGAACGGCGTCGGCAAAACGACGACGATCGGCAAGGTTGCCTTCGTCCAAAAGGCCCACGGTCGCAACGTGCTCCTCGCGGCGGGCGACACCTTCCGCGCCGCTGCGGGCGAACAACTCGAAACCTGGGCCGGCCGGGCCGACGTGCCCGTGGTGCGTGGCAGCGAGGGGGGCGATCCAAGCGCCGTCATCTTCGATGCCGTGCAGAGTGCCGCAGCACGTGGGTGTGACCTCGTTCTTGCCGACACCGCGGGCCGATTGCAGAACAAGACGAACCTCATGGAGGAGCTGAAGAAGGTTCGCCGTGTCGCAGAGAAAGAAGCGGGCACCGTCACAGAGGTCTTGCTCGTCATCGACGCAACGACGGGCCAGAACGGTTTGTCGCAAGCCACGCAGTTCGCCGAAGCGACAAGCGTGACAGGCGTGGTGCTGACGAAGCTCGACGGGTCGGCGAAGGGGGGAATCGTCTTTGCGATCGAAACCCAACTTGGCATCCCGGTGAAGCTGGTGGGTCTCGGCGAGACGATCGAGGATCTCGTGCCCTTCGAACCCGAGGAGTACATTCGAGAGCTGTTCGACTCGGAATCCTGAGTCCGCTCGACGGCGAACCGACCTAGATTCTCTTTCATGAGAGCATCCGTGCGTCAGGTCTTCATCGGTGTCGCTGCGATCGCGCTCGGCACAACATCGTGCGGTTCTGCCGAGGAAACGGCCAAGCCGATCGTGTTTTCGTCGGCGCAGTCCACGCGGTCCGCGATGGGTGCGGCCGAAAGTGCCACCGCGTCCGATGCCGCGCCGAACTCAAAAATGGCCATGGCGCCCTACGAAGTGAAGTACGAGGTCGAAGGCGATCTTCCACCCCTCGACGGCAAGGCACAGTCGTGGAAGAGCGTCGGCGAGCCAACGAAGAAGCAGATGGCGGCGATCACCCGGTCTCTCGGCATCGAGGACGACCCAGTCGAGCGGTCGAAGGATGAGGGTGGAGGGTTCGTCGCAGGGCCCACTGACGGAACAGGACCGTCCGTGAGCTTCAGTGACCCGTCACTTGATGTGTTTGCCGGTTGGTACTACTCGGCGGCATGGGCGACCTCGACGCGTTCGTCCGAGCCGGCCTCCGCTCCGGCTGCGACGGCTTCCAACAGCGATGCGGCGTCCGAGGCTCCGATGGTCGACGTGCCGGCAGAGATGAACAAGCCCGAGAACCTTCCGACAAAGGACGAAGCTCGAAAAGCCGTGCAGTCGATTCTCGACGAAGCCGGCATCGACGTTCGTAAGGGTGACATCGAGGTGTACGCCGACGATTGGTCGGTGTCTGTGACGGCATGGCCACACGCCGGAGACGTCCGCCTTCCCATGTCGTGGACGTTCGGTTTCGGCGACGGTGGTGCCATCACGTGGGCAAGTGGAAATCTGCTGTCGTTCGAAGAGGGTCCAAAGTTCCCGCGCGTCGGTTCTGCAGTCGGTGTCGATCGATTGGGCGACCCGAAGTATTCGGGTTGGTACGGGTATGGACCGGTTGGCCGTGCGGTTGCCGAACCCGCGATCGCGGCAGATGAACCGGCGCCCGCGACGAAAGATTCAACGAGCGGCACCACGAGCGGTGCAACGCCGGACTACGCACCTGTCCAGACGGTGGTCATCACGGCGGTGAAAGAGTCGCTCACCCCAATCGTCGATGCCGACAACGTGCTGTGGCTCGTTCCGTCGTACGAGTACACGGTGAAAGACGGTTACACCATCGGAGTCATCGCCATCACCGATGAATTCATCGAACAGGCCGCACCGACGGTCGATTCACCGAATGAGAACGGCGAGACCATCGAGCCCTCACCGCCGATCGAAGGCGGCGGCTCGAGCGGGAGTTCGGGCTCGTCGGCCGCATCCGGCGACACGCTGCCTGCCGTCGATGCACCGACGCCGACACAGGAGGAAGCCGTTGCGTTGGTTGGCCTGACGGAGGACGAAGCGACGAAGGTCGCCGAGTCGAATGGCTGGATCGTGCGCGTCAGTTCCCGCGACGGTGAAGAGTTCCAGCTGACGATGGACTACGTGGCGAACCGTGTCAACCTTGCAATCACCGACGGAAAGGTGACCGGCGTCAGCGTTGGGTAGCCTCACGGGCGTCATGTTCGACAATCTCAGTTCGAAATTCGAGTCGATCCTCAACAAGGTCCGCGGTCGCGGTCGCCTGACCGAGGCCGACGTCGACGAAGTTCTCGGCGAAATTCGCGCCGCTCTTCTCGATGCCGACGTCAACGTGTCGGTCGCGCGCAACGTCGTCGCCCGTATTCGTGAACAAGCGGTCGGTGCCGAACTGTCGAAGGCGCTCGACCCGGGTCAACAGATCGTCAAGATCGTCAACCAGGAACTGACGGCAATTCTCGGTGGCGAGACGCTGAAGATCACATACGCCAGCAAGCCGCCGACCGTCGTCCTGATGGCGGGTCTGCAGGGCTCGGGCAAAACCACCAGCGCGGCGAAGTTGGCACGCTGGTTCAAGTCGCAGGGGCGCCAGCCGTTGCTGGTTGGTGCCGACCTCCAGCGACCGGCGGCCGTCGAACAGCTGCGCACGCTCGGCCGCCAAATTGACGTGCCGGTGTTCTCCGAGCCGGGCGATCCGGTCACCACGGCATCACGGGGTCTTGCCGAGGCGCGTCGGATCGGTCGCGACGTGCTCATCGTCGACACGGCGGGCCGACTCTCGATCGATGCCGAGTTGATGGATGAGATCCGTCGTATCAGCGACACGGTGCAGCCGAACTACACCTTCCTCGTCATCGATGCGATGACCGGCCAGGACGCGGTCAATACCGCCGAGGCCTTCAATGCAACTCTCGAAATCGACGGCGTCATTCTTTCGAAACTCGACGGCGACGCACGTGGTGGTGCCGCACTGTCGGTGAAAGAAGTCATCGGCAAACCCATCGCGTTTGCGGCGACCGGCGAAAAGATCGACGCCTTCGAGCAGTTCCATCCCGACCGCATGGCGGGACGCATTCTCGGCATGGGCGACATGCTCACGCTCATCGAGCAGGCCGAACAGGTCTTCGAGAAAGAAGAAGCCGAAGCAGCAGCCGCAAAGATGTTCGAGGGAGAGTTCACCCTCGACGACTTCCTCGAGCAACTGCAACAGGTGAAGAAGATGGGCTCGATCTCCAGCATCATGGGAATGCTCCCCGGAATGCCGAAGGAGATGAAGAACGCCGAGATCGGCGACGACCAGGTGAAGGTCACCGAGGCGATCATCCGCTCGATGACTCCCGACGAGCGACGCCGCCCCGAGATCATCAACGGATCCCGACGGGTTCGTATCGCGAAGGGGAGCGGCACGACCGTCCCCGACGTGAACCGCCTCGTCAAGCAGTTCGGCGAGATGCAAAAGATGATGAAGCAGATGGGTGGCCTCGCGGGAAAGAAAGCGGGGAAGAAGGGCAAGGCGCCAAAGATGAACCCCGTCAAGATGGCCAAGGCGATGAAGCAGATGGGCGCAGGTGACCTGTCGGGTCTTGGCAATTTCGGTGCCCCGGGCCAGTCGGGCCTGCCCGGTCAGAAAAACCCCGGAGCCTTCCCCGATTTTCGGGACTTCCGATAGCCTTTCCCAGTCCGGTCACGGCCGTCTCGCGCCGCGACGACCCAGTTGCAGGAGTTTTCATGTCAGTCAAGTTGCGTCTCACCCGCGTCGGAAAGACCAAGCAGCCGCATTACCGCATCATCGTCGCCGACGAGCGCCGCTCGCGCGACGGTCGCTTCATCGAGATTCTCGGTCAGTACAACCCGCGTCAAGAGCCGTCGCACCTGAAGGTCGACAATGACAAAGCGGTTGCCTGGTTGCAGCAGGGTGCACAGCCCACCGAGCGTGTGCGCAAGCTTCTCGAGATCTCGGGCGCGTGGGCACAGTTCACCGCTTCGAAGAGCGCCAAGTGACCGACAGCGGCAACCTTCTCCCGGCACCCACGGCAACGGCGGTCCTGCAGCACGTCGTTCGCTCGATCGTCGACGACCCCGATGCGGTGTCGGTCGATGCACGTGAAGACGACGACAAGGTGTACCTCGAAGTTCGCGTCGGTTCGGGCGACCTCGGTCGGGTCATCGGGCGCCGCGGTCGCACGGCCCAGAGCATCCGCACCGTGGTGCGCGCGGCGGCCAGCCGCGACGGCGTCGATGTCGACGTCGACTTCGTCGACGAATGACCCGTGTCGATGAATGACCCGTCCTGACGGTCTTCTCGAAATCGGCAAACTCGGTCGGCCCCACGGCGTCCGTGGCGAGATTTACCTCACCCTCGTGTCCGACCGTCCCGAGCGCAAGGCGCCGGGCTCCCGAATTTTCGTCGGCGGTGCCTGGCGCACGATCCAGTCGATTCGTCCGTCGAACGACCGTTTTCTCGTCGTCATCGAGGGACTCGGTGTGCGCGAGGACGCGGCACTTCTGACCAACGAGGTCGTCTACGGCGAGCCGATCGAGGATCCCGGCGCATTGTGGGTCCACGATCTTGTCGGGGCCCGCGTGGTTGGGATCGACGGAGCCGAGTACGGGACCTGCATCGCGGTCATCGACAATCCCGCTCATCCGATTCTCGAAACCGACGGGGGAGCGCTCGTGCCAGTGCCGTTCGTCGTGTCGTTCGACAATGGCCTCGTGACCGTCGATCCTCCTGCCGGTCTGCTCGATCTCGGGGATAACTCCTGATGCGCATCGACGTCTTTTCGATCTTCCCTGGCATCGTCGATGCGTTCTGCGCCGAGAGTCTGTTGGGCAAGGCACGGCAGTCGGGTCTGCTCGATCTGCGCGCGCACGATCTGCGCGACCACACCCACGACGTGCACCGCACGGTCGACGACACGGTGTTCGGTGGCGGCGCCGGCATGCTCATGCGTCCAGAACCGATCTTCGACGCGGTCGAAGCGGTGCAGCCTCCGCGTCCCTTGATTCTCGTCGGGCCCGGTGGCGACAAGTTCGACCAGGCCATGGCCCGACACCTGGCCTCGCTCGATGGTTTTTCGGTTCTCTGCGGTCGTTACGAGGGTGTCGACCACCGCGTGCGCGAGCATCTCATCGATGCCGAAGTGTCGGTGGGTGACGTGGTGCTGTCGGGTGGCGAGGTGGCGGCATGTCTCATCATCGAAGCCGTGGTGCGTCTCGTCCCCGGAGCCATGGGCAACGCCGAGTCACCGCTGACCGAGAGTTTCGGTTCGACGGGTCTTCTCGAAGAGCCCCAGTACACGCGACCAGCGGAATTCCGCGGCTGGTCGGTCCCCGAGGTCTTGCGCAGCGGTGACCACGCCCTGGTTGCCCGCTGGCGCCTCGCACAGGCATTGCACCGCACGATTCAGGCCCGCCCCGACCTCATCGCGGCCCGCGGGGGCCTCACAGCGACGGAAAAGAGGCTGTTGGAAGAGTTCACCCCCGTCTCGTATCCTTCAGCGTTCGCACAGGGTGGTCCTGCCGCCCCCGACCAGTAACGGATCGCCCCATGAAGACCACCGACCTCGTCGACAACCAATACATCCGCACCGACCTGCCCGACCTGCGTCCCGGCGACGAAGTCAAGGTGCACGTGCGGGTCGTCGAAAGCGGCAAAGAGCGCATCCAGATCTTCCAGGGCAACATCATCGCAATCCAGGGCTCGGGTGTCGCCGAGTCCTACACCGTCCGCAAGCTCAGCTACGGCGTCGGCGTCGAGCGCACGTTCCCGAAGCACAGCCCGGCCGTCGCCAAGGTCGAACTCATGCATCGTGGCGAGGTTCGCCGCGCCAAGCTCTACTTCCTGCGCGAGCGCACGGGCAAGGCCGCAAAGATCCGCGAGAAGCGCGAATCCTGAGTCGCGCACACACTGACGTGTCGAATCGCCTCTGTCCGGGGCCCCGTTGAACACCGACGACCTCGAGAACTTCGAGGCCGAGCGCGAACTGCAGCTCGCCCAGGAATACCAAGACGTCGTGTCCATGTTCCGTTTCGCGGTCGAATCCGAGCGCCGTTTCTATCTTGCGAACGAGGTCGCCACGCGTGTCGCTGCCGATGGTCCACGTCCGCTCATCGAAGTGGAGCTGACCGACGCATGGGTGTGGGACATGTACCGAAAGAGCCGATTCGTTCCCCGGGTGAAGATCCTCTCGTTCAAAGACGTGAACGTCGAGGAACTGCCGGGCCCCGAGATCTAGCCGCCGCGCGACGCGCCCGTGGACTGTGGGGCGAGAACCTCGCCGCAGCCTGGTACGCACGCAACGGGTGGCGCATCGTGGCTCGCAACGTACGGCACGGACGCGGCGAGATCGACATCATCGCCGAGAAGAACGGAACGTTCGCAGTGTGCGAGGTGAAGGCGCGCCGCAACCACGACTTCGGGTCGCCGGGCGAGGCGATGTCGCCCAACAAGTGCAGGACCGTGCGCATGGCGGCATTCGGTTGGGCCCACGATAACGGTGTTCGCGCGTGGCGACTGCGATTCGATGTCGCGCTCATCGTGGGCAACCGCATCGACGTCATTCATGACGCCTTCTGAAGCGAGGTCAGTTTGCGGTCCGGCGGTCCCAGCATGCGTGGTGCCAGTGTCGTCGTAGATCGGGCGCCTCGGCCGGAACGGTCACGCAGTGACCCATGCCCACGGGAATTTCGCGATTGCAACCGGGGCACAGGTACACCTTCGTTGCTTCGTACGGTTGCACCCGGCGCACGTCGACAGTGCCGTAGAGACCGCTCCAGATGTCGCTCATCGAGCGGCCCTCAGCCCAGAAACGCCCACGCCACGAGGCCGAAGGCAACCACCAGGGCGACGACGACGAACACGATGTCGGTGCGACGCTTCACCCGTTTGCGCGTCGCATCGAATCCCATGTCGTCATTATGTATCGTCGGGGCATGACAACCAACGCCGCTTCGTCGAACCAGTTGCAAACGATCATTGTCGAACGTGACAACGGAGTGGTCACCGTCACGCTGAATCGCCCGTCCAAGAAGAATGCGGCCAACAACGTGATGTGGAGCGAGTTGCTCGCGACCTTCCGCGAAATCGGGGCGTCGGCCGACGATCGTTGTGTCGTATTGACCGGTGCCGGAGGCGATTTTTGCTCCGGGGCCGATCTGTGGGCCGGCGACGACGCGGCTGCTCGTCAACACCAGCTCGCCCGCATGCGCAACGTCACAGAAGTCGCCATGTCGCTTGCGCGGCTGCCGCAGCCCGTCATCGCAAAGGTGCGTGGTGTCGCGGTCGGTGCCGGAATGAACATGGCTCTCGGTTGTGATCTCGTTGTTGCTTCCGAGAATGCGCGATTCTCCGAGATCTTCGCCAAGCGCGGTCTCAGCATCGACTTCGGTGGCTCGTGGCTGCTGCCGCGCCGGGTCGGTCTGCACAAGGCGAAAGAACTGGCACTCTTTGCCGACATCATCAACGCAGCCGACGCCGAGCGCATCGGACTCGTCAATCGTGTCGTGCCCGATGTCGAACTCGATTCGTTCGTGGATGGTTGGGCGAAGAAACTGGCCGCCATGCCGCCGATCGCCATCGCGCAGACGAAGCGCATGCTGAACAACGCAATGAATGTGACGCTCGAAGAGGCCCTGGAAGACGAGGGAACGGCCCAGACGGTCAACTTCGGCACGAAGGACACGGCCGAAGCCATCGCCGCCTTCACCGAAAAGCGCGATCCGGTGTTCCGCGGTCGCTGATTCGATGATCCTGCGCCGGACCGTCGCTGCGTTGGCGGTGCCCGTCGTTCTCGCTTTCGCGTCGCAGGTCGGCGCGACGAGCGACCCGAACGTCACGACAACAACGATGCCCGTCGGCCCGTCCGTCGAGACTCCGGTCGAGATTGTCGTCGATGAGCAAGGAGGGGTGACGGCGCCTCCGGTCGCCGTCCCGGTCAGCACGTTGCCTTCGGCCACCACGACGGTGCCCGTCGGTTGTCCGCCACCGCCCGTCTCGCAGGCCGTCTTCGTCGGCAAGGTGAAAGTGCTCGATGCGACACAGGCGGTGTACGAACTCGTTCGTTTGCGATCGGGAAGTCTCGCGGGATACTCAACCGAGGTGCCGAACGTTTCGGGAGTCGTCGTCACCGAGGTCGGCATCTACTACGGCCGAGACGTCAAGTTTCTCGACGTCGGTGCGACCTACCTGGTGGGTACGGCCCTCGATGCAACCACCGGTCGCATTTTCTCGCGTGTCACCGAAGAGGCGCCATTGTTCGGTGGCAATCAGGTGGCCGACATCAACAATTCCGGGGTCGTGTGCCCGATCTTTGCCGACGTCGCGCGCACGCTGAACGTCGACGGATCCAGCATCGAATCGGGTGTGCTGTCCGGCTTGTCGGGTGAATCCGACCGTTTGTTGCTTGCAATCCTGGTGCCCGCCGGTCTGGTCTTGCTTGGCTTGGTGACGCTGGTGCTCGTGCGTCGCGCGCTTCCGACCTGACGCCGCGTTGACTCAGGCAACGAAAGCCGCGGTGGCGCGCTCGCGCAGTTCCGCCACTGCTACACCAAGGCCGTCGGGATGCTTGAAGAGCGCGCTGCCCGCGATGAGAAGGTTCGCACCCGCGGCGGCCGCCCCGCCGACCGTCGCGGCCGAGATGCCGCCGTCGACTTCGACGTGGATTGAATCCCCGAGTCCGGCGGCGGTGATCATGTTGCGCACCTCGCGAATCTTGCATTCCATGGTTGAGATGTATTTCTGGCCGCCGAAGCCGGGGTTGACGGTCATGACAAGCACCAAGTCAATGAGATCGAGAACGTTCTCGACTGCCGATGCCGGCGTTGCGGGGTTCAGTGCAACCGCGGCGGTGGCACCAAGCGCGCGAATATTTTCGAGGGTGCGGTGAAGGTGGGTGCACGCTTCCGCGTGGACGATGAGTCGCGAGCAACCGGCCTTCACGTAGTCGGCCGCCATGACATCGGGAGTGAGCACCATCAGATGGGCCTCGAAGGGAACGCTGCAGTGGCGACGCGCGGCCGCGATCACATCGGGGCCGAACGTGAGGTTCGGCACGAATTGGCCATCCATCACGTCCCATTGGATGAGGTCGACGCCGGCTGCCTCGAGATCGCGTACGGCCTTGCCCAGTTCCGCAAAGTCGGCAGGCAGAACGGACGGTGCGATCTGAATGGGAAGCGTCACGCAGTCCACTCTACCGATGCGCCCTGAAACCTAAGGTTGATGCATGGAACTCGAAGCCGGCGCATTGGTGGCCGGCGGCGACGCTCTCGGCCGGATGCCGAGCGGAAAGGTCGTCTTCATTGACGGGGCCTTGCCCGGCGAAATCGTCGAGGTGGAACTGACGGGATCCCGCAAGGACTACGCGAAAGCAGTCGTCACGCGAGTCATCTCTGCGTCGCCGAATCGCGTCTCGCCACCGTGCCCCCACGTGGCCGAGAACTGTGGCGGATGTCAGTGGCAACACCTCGCGCTCGGCGCACAGTACGAGGCAAAGGTGCGCATCGCCATCGAGTCACTCATTCGAATCGGCCGCGTGTCGATCGACGACGAGCTTGCTGCACGCGCGGCAACGGGTGGCCGGCTTCCGGGTGCCGCTTACCGCACGACGGTTCGACTCGCTTTCTCCGACGATGGAAGGCCCGGATTCAGGGAGCGTTCGAGCAACCGAGTCGTTCCCGTGGGGGAGTGTCTCGTTGCGCATCCCCTCCTGCGGCCCGCCATTGCGGCAATTTCGTCGCGCCCGGGAAGCGATGTCGAAGTCACGTTGCGTTGCAGCGTGGCAACCGAAGTGGTGGGTGCCGTGGTGCACGGCGATGAGCGCAGTGTCCGGGGTCTCGAAGCCGTCGATGTCGTCGGTGATGATGCGCGGCTCATCGAGACCGTGCACGGGACCGATCTCGTCGTCTCAATGGGTTCGTTCTTTCAGTCCGGAGTTGCAGCGGCCGACCTTCTCGTCGACGCAGTGCGCACGCTGGCGGGGCCCGAAGCGTTGAGTGGCACGTTCGGCCAGGTTGTCGATGCGTACGGCGGTTGCGGGTTGTTCGCGGCAACGATCGTGCCGACACACGTTCCGGTCACGCTGGTCGAGTCGAACCCGTTCGCCATCGCCGACGCCCGTCTCAACCTCGCATCGCACCGCGCCACGATCGTCGAGGCGGCGCTCGAGGGCTGGGACGCCCAACCCGCGGGTCTTGTGATCGCCGACCCCGCCCGCACGGGTCTTGGCGCCGCCGGGGTCGCAGCCCTTGCGGCGACACATGCACCAATCATCGTTTTGGTCAGTTGCGATGCGGCGGCCGGTGCGCGCGACGTTCGGCTTCTCGCCGAGGCAGGCTACGAGCTCGACGACATCTCGGTACTTGATCTCTTCCCACACACGAACCACCTCGAGATGGTGACCAGATTGCGCCGCGGCAAGGTTGTCGACGAAAGCCGACCTGTCACGAGATTCGCCGGAGGATTCGTTCCACCCGCTGCTTGAACCTGTCGCGCTCGAAACGCGTCGAGCGATCGACCGAATAGAGCGCCAACCAGTGTGTGCGACACCGCCACGAGCAGAGTCGACGAATCGATCGCACGACGACGGTTCTCCCCGCGCGTCCACACAGGAGGTTTGCGCTCTTCGACCTGCCGTGCGTGGTGATGACAACGATTCGAGTGACATTGCGAAGCGTGGGCATCACTTGTCCGGTTGCTTCGTCGATGTTCCATGCGACACCGTTTGCGAGGACCCGGTCGATCCAAGCTTTCAACACTGCGGGCTGTCCCGACCACCATGTCGGATAGACGAAGACCAACGTGTCGCACCACGCAACGTCGTCGAAGTAAGAGGCAAGATGTGGTTTGGTCGATGGTGCAGCTCCACGCAGCGACCATTCGTTCGCCGACACGACGGGGGAGAAGCCGGAGTCGTAAAGATCGTGCACACGCACGTCGTTGCCGACTTCGACGCACACTCGTCGGACGAGGTCGAAGAGCCCGTGGGAAAAACTCGTCGGGTCCGGATGGGCGTGGACGACGAGAACCCGTCTGGTCATCGCAAGCCCGCCAATCGATCACGTGTGCGGGTGAGGAACCGCTGCCGCTTCTCGTCGTTCGCGGCTTCACCGGGACCCGCCCAACAGACCAGCGTGCGGGTGCGCCATCCGGTGGCGCGGCGCAGTGAGCGGCCAAAAGAGTGGGCGAGCTGTCGTGTCGAGCGTTGGGGGAAGTGCCCCGGTGGCTCGGCTGCGGTGACGACAACGACGCGGCGTATGTGGCGAAGACCCGGGCTGACGCGCCCGTTGTCTGCCAATCGGAACGCGACACCGGGTACCAATACGCGGTCGAAGAAGCCCTTCAGCATCGAGGGCGGACCCGACCACCACATGGGAAAGACGAAAGCGAGCACGTCGGCCCCAGCGAGCAACCGCGCAAAGGCCTGCAGGTCAGCGGGCGCTGTTCCCTCTGTCGTCGTGTAGGTGCGCCACTCAACCGGCGACATCGCGGCGTCGAAGTTGTCGCGGTACAGGTCGATGACGTCAACATGGTGACCGGCCGCGGAGAGGCCGGTCACGGTTGTCTCAAGAAGCTCACGTGCGAACTGGTCGGGCTTCGGGTGGGTGAAAACGACGAGCGCGGTCACTGCCCCCACTCTAGGAAGTCACCGGACTGGACTACCGTCGGGAGTCGGGGGTGAGTGCAGTGGGGGCCGCACCGCGCAATGTTCGGGACATTTCGGCCGAATGGCTGAGTGAAGTGATGGGGAGCCGTGTCGACGATGTCGCCGTCGACGTGATCGGCGCCGGGGTGGGCTTCATGGGCCAACTGGCGCGCGTGCGTTTGGTGTCGCGTGATGTGCCGGTGTCCCTGATCGTCAAGATGCCGTCATCGGACCCCGGTGCCCAGATGATCGGCGGAATGATGCGCGTATGGGAGCGCGAACACCGTTTCTACACCGAGGTCGCGCCAAAAATGCGAGCGGTGAGCATTCCGCAATGCATCCACTCGGGTACTGACCCGTTCGTCCTTGTGCTCGAGGACCTCGCCCCGGCCCTTCCGGGTGATCAAGTGAAGGGGCCGACGCCCGAACAGGCGCGTACGGTGATCGACTCGGCAGCGGCACTGCACGCCGAATGGATGGGGCGAGCCGAGCTCGATTCCTTTGACTGGATGCCCGATCTCAACGACCCATCGACGGGAATGGTTGCGCAGTTGTTTTCCGTCGGCTGGCCGACTTTCCTTGCCCGCTACGCCGACTCTCTTCCTGAGCGCGTACTGCGCTGGTGCGAGGCCTTCGTACCGAACATCGTCGACTGGATCCACACCTACGATGACTGGCCGGTCACGTTGATCCACGGCGACTTTCGTCTCGACAACATGTTCTTCGACGACCGTGGCGGGATGACGCTCATCGACTGGCAGTTGGCAATGCGCGCGCCAAGCACCACCGACCTGGTGTATTTCATCGGCACGAATCTGCCGACCGACACGCGGCGCGCAATGACCGACGAGTTGATCGATCGCTACTGTGCCGAACTGCGTGGCCGCGGTGTGCCGGCCGAATGGGCCGACCGCACCCGCATTTTGAAGGGTCTCACCGAGGGGGTGTTGTTCTACTGCACGTCGTTTGCCGCGAGCATCCTCACGCTCGACAAGGCGAACGAACGCGGTGCCGCCCTGATGGACTCACTCGTGCAACGCGCCTTTTCCGCGGCCGACGATCTGGACGCCGGGGGACTACTCGGTCTCTGAGCCGACGGTCTCGAGCACGACCGTCGCACGCTGTCGTCGGCCGACGATGATTCCAGCAACGACCGCAACGACACCGATGGCGACCCACAAGGTGCCGACGGTGCGGAACGGTCCGAGCAGAGAATCGGCTGCGACGGGTACCGCTGCATTGGCGAGGCGATCCGTTTCGTCGATCGACGACACGACGGCCGAACGTACGGCGCCGGCAGCGAACAAGTCGATGACGCCGAGGATGAACGTTGTGATGCCGAGAAACAGCAAGCCACCCCGCAACGATCGCGCGAACAAGAGATAGAGCAGGCCGGTTGCGAGAGTGAGGAATGCCGCCACCCAGAACGCGGTGTTCAGCACGTCCTTGATCGACTTCAGGTCCGGTCCGTCGTTCATGGGCTCGAGTTCGAGACCCTTCCAATCGTCGACTTCCTTTTCGAGGTTCTTGAACTCGGGGTCGACGTCACCCAAAGCCGCGATCACGTCCTGTGCGACGGCTTTGGCTTCGACGATCTTCGTCTCGTCGATGCCGTTCACGAAAAAGTCGTAGATCTCATCCGAGATGTCACTCACCTTTGCCATGAACTCGTCGTTCGCCGCGAGTTCATCGAGCTTTGTCGTGATGGTTGATTCCAATTCATCGAACCTTGCCAACTCCTCACCCGAAGCGTTCTCGGTGATTTGCTCGATGAAATACCGCGCCGCCTCATCGCGGAATTCCTTGTCCTTTGTCAGCGCGGTCACTGTCTTGCCGGCCGGGTTTCCCGTACCCACCGACAACCACGTAGGCAGGGTGATCGACAACACCAGTGCACACAGGGCGAACAAGATGCCGAAAACAACTGCAGGACCACGTCGCGCCCTGAAGAATCGTTTCCCCACGCCACGACGGTAGACCACCGGCAGGCTCCCCGTTGTCGCTTCGTTCCCGTATTACTTTCAGTGCATGACCGACGCGTATCCACCGCCCCCACCGCCACCTTCGGTGGCCGCAACATCCCAGGTCGTCGTTCCGACGCAGCTCGCGTCGGCTGGCTCCCGACTGGGGGCGGCCCTGCTCGATGGACTCCTCATGGTCGTCACGCTCTTCATCGGCTGGCTCATCTGGAGCATCGTGTTGTGGAAGCAGTCGACCTCTCCCGCGAAGAAGATGCTCGGCATGGTCGTGATCGACGCAAACTCCGGTTCACCCGCCAGCGTGAAGCAGATGGTGATGCGCGAGGTCGTCGGCAAGTGGGTCGTGGGCTCGGTGACGGGCATCGTCACGTTGGCGTCACTCATCATGTTGTGGGCCACGCCACGCCGACAGACGGTGTGGGACTACATCGGCACGACGACAGTCGTCCGTCGCTAGCCGCGCGCGGAGCGTTTGCGGCGCTTCCACGCCCACTCTGCACCGTCGAGACCCTTCGCGATGACGAACGCGACGATGCAGAGAATCGCAAACCACGTGAGATACGCCCCACCACGACCGGCCGCGGCCAAGAAGATGCCCAGCGTCAAGCGTCGGTTCACCCAGTCGGGTCTCTGCATCGGGGGGATCGGACGATTCATGTCGTTCAGACCCTAGACGACCGACCAAAGAATATTCACCTCAACTTCAGTGCGAATTGCTGAATGAAACAACCTCGGGATCGCGAGTACTTTTGAAACATGCTCAAGAAAGCCGCCCTATCGGTTCTCTCTCTGTTGGCTTTTGCCACTGCCTGCGGTGAGCCCGAGAGCTCGGTTTCGAGCAGCGGCCGCACGAAAAACTCTGCAATCGGTGACTCCGTCAACAGAATGAAGATCACTGCGATTGACAATCAAGGAAAAGTCTTCGGATGCAGTTACGAAGTCGGAATCGCGTCAGCCTGTGCGTTGGCCGATGAAGCAGGAACGGTTCGCCCCGATGGCTTGATCGTGGGGGCAGAGACAGTCGCCGAGTCCATCGCGGAACAGTCGGTCGAGCCTCCGGAAACTACAACGACTGCGGCGGATGCTCCCGCTGATGTGGATCAGTCGACAACGACGACGGTCTCTATGCGCGGTCAAGACTTCAGCGGACAGAATTTGCGGTTTTCCTCGTTCGCGGGCTTCGACTTGACCGGAGCGAACTTCCAAGACGCTGATCTGGCTAACGCCAACTTCAATGGAGCAGTGCTGGACGGAGCGAATTTCAGCTACGCCACATTAAACAGCACAAGATTTCGAAGTGCGCAGATGAACGACGCCATCCTTCGTAACGCCCGGCTTGTTGGTACGAATTTCGACTCTGCAAACCTGACAAGTGCGGACTTGTCGGGCGCCGTCATTGACGGGGCGAGGTTCAATGGGGCCAATCTCAACGGTGCACTTGCGACAACCCTGAAGGCACCCGATGTGCCACGTCAACCGATTCAGTCGACCTCGTTTGCCGGCGCAGATCTCACCGGAGCCCGATTCACCGACGTGAGGTTCTTGGGTTCGGATTTCAGTGGTGCGACGCTGGCCGATGCCACCATCAGTGGTTACCTTGGCAGAGTCACCTTCGAAGGAGCAGTTGCACCTGGGGCCAACCTCGCCAATACAACATTGACGGCACCCAACTTCACGCGAGCAAATTTCGAACGTGCCTCACTGCCCAAGGATCTCGACTTTGACTCGGTTTTCGATTCGACGAACTTTCGCGGAATCGACTTTTCGGGGCAGGTCTTCCGTCGCAGAATCTTTCGCAATGTTGATTTCACCGGCTCGATTCTCAACGGAGCGAATTTTTTCGGGGCAAACCTGAGCGGAGTTGTCTTCGCCCAAACGAGTCTTGTTGGAGCGCTGTTTGATGGCGCTGCTCTGACAGACGTTCCGTTTACGGGGTCGGACCTCAGCAGAGCCTCATTCGGGACTCTCACCGAAAGTTGCTGGAATCCTGAGTACGTGCGCTTCGAGGGTTCGACAACGCTCGCGCAGGCAAATCTCACCGGCGCACGGTTTTTCGGGGCGGGGTCACCATGTCGTCCATCGAATCTTTCATTGCGTGGCCTGGATCTCAGCGGTTCCACATTGAACGGCGCGTACTTCGACCTCGTTGATTTTGCGGGCACGAACCTCTCCGGTGCTTCCATTGATGCAGGAGAATTCTCTCGAGTCTCGTTGGTCGATGCGAACCTTGAGGGGGCTTCGATTGCGCGAGCTTCCATGATCGACGTCGATCTCACCCGTGCCAACCTTCGGCGGGTCAACCTGTCGTCCACAGCGCTGACGGACGTCGCCCTCGACGGTGCCAACATCACCGGTGCGAACATGCAGTCGGCCGTACTCATTCGGGGCACCCACACAAACCTCACCTCGGCGGGTGTCAACTGGTCCCGTGCGCGATTTTCTGACGTTGTCCTGGCTGCATTCGACTTCCGCGACGAGAATCTTGCGGGTATCAACTTCTCGGATGACGACCTCGCGGGAATCGACTTCACCGACTCGAATCTCACCGGCGCCAATTTTGTTGGTGCGACATTCAGCCCAACGACGCGCTTCGCTTCCGCGAACCTGGCTGGCGCAAATCTCGCCGGAGCAAACCTCGGTGGAGTGTCTTTCAGCGGCACAAACCTCTCGGGGTCGAATCTCACCGGCGCCCAAACTCAGGACACGAACTTTGTCGGGGCAAATCTGAGGTCGGCGAATCTGACGAATGCCTCGCTGGCGGCCTCGGATTTGTCACGTGCAATCTTGATCGGGGCGAATTTGCAAGGGGCGCGTCTCAACATGGCCAATTTGTCGAACGCCGATCTCAGCGGTCAAGACCTCAGCCTGAGAGACCTGTCGGGCGCCGACCTGCGCGGTGCGAACCTTTCGAATGCAAATCTCACTTCAGCGATCCTCCGGATGGCCCAGGTCGAGGGTGCAAACTTCGAAGGAGCAATCCTTGGTGGCGCAAAGTTCAACGAGGTGGTTCTCACGCGAGTGACGTTGCCGATGGACCTGCGCGGGGTCGACTTCAGCGGCGCGGATCTCAGGGAGATCGATCTGTCCGGGCGCAATCTCTCGCTTGCAAAGTTGGGCGGCGTGACGACCGACGGAACTGTTTTTCGGGGTGCCAATCTGAGCGGGGCCGATCTGAGCGGCGTCAACCTGCGAAGCCGAGATCTCTCGGGCGCCGATCTGCGTGGCGCGAGGCTTGATGGCGCGATTCTCGACGGAGCCAATCTCACCGACGCGAAGATGAACGGGGTGCTCGCCAATCTGCGCGGTATTAACGGCACGCGCCTCAATCTTCAGGGTGCCGATCTGAGAAACACCGATTTCGCGGGCGCGACTCTCGTCGGGGCGAATTTTACCAATGCTCTTGTCGCAGCAGGGACGAACTTCACGGGTGCGAATTTGGGCAATGTCGACTTTTCGAAACCCGCCGGCGACGTTCCCCGTTTTGTCACCGGAAACTTCGAACGGGCAAATCTCAACGGCGCCAACTTCTCGCGGTCAACGGTGAGAGGAGCGAATTTTTCGAATGCGAGCTTGGTTGGCGCAAATTTCTCAACCACGTCGTTCGAAGGCACCCGCTTCAACCGTGCGAACTTGACGGACACCAATTTTTCCGATGCAACTTTCCGCGATGTGAACGTTGACGGCGCGATCCTTTCAGGCTCGAACATCGCATGCGGTCGCGACGCGCAAATACTGTTCTGCCCCGTACCGCTGTCAACGACAACGACAACGACGACGACACCATCCTCGGTGTCACGGGCGACGACAACGACGGTTCGCGCTCCCACGACGACCGTCAAGTCGACGACCACGACTGCCCCGAAGACCTCGACGACGGTCAAGTCGACGACGACGACTGCGCCGAGGTCAACGACCACGGTCAAGTCGACGACGACAACTGCGCCGAGGCCAACAACCTCGGTCAAGGCAACCACGACGACGGTCAAGAGATAGAACATCATGCCGTCCGAACAAACGATCCTCCGTTGGGTACCGTGTTGATGCCAGGGGGTTTTCAGTCATGATGTTGCGTAGGAATGCACTTTCGGTGTTGGTAGTTGTTGGTCTTCTCGCCGCGTGCGGCGCGGAAGAACCCGGCGCGTCAGAGTCGGGTTCACGGACCAAGAACAAGGCGCGGCCAAATTCGGTGACGACAGTCGCACCTGTCGGCGGCAAACCCCTCGTGGTCAAGGCGCTGCCGGGCAACAAGTGCGCTAAACCGGCTGAGTACTACTACGAAACCAACGGCAAGGACGCAGGATCTTGTGTGTTGGCCATGGCCGAGGTAGCCCAGGGTCAACCGTGCCCCTCGGGCTATGGCGCCGATTTTGTGTCGAAGGGAATCCGGTACTGCTTCCGACTTGCCGCGAATCTCACGTCTGCCCAGACGACTGTCGCGGCGCCGACCATCGCCCCGACGACCACGACAGTTGCGCCGACGACCACGGTTGCAAGGATCTCGACCACGACAATTGCGCCGACGACCACAGTCAAGCCCGCGGCGACAACAACGACGTCGAACCCGCCGGTCGCGAGCATTGCCGCGACCGGGGTGAAGTGCACGCCAACCGCGTGTCGAATCGGTGACACCGGCCCAAACGGCGGTTTTGTATTCATCACGCCATCCACGCCGGGCAACGCGAGCGGTCTCTTCTTCGAGGCACCTGTGGGGCGAGCGTGGTACAACGCGACGTTCGGGTGCGGCGAGACGGCGCTACCCGATGCCGGAGCGGCCATTGGTGACGGCCTGAAGAACACGGCCCAGATCGTTTATCTCTGTGGATCGTCGTCAACCTTCGGTCGCCTGAGCGGTATCGCGTTGAATGATCCAAAAAAGAACATGTTCTTGCCGTCCTCCGGTGAACTTGCGGAACTCGCAAAGTACTTCTCGGTGGTAAAGGGTGACAGTCCGTTCTCGTATGGCGAGTTCTGGTCATCGACCCCGAAGGGCAATGTGCAGTTGGTCAGCGACAGGGCCGGCAGATTGGATACCAGGGAGCGGGGCTTGACTTTCGACTACACGCTGATCTGGGCATTCAGGCCCGACCTCAGCCCGGCGGTGGTCGTCGACGACACTCGTACGTACAGGGTCGGCGACATAGGCCCAGCCGGGGGCTACGTCTTCTTGACTCCGTCGACACCCAGCAACGCGACGGGGAAGTATTTCGAGGTGGCGCGTTCCGACTGGAGCGGGACTGAGATCGGCGATCAGCTCGGAACAAAGATGGTTGTCAACAACACGCAAGTCGCCTGGAGTTGTCCTGACTACTTCAAGACGTCGCTTCCCGGAACGCTGACTGCGATTGGAGCGGGACAGGAAAACACCCGAATCATCAACGAAAAGTGTGCTGCATACGACGGTCCGGTGAAATTTGCGACGCGTGAGGCCGTCAATTATCGCGGCGCAGGCCGCGACGATTGGTTCGTACCGTCGAAAGACGAGCTCTTCAAGATTCTCGTGGAGGATCGCAAGACCATTCCAAAGATGGTCCACGATTCGCCGTCCGGCAGCTACTCGATCAGATGCATATGGAGTTCCAGCGAGGCGAGCCCGACGGTGGGCTGGGGTGGCAATCAATTCATGTCGGGTGCCGAGATGCTCGCCACGGTGAAAAACATTTCCACGAACTGTGTCATTCCGGTGCGCATGTTCGAGGCAACCGAGCCTCGCGGGAAACGGTCCTGAGTCGAACAAAAACGACGTCGCACGTCGCCGTGTGATGTCGAACACAAAAGTGCGCCCCCTGGGATTCGAACCCAGAACCTGCGGATTAAGAGTCCGTTG